>CAJPSM010000047.1 GCA_905373305.1 uncultured Streptococcus sp. | reverse complement strand
ACATTGCCATCTTTTTCATAGAAACTAATCGGTAAAACAACTTCTAGTTCCTTATCAAGAAAAGTTCTATTTCACGCCTGGTAACACTGGTTTCAAGGTCTGGGATACTCGCTACGCTAAGATTGGGATTGGCATCTGTTGGGATCAATGGTTCCCCGAAACAGCGCGCTGTCTTGCATTGAATGGTGCTGAATTGCTCTTTTATCCAACAGCCATCGGTTCAGAGCCAATTCTGGATACAGACAGTTGTGGGCACTGGCAACGTACGATGCAAGGACACGCAGCAGCAAATATTGTTCCAGTTATTGCAGCCAATCGCTATGGTTTGGAGGAAGTCACTCCAAGTGAGGAAAATGGTGGACAGAGTTCCAGTCTTGACTTCTACGGTTCCTCCTTTATGACGGATGAAACAGGAGCTATTCTAGAGCGAGCCGAAAGACAAGGGGAAGCTGTTCTGTTAGCAACTTATGACCTTGACAAGGGAGCAAGCGAACGCCTAAACTGGGGGCTGTTTCGAGATAGAAGACCAGAAATGTACCAACGAATTACGAACTAGAAGGTAACTTTCATAATAAATTTTTGATATTCACGCCTGTCTTACAAAAATGTAAGATAGGCTTTTTAAATGTAAGATAGGTGTACGATTATACGTGAAAATGTATGCTATACTCTATATAGATCAAAAAGAAAGAGGCTTATTATGAAAAAATGGAATGCAACACAGTTGAAGTATCTGATGGCTGCAGTAATGGTTCTAGATCATATCCCTCATATCACAGGGATCGTCTCTCCTCTGTGGGAAGGTATCTTTCACGCTATGACTCGTTGTGTAGGAGTTTGGTTTGCGTATATGGCTATGGAAGGTTTTATCCATACTCGAAATCTGAAAGACTATCTCATCCGCCTCTGGAGTTGGGCGCTTATCATGTTCGCAGGCAATAGCCTCCTCAATACCCTATTTGCATCTAAAGGAATAATGGTCAATAACAACATTTTCCTGACTTTGGCTATCGGTGTCACCATGCTTTGGATTGGTTTTCCTCGAAAAGAGTTGGATCAAAAAGAGAAGTTGTGGCGTTGGATTGGAGTTGCTGGGCTTTTGATTTTCGGTTGTCTTTTTACTGAGGGTGGTATCACCATGCTACCATTTCTCTTGATTAGTTACTCTTGTCGAAATCGCAAGGGATTGCGAAATCTCCTCTATACTCTACTTTGGGCCTTCCTGTTAGTGACTTCTATCCATACCTATGATACTTGGTACCAAACCTTGGAAATGATGCTTTACAATTCTGATTGGCTCTTTATCACCGTATTTCCTTTTATGGCCTTGTATAATGGACAACGAGGAAAGGAAACTAGCTGGAGTAAATATTTCTTTTATATTTTCTACCCAGCCCATTTATGGGTTATTACCCTGATTGCTTATTTGGTTAAATAGATTCAATTTATTAGCTCCTTCTTGCTTAAAATGTGAGAGGAGCTTTTCTGTATCTGGAATTCCTAACAAAACATGTTATAATAGTTTTAGAAAGGACGAGGTTTATGGCGAGCATACTTGTAATTGAAGATAATAATGAAATCCAGGAAATTTTAAGAACCCTTCTTGCAGAGGAACACGAGGTGATTCAAGCCTTTTCTGGCACAGAAGGTATAATGCAATTTGATAAAGGTGGCATTGATCTCGTTTTGCTAGATATCATGCTTCCTGGGAAAAATGGCGACCAAGTCTTGCAAGCTATTCGACAAACTAGTCAGACTCCGGTCATCATGCTCACTGCTTTAGGTGATAAAAAGCTCATCAGCCAATACCTACTAGACGGCGCCAATGATTATGTAGTAAAACCTTTTGATTTGGACGAAGTCTTTGCTAGAGTCACTGTGCAATTACGCCAAAGTGGTGAACAACAGTCAGAAGATCGAAGAGATATTGATAACCTCGTAAAAAACTTTAAAAATATCCAGTTCGATGCGGATAGTTTTGAAATAAGTAACGCAACTGAAACCATTCGCCTTGCAAAGAAAGAGTGTCAAATTCTCCAAATGTTGCTCCATCATCCTAAAAAGATCTTCACAAAGGAAGAACTCTATGAATTGATTTGGGAAGAAAGTTACCTGCCTGGAGATAATACGCTCAACACTCATCTAAGCAATCTCCGTAAAAAACTGCATCAACTGGATCCAAATCATGAGTACATTGAAACCATTTGGGGAGTTGGTGTACGATTAAAAGGAGATAAGTAATGATTTACATTTTGCTATCAATATTGCTCCTCATTAATATCATTTTATCAGTTTCTTTGATTCGCTATCATATAGCAATTAGAGATTTAAGCAGACAAATCGAAGAAAAGATTCGCTCTGGTAGCATGAAGAGGATCGGGGTAAATTTCTTTTCAAAGACCATTTTGCGTCTACATAACCAAATTGAGAATCTATTTCAAGAAGTGGAGCAAAATCAGCTAATCATGAAGCGTGAAAAACACACCCTAGATATGGCAATCAGTAACATCGCTCATGATATTCGGACACCTTTGACAATCGCTTCTGGATATACTCAGCAACTGATAAAACACCCCGATAATAGTCAGGAAACTTTAAGCAAAATAGCCCATCATCAGGATTTGGTTTCCAAACGTTTGGAGGCTCTCCTTGAATACCGTCATTTGATGGAAGGAGCAGTTAAACCGAAACTGGAGGAACTTGATTTATCAACTTTTATAACAAAGAAGACTTTAGCCTATTACGACGTTTTTCAATCTTCTCATATTGTTCTTGATTTTAATGTTGAACCGGGATTGAAAACGACGACTGATGAGGACTTGCTTGATCGAATTATACAAAACCTCCTTGGAAATGTTCTCAAGCACGGCAAGGAGAAAGCTCGACTTTCTTTGAAAAAGGAAAAAAATAGGCTTGTTTTGGAAATTGATAATCTTGTCAAAAAACCTATCAAAAATATAGACAATCTCAGCAATCGTTTTTATTCTGAAAATATGTCGGATACTGAAGAATCCTCTGGTTTAGGTCTCTATATTACCGAGGAATTAGTTCATCTTCTTGGAGCGGAAATGAAGCTAGCCACTGATGGAGAATGGTTTTCAGTCTTTATTTATCTTTAACAGAAGAAACCTCCTCTATATCCTAGAGGAGGTCCTTTTTATAAGCTTTTCTTCTTGAAAACAGTCAGTCCACTGAGAGAGAAGAAAAGTATGATAGCGATGCAAACCGTTATGGTATAGAGAACTGATTGACTATCAGCAGTCATGGCATAGGCAAAATTTAAGCTCAGATATCGTAAAATTTCGATATTTGGAAAGATAAGCATTGGCATAGAAAGGATGATAGAACTAATCAGATAACCAATAAATATAGCAAGATAAGAATGAGTCAGGTAGAGAATAAAGGAAACAATCGAAAGCCAAGCGAGGAGACAGAGAAATTGAAGGAAAATCATTAAGAAGAGATTGGTAACAAAACCATCAGGTATCGTACCAAGTCCGTTTAGTAGAGTCGCGGGAATAAAGGCAATCACAAGGCTGGCAATGAGTTGCAAGAGAGCGATACTTGCTAGTACAAAGGATTTAGCAAGGAAAAATTCTGTACGAGAAACGCCGACTGTCAAACTATTTTTATAAAGCTTGCCGATTAGATCGACCCCAAGAACTAAACATACTAGAATAATACAGAGGAAAACGAGGTTTGAGCCGTTATTTGACGCGTTGATTAGAGCTTCTATCCCATTCCAACCATGGGTAGGAATCTCAGGTGGTGCTGTTTGAACTGACATTAGATGTCCTGTAGCGCCAATAGTGGCACCCAGTAACATAAGTACAAAGAGAATGAATTCTGTAATCCAGAATCCTTTGGAGCGGAAAAGACGGTAAAAATCTGCTTGAATGGTATGTATCATGATTTTTCTCCTATTCTACCAATTGGGTGAAGTATTCTTCTAGGTTTTGACGGGCAAAGTAAATCTCATCAATAGCAACATCGGCCAAAGTTAGTTGCTTAAGAATCTGTTTGACATCTTGTTCATTACCAAAGATATGGATTTCATTTTCAGGTTTTACAACCTTAAACTGGAGCTGGATTTGTTCTTTCAATACCTGACAAGCTCTTTCTTTGTCGCTTGTTTTAAGCACAATATAATCCTCACTCAGTGTTTCAAATTCAGCTTTGCTGATTTCACGGATAATTTTACCTTGATCCAAAATTCCGAAGCGATTAGCTAAGAGATAGAGTTCTGACAAGATATGGCTAGATATGAGAATGGTTATCCCTTTTTCTTGATTAAGCCGTTGAATCATCAGACGAAATTCCTTGATTCCAATAGGATCCAGACCGTTAATGGGTTCATCAAGAATCAGGAAATCAGGTTTGGATAGGAGGGCAATGGCGATGCCAAGCCTTTGTTTCATTCCTAGTGAGAAATCACGAAAGACCTTTTTACCTGTATTTGACAAACCCACATAATCCAAGGTCTCATGAATCACCTTATCATCATTTGGAATATGACGTATCATACAATAATATTTCAGATTCTGGTATGCTGTTAAGTGATTATGGGCTACAGGTGATTCGATAACAGAACCCACTCGAGATAGAGCTTTGGTCCACTCATTTTGTTCTTGACTAGAAAAGAGGGAAACTGTACCTTTATCCGCAAACAATAATTGTGTAATTATTTTGATAAGAGTAGTTTTACCTGCTCCATTTTTTCCAATTAGACCATAAATATCTCCCTCTTTTATCGTTAGATGAAGATCTTGAAGAATAGCTTGTTGGCCGAATTGTTTGGTCAGTCCATGAATTTCGAGTACTGTTTTCATGATTTTCTCCTTTTGATTTATTTTTCTAACTTTAGTATAAGCTATAGAAATCAAAGAAAGCTCAAGTATTTCTAAAGAGTTTCTAAAGTTTTCAGATTTTTAAAATGTCAAAAACCCAGTTAAGAATTTAACTGGGAATTTTCTCTATAAAATATATTTCTCAATCGCACGCGCGACGCCGTCTTCTTCGTTGCTGGTTGTAACATCATTGGCAAGGGATTTGACATGGTCACTAGCATTTCCCATAGCAATACCAAGCCCTGCAAACTGGAGCATTTCAATGTCGTTATTGGCATCGCCCATGGCCATAATTTCTGACGGCTCAATCTTCAAAATCGTGGCTAGTCGAGAAAGAGCAGTAGCCTTGGTAGTTCCAAGTGGCATCGCTTCATAAATGACAGGTTGAGAACGAACTCCACTGAATCGTTGGCAGAGCTCCTCAGCAAACCGCTGCTCAAAATCGTCTGTTTGCTCTTTGGTACCTAAAAACATGCCTTGGAACATGCGATATTTGCCACTAGTGGCTTCCTCAAGGGAAATTTCAGTCAGGTCTGAAAAAACAAGTTTGGCATCATTTTGAACGATTTGATTAGGCTTACCACCGAGGACAAAATAATGTTCCTCATCAAAAAGGGTCAACTGGACGTCGCTTTTTTCTGCTAGTTCATAGAGGTATTCGATATCAGCTGGGCTTAGTTCTTGCCAGTCAACTAGACTCCAGTCACTGGTCTGATGGGTTGAGCAACCGTTATTGACAATGACGTACTCGTTCTGGAGGTCAAGTCCTAGTTGTTTATAGTAGGGGAGGACACCGAAAAGCGGGCGACCTGTACAGAGAACCAGTTTGACACCTTTTTCAATGGCCTGATGAATGGCAGTAATGTGGGCTTGCGGTATTTCCTTGGCTTCATTGAGGAGAGTTCCGTCCATATCTAGTGCAAGTAATTTAATCATAAGACTTCCCTTTCTATGTGTTTTGCTTTTATTATAGCATATAGACTATAAAATGTCTGACAGAATTGTAAAATTCGACTTTCCTTTTCTTGAAAAATAAAATAATTTTTTATATAATATGTACACTTATTATATAAGGAGAAAAAATGCCACAATATCAGTTTAATTCAATTTATAAAAACGATGAAACAGAGTCTACAGGTCTTCTTTTCATCAAAGTCTACAACAAGTGGGAAAGTAATTTAAAAAGAGTTTTGAAATCGGTTGGTCTCACTTTGCCTCAATTCATCGTTTTAACCTCGCTTTTGTTTCTGTCTAATAAAGAGGAATATGTAACGCAAGTTGATATAACTCGGTTCACCGGTATGGATGTTATGACGGTTTCTCAGATTGTTCGGTTACTAGAGAAGAAAGAGTACATTAGACGCGATCAACATCCAAAGGATAGTCGGGCAAAACTGGTCTTAGTGACGAAGTCTGGTGTGGAGAAAGTCAATCAAGCTTTACCCTTAGTAGAAGGGGTTGATGAAGAATTTTTTGAAAAACTTTCTAACGATAGAGAAAGTTTCAATCGCATGTTAGCAGTGTTGGAGGATAAAAATGCCTAGATATTGGGTCGGAGTTGTTTCAAAGAATCATGTTTTAAGAGGAGTTGAGGGGAATTTTTGTCAGGTCTGTCATGGAAAGGGCGGCCCCTTAAACCGTATGAAAAAAGGCGATTATCTTTTATACTATAGCCCCAAATACGATATGAACGGTCAAGATAAGTTACAGGCTTTTGTGGCCGTAGGTAAAATTATAGATGACAAAGCCTATCAAGTAGAACAGTTTGAAGGATTCTTTCCCTTTAGACGAAATGTCGAGTATTATCTACCAGTCAAAGATTGTTCCATAGAAATAGTCAGACAACATCCTGAATGGAAAGACTATACTTCTCGACTTCGTTATGGACATTTTGAAGTTTCCAAAGACTTTTTCCTCTATATCTTTCATCATATGAAAGTGGATGATGAAGTATGATTGATTTGCTAGTTAAATGATTGTCAACAAGAATTTTGGATTTGGACTGTGAAGCGAACTTTGCTATAATAGAGGAAGCAACTTTGAGAAACCAAACGAGGCTGAGATGAAATTACTTTATACTGATATTCGGACTTCTTTGACAAAAATCCTAACCAGAGAGGCAGAAGAGCTGGTTGCTACGGGCAAGCGGGTTTTCTACATCGCCCCCAACTCTCTTTCATTTGAAAAGGAACGTGCCGTGCTGGAATGCTTGTCCCAGCAGGCTTCTTTTGCGATTACCGTCACGCGCTTTGCTCAAATGGCTCGTTACCTGGTTTTAAATGACTTGCCTACAAAGACCAGTCTTGAAGATATCGGTCTTGGGATGGCCTTTTATAAATGCCTTGCCGAACTTGATCCTAAAGGGTTACGAGTTTATGGAGCTATTAAACAAGACCCTCAATTTATCCAGCAGCTGATTGAACTCTATCACGAGATGACGACTGCTCAGATGAATTTTTTGGATTTGGAAAGTTTGACTGACGAGGATAAGCGAGCAGATTTACTCTTGATTTTTGAGAAAGTGACTGCTTATCTCAATCAAGACCAGTTGGCTCAGGGAAGTCAGTTGTCCTATTTGATTGAGGCTATTGAGAACGACAAGGTAAGTAGTGATTTCAGTCAGCTTGCCTTAGTCATTGACGGATTTACCCGTTTTTCTGCCGAGGAAGAGCGTGTAGTGGATCTGCTCCATCGCAAAGGTGTTGAGATTGTCATTGGTGCTTATGCTAGTAAGAAATCCTATACCAGTCCTTTCGCTGAAGGGAATCTCTATCAAGCCAGTGTGGAATTTCTTCATCATTTGGGGGCAAAATACCAAACACCTGCTCAAGACCGTTCTCAAACACATGAGAAGATGGATAGCTTTGACAAGGCCTCTCGTTTGCTGGAGTCTTCTTATGACTTTTCAGAACTCACTTTGGATGTCGATGAGAAGGACCGTGAGAATCTGCAAATCTGGTCTTGTTTGACTCAAAAAGAGGAGTTGGAGTTGGTAGCCCGTAGCATCCGTCAGAAATTACATGACCATCCAGAACTGAGTTACAAGCATTTCCGAATTCTGCTGGGGGATGTGGCTTCTTATCAGTTGTCCTTAAAGACCATTTTTGACCAGTACCAGATTCCTTTCTATCTTGGTAGAAGTGAATCCATGGCTCATCATCCTTTGACTCAGTATGTCGAATCTATTTTGCGTTTGAAACGTTACCGTTTCCGTCAGGAAGATTTGATTAATCTCCTCAGAACTGGTTTGTATACTGACCTTAGCCAAGCGGATATTGATGCTTTTGAGCAATACCTCCGCTATCTTGGTATCAATGGCTTGCCAGCCTTTCAGCAAACCTTCACCAAATCCCACCATGGAAAGTTTGATTTGGAACGCTTGAATGCCATTCGATTACGAGTCTTGGCTCCTCTTGAAACCTTGTTTGCCAGTCGGAAACAGAAGGCTGAAAATTTCTTGCAAAAGTGGAGTACTTTTCTAAAAAATGCTGCTTTAAGCAAGCAGATGCAAGGTTTAACATCCACTATGGAAGCCCTAGAACAGGAAAGACAAACCGAAGTTTGGAAAGCTTTCTGTCATGTTTTAGAACAATTTGCGACCGTTTTTGATGGTTCACAAGTTAGTCTGGAGAATTTCCTATCCTTGCTCCATTCTGGAATGAGTTTGTCCCAGTATCGCACAATTCCAGCAACAGTGGACACCGTTCTGGTGCAGAGTTACGATCTGATTGCACCGCTGACTGCTGACTTTGTCTATGCCATTGGGCTGACACAGGATCATTTACCCAAAATCGCTCAAAATACCAGCCTTTTGACAGACGAAGAGAGAGAGACTTTAAACCAAGCGACAGAAGAGGGGGCTCAACTGCTGATTGCAAGCAGTGAAAACCTCAAGAAAAATCGCTATACCATGCTTTCCTTAGTTAATGCCGCTCGTAAGCAGTTGATTTTATCAGCACCCAGTCTTCTCAATGAAAACGAGAGCAAGGAATCTGCCTATCTTCATGAACTGGTGAGTTTTGGATTTAGCCGAAGAGAAAAGAGGATGAACAACAAAAATCTTAGTAAAGAAGATATAGGTTCTTATCACAGTCTCTTGTCTAGTCTCGTTGCCTATCATCAGCAAGCTGCTTCTAGTGAAAATGAACAAGATGTGACCTTTGTCACGGTCTTAGCGCGTGTCATGGGAAAAAAACTTGACCAAAAAGGCCTTGCGAATCCTGCCATCCCAACCAGCCCAAGCAGCAAGCCATTAGCAAAGGATACCTTACAGGCTCTTTATCCTGCTGACAAGGATTTTTATCTCTCCACATCAGGTTTGACGGAGTTTTATCGTAATGAATACAGTTATTTCCTCCGTTATGTTCTAGGTTTGCAGGAAGAATTGCGCCTGCGCCCAGATGCTCGCAGTCATGGGAATTTTTTACACCGTATTTTTGAACGTGCCTTGAAATTGCCTGTGGAACATTCTTTTGACCAACGTCTGGAGCAAGCTATTAAGGAAACCAGTCATGAACGGGAATTTGAAGCCATTTATCAAGAAAGTTTGGAAGCCCAGTTTACCAAGGAAGTTCTGCTTGATGTCGCGCGGACCACTGGTCACATCCTTCGCCATAATCCAGCCATCGAAACCATCCAAGAGGAAGCAACATTTGGCGGGAAAGACCAGGCCTTTATTCAATTGGATAGTGGTCGCAGTGTCCATGTGCGAGGCAAGGTGGACCGCATTGACCGTTTGAAAGCTGATGGAGCGCTAGGAGTAGTAGACTACAAGTCTAGTTTGACTCAGTTCCAGTTTCCTCATTTCTTCAATGGTCTCAATTCCCAACTGCCAACCTATTTAGCAGCCCTAAAAAGAGAAGGGGAGCAGAACTTTTTCGGTGCCATGTACTTGGAAATGG
>CAJPSM010000046.1 GCA_905373305.1 uncultured Streptococcus sp. | reverse complement strand
AATAGACCAATAACTGATCCAAGGTTTTTTCTTGATGCCCAAACAAAACGGCGACAATAATCACAGGTAGCAAAGCAAAAATACGTGTACCGATACGGATAATCCACTGAGGCAATTTCAGATGCAAGAAACCTTCCATAACGATCTGTCCAGTTAAGGTACCTGTAATAGTAGAATTTTGTCCGCTTGCTAATAGGGCCAGAGCAAATAAAGTTGACAGAGTTGAGCTGGCTATCGCTCCTGCTATTGCCGAATCCTGTAAAGCATTGTACATTTGGGAGAAAGCTGAAATTTCAGACGCATGACCAAAAAAGAGGGAGGCCCCTAAAATGAGAAGTAAGGAATTGACAATAAAAGCTAGGGACAATTGCAGATTTGAGTCCCATGTCATAAAACGAACAGCTTTTCGAACGTCCTTCTTATCTTTGTGGTTGATTTTCCTTGTTTGGGATAGGGATGAATGGAGATAGAGATTATGGGGCATGACTGTCGCTCCTACAATCCCTAGAGCCAAGGTCAATTGGCTTTCATGACCCGGCAATGGTGTTTCAAATAATGTTGGAGTTGGTAAATAACCACCAATAATCCCCTGGATATTTGGATTGGATAAGGCTACAAGATAGGTAAAGATGGCTAATATGGTTAAGATAAGAGTCGTAACAATAGCTTCAATCTTCTTGAAGCCAAATTTCATCAATAAAAGTAACAAAAATACATCTAAAACGGTTAAGAGAATAGCAACCATAATCGGTATTTTAAATAAAAGATTTAAAGCAATTGCTGAACCTAAAACTTCAGCCAAGTCTGTCGCCATTAAAGCTAATTCTAAAATCACCCACAGACTATAGCGAAGCCACTTGGGAGCATGATGAGCTGTTGCCTGTGCTAGGTCCATCTTAGTTACGATACCGAGCTTTCCAGCCATTTGTTGTAGCTGCATGGCGATGATGGATGAAATTAAAATAACAAATAAGAGACTATACTTGTAAGAAGCACCACCAACTACACTAGTAATCCAGTTTCCAGGATCCATATAACCAACTGCTACAAGAGCGCCAGGTCCTAAAAATGCTTTTAGATTTTGCCAAAAATGGTTGTTATTTGGAGTTTCAATAGATTGATTGATCTCAGAAAGAGAGACTTTCTTGTAAGAAGACATCGGGATTTTACACTTTCTAATCTGTCTTTACCTATTTTCTTAATGGTGTTTTTGAAAATACAATGAAAATAGTTTACCTATTTCCAATTCATGCTTATTATATCACATTTTAGAATGATTACAAATAAAAAAAATGATAGTTGAAATAAGCAATATCAGTATTGCAAAAGCCAGCGTTTTTTGACGCTGGCTTTAAAACTGTGAAAAATATTTCTCAACTAGATCGCTTCTGTGACAAAACTACGGCTTTCAAGCACCTTAAGCATGGCATTAGCTGTGTCTAGGGCTGTAAAAAGGGGCACCCCGTGTTCAATAGCCGAACGGCGAATTTGCTCACCATCTTCATCAGCAGTTCGTTTGGTTCCGACAGTATTGATGATCGCTTGGATTTTTCCTTTACGAACAAAGCTTGGGATATCCTTCTCATCATCACCGATCTTACCAACAGGCTGAGCATGCAGTCCATGACTGGCAAAGAAGGCTGCAGTTCCTTCTGTCGCGAGGATACCGTAACCGATATTTTGGAAACGGCGAGCCAAGTCCAAGGCTTCTTCTTTGGCATCATCTGCAATGGTGAAGACTACATTTCCGAAAGTTGGCAAATGGAGGTAAGAAGCTTCAAAGGCTTTATAGAGAGCTTTTTCTAGAGTAGAATCAGAGCCCATGACTTCACCTGTTGACTTCATTTCAGGACCGAGCAAGCTATCTACCTTAGCTAACTTGGTGAAGGAGAAGACTGGTGCCTTGATATGAACGCGTGTACTTTCAGGGTAAAGTCCATCTTGGTAGCCAAGTTCTTCAAGACTTTGACCAAGAATGAGCTTGGTCGCCACCTGAGCCATAGGAATATTGGTTACCTTAGAAAGGAAGGGAACCGTACGGCTGGCACGTGGATTGACCTCAATAACATAGACTTTTTCATCCTTGATGACAAACTGAATGTTCATCATACCAAGACAGTTTAGGCCGATTGCTAGACGTTTGGTGTAGTCTGCGATGGTTTCCTGCACCTTTTGAGACAAGGTTTGTGGAGGATAAACCGCCATTGAGTCACCTGAGTGGACACCGGCACGTTCGATGTGCTCCATGATACCAGGGATGAGGACATTTTTTCCATCTGAGATGGCATCAACTTCACATTCTTGCCCAACGATGTAAGAATCAACAAGGACTGGATGATCTGGACTTGCCTTAACAGCGGTACGCATGTAAGAACGAAGATCTTCCTCATTTTCTACGATTTCCATGGCACGTCCACCCAAGACATAAGATGGGCGAACGAGAACTGGGAAACCAATCTTGCGAGCTGCAAGCACTGCTTCTTCTTCATTGGTAGCCGTTTGTCCTGGTGGCTGTGGAATATCCAAATCTTTGAGGGCTTGCTCAAAGAGGTCGCGGTCCTCCGCGCGGTCCAAGTCAGCGACTTGGGTACCAAGGATGGTCACACCTGCTTTTGCCAAAGGCTCCGCAAGGTTGATGGCTGTTTGACCACCAAACTGAACAATAACACCTTTTGGTTGTTCCAAATCGATAACATTCATGACATCTTCGAATGTCAATGGTTCAAAGTAGAGCTTGTCAGACACAGAGAAGTCTGTAGAAACGGTCTCTGGGTTTGAATTCATGATAATAGCTTCGTAGCCGGCTGCCTGGATTGCCTTAACCGAGTGAACAGTTGCATAGTCAAACTCAACCCCTTGCCCGATACGGATTGGACCAGAACCTAGGACCAGTACAGATTCCTTATCAGACTTAATAGATTCATTTTCCCATCCATAGGTTGAATAGAAATATGGTGTTTCAGAGTCGAACTCTGCTGCACAGGTATCGACCATCTTATAAACTGGAACAATCTTGTTTTCCAAGCGAAGTTGGCGAACTTGGTCAGCTGTCGTTTCCCATAGTTCAGCAATTTTACGGTCTGAGAAACCATTTAGTTTGGCAGTTTTTAAGACGTCTAAATCTTGTGGATGAGCACCCAATTCTTGCTCAATTTCAAAGATATGCAAGAGTTTATCCAGATAGAAGATATCAATCTTGGTCAATTCTGCAATTTCTTCTGGTGTGTAGCCACGGCGAATGGCTTCTGATACGTAGAAGAGACGGTCATCTTGAGCTTTGACAACTTTTTCAATCAAGGCATCATCAGATACAGATGCAAGCTCTGGCATTTCATTGTGATGGACTCCGATTTCAAGTGAGCGACAGGCTTTAAGAAGAGACTCCTCGATGTTACGACCGATTGCCATGACTTCTCCAGTCGCCTTCATCTGGGTACCCAGACGACGTTCACCCTTTTCAAACTTATCAAATGGGAAACGTGGAATCTTGGCAACTACGTAGTCAAGGGCTGGCTCAAACATGGCATAGGTTGATCCCGTAACTGGGTTGATGACCTCATCCAGGGTCAGACCGACGGCAATCTTAGCAGCCAACTTAGCAATCGGATAACCTGTCGCCTTAGAAGCAAGGGCAGAAGAGCGCGATACACGAGGATTTACTTCGATGACATAATACTTAAAGCTGTGTGGATCAAGAGCCAGCTGAACGTTACATCCACCTTCAATTTTGAGGGCACGAATGATGCTCAAGCTCGCGTCACGTAGCATTTGGTTTTCATAGTCTGACATGGTTTGCGCAGGGGCAAATACAATGGAATCCCCTGTGTGAATCCCAACTGGGTCAAAGTTTTCCATGTTACAAACAACGAGGGCATTGTCTGCCGAGTCGCGCATAACTTCGTATTCGATTTCCTTAAAACCAGCAATGGAACGCTCAATCAAACATTGGGTAACAGGTGACAGTTTCAAACCATTTTCAGCGATTTCACGCAATTCTTCCTCATTGGCACACATACCACCACCAGTACCACCTAGGGTAAAGGCTGGTCGAACGATGACTGGGTAGCCAATAGTTGCTGCAAAGGAAACTGCTTCTTCTACTGTATTGACAATTTCAGATTCAGGGATGGGTTGCTCAAGCTCTTCCATCAATTGTTTAAAGAGGTCACGATCCTCTGCTTGGTCAATGGCAGATAGTTTAGTACCCAGAAGTTCAACACCAAGTTCATCTAAAATACCATTTTTAGACAATTCCATGGCCATATTGAGACCTGTCTGACCTCCAAGAGTTGGGAGCAAGGCATCTGGACGTTCCTTACGGAGAATACGCGTCACAAACTCAAGTGTAATCGGTTCAATGTAAACCTTGTCAGCAATCTCCTTATCCGTCATGATGGTTGCAGGGTTCGAGTTAACCAAGACAACCTCATAGCCTTCCTCTTTCAAAGACAAGCAAGCCTGGGTCCCAGCATAGTCAAACTCAGCAGCCTGACCAATAATAATCGGACCAGAACCAATCACCATAATTTTTTGAATATCAGTACGTTTAGGCATTTATAAGATATTAAGGGCGTCAAGCGGACAAAGCTAAAATAGGAGTTATGACGAAGAACTGTCAGTTCTAGGAATAACTATCTTTTTAGCACCGTCCGTAGCCCGTATTCATTTCAGCAAATACGGATCACCCTTCTCCTTTCTATTCGTCGCCTCACAGGGCGACATTAAATAAATTCTCCGATGATTTTTCAATAATAAATCGAGTGTAAAAAATTTCAGTATCTCTTTGCTCAACTAAAAGAAAGGAATTGCCTTTTTATTCGACAAGCCTCTGACAGAGTTTCCTATATCAGCGATTAGCAGATTTAAACGACTCCATCATTTCGATAAATTCATCAAAGAGATAGCTTGCATCATGCGGTCCTGGAGCTGCATCTGGGTGGAATTGCACAGAGAAACCTGGTTGGTATCTGTGACGCACACCTTCAACTGATTTGTCGTTAATTTCTTCGTGCGTAATGATCAAATGCTCCGGCAAATCCTCACGGCTGACCGCATAACCATGGTTCTGGCTAGTAAAATCTACGCGTCCTGTTGCGATTTCACGTACCGCGTGGTTAAATCCACGGTGACCAAACTTCATCTTATAAGTCTTAGCACCATTTGCCATAGCAAAAAGTTGGTGTCCCATACAGATACCAAAGATTGGAATTTTTCCTTGCACACCACGAATCATGTCCAGTGCTTGGGGAACATCTTCTGGGTTACCTGGACCGTTTGACAACATAACCCCGTCAGGATGGAGATGGAGAATTTCTTCTGCAGTGGTTGTGTATGGAACCACGGTCACGTTACAATTACGCTTAGAAAGTTCGCGTAAGATTGAGTGTTTAAGACCAAAGTCTACCAGTACGACACTCAATCCAACTCCAGGAGCAGGATAAGCTGTCTTTGTAGAGACTTGCTTGATATTATCTGTCGGTAGAACTGTCGCTTGGAGCTGGTCTGTGATATGGTCCATGGTATCACCAACATGCGTAAGGGTTGCCCGCATGGTACCATGTTTACGGATAATCTTTGTCAGTGCACGTGTATCAATTCCTGAGATACCAGGAATTTTCTTAGTTTTCAAAAATTCATCCAAGGTCATTTGGTTGCGCCAGTTGCTGGCTCTACGCGCTTCTTCAAAAACTACTACTCCCTTACAGGTAGGATTGATGGACTCGTAGTCGTCACGGTTAATTCCATAATTTCCCACCAAAGGGTAGGTAAAGGTTAAGATTTGTCCATTGTAAGACTGGTCTGTTATGGATTCTTGGTAACCAGTCATCCCTGTGTTAAAGACGATTTCCCCTGTTACATCAATATCTGCTCCGAAGGCCTGGCCTTCAAATACTGTCCCATCTTCTAATACTAGAAGTCGTTTTTTCATCTACTCACCTCTCGTTGATACTCTCAGATATCTTTTAACGCTTTGTGCCTTATTTAGCTTTTCTGTAGGCCAGCACAGATTCTAAAATTGCCATTCTGACAAAGACACCGTTGGTCATTTGCTGAACAATACGTGATTTTGGTGCTTCAACTAAATGGTCTGCGATTTCAACATCACGATTGACTGGAGCTGGGTGCATGAGGATTGCTTTTTCTTTCAAGCGGTCATAGCGTTCTTGTGTCAAACCATGCTGGATATGATAGTCTTCTTTTGAAAATCCTGTCACAATTTCATGACGTTCATGCTGCACACGAAGAAACATCATAACATCTACTTGATCAATCACCTCATCAATTGATACAAAGCGACCATAATGCTCAAACTCCTCACTTCTCCATTCCTCAGGACCTGCAAAGTAAAGCTCCGCTCCCAAGCGTTTAAGGATTTGCATATTAGACTTAGCTACCCGTGAGTGGTTTAGATCGCCAGCGATAGCCACCTTAAGACCTTCAAAATGTCCAAATTCTTCATAAATTGTCATCAAATCAAGCAAACTTTGGCTAGGGTGTTGCCCTGAACCGTCCCCACCATTGATAATGGAAGTTGTGATGGTCGGGCTAGCAATCAATTCTCTGTAGTAGTCCACCTCTGGGTGACGAATGACACAGGCATCCACTCCTAGTGCAGACAGCGTCAAGATCGTGTCATAGAGCGTTTCACCCTTATTCACTGAACTGGTCTTCACATCGAAATCCAAAAGATCAAGTCCAAGTTTCAGTTCTGCTACCTCAAAGGATTTGTGGGTACGAGTTGAACTTTCAAAGAAAAGGTTGGAAACGATATGCTGTTCCTCATAAGAAGCACTCGCTCCGTTTTTAAATTCGATTCCTCGTTTAATCAATTTCATTACTTGTTCTACAGTAAGATCTTCCATAGAAACGACATGTTGCAAAGCTTGTTGATTTTCTGACATTTTTTTACTCCTTTTAGTGTTTTAGGCTTGTTCTGTGATTAGTACTCTGTCTTGTCCATCTAGTTCTATCATCTCTACGATAATTTCTTCAGAACGACTGGTTGGGATGTTTTTTCCAACATAGTCTGGACGGATTGGAAGTTCTCTGTGACCACGATCAACCAAGACTGCCAAACTCACACGAGCAGGGCGACCATGGCTAACAATATTGTCAATAGCAGCTCGGATAGTCCGACCAGTGTAGAGTACATCATCCACCAAGATGACTTCCCGATCTGTCACATCAACAGAGATTACAGAAGTATCCTCACCACTTTTTACATCGTCACGGAAAGGTTTAGTATCTAGTTCTACCACTGGAACAGCGATGTTTTCTAGCTGTTCCAAACGTTCTTGGATACGACGAGCGATAAAAACACCTCTCGTTTTTATCCCAGCCAGAACGATTCTATTCAAATCTTTGTTTCGTTCGATAATCTCGTAGGTAATCCGAGTAATCGCTCGTTTGACGGTCAATTCGTCTACAACTTCTTTTGTCCTCATGACAAACCTCCAAAAAGAAAAGTCTCCTTAACAAGGAGACTTCAGAATGTACAGCCAAGCGAGCCCTACTGCAAACAGTATAGACTCCAGCTATCTATTGATCCGGCTCCTTGCCTGCCTCACGGGACAGGTTTAAAGGAATATTTTATTGTTATTACTATATCACAAAGAAAGGATCAATGCAAGAAAAAAACATAAAATTTTCATCTTATAACGAACTAAAATCATATAATTGTGGATAGTGATCGCATTCTGGATTTTTTGGATGACAGATAGCCCGTCCAAAGTAAATCATGGCTTGATGGGCTGCCAACCATTTCTCTGGTGGCAGAATGTCCATGACACGTTTTTCTACTTCGAGAGGCGTGGCCGATTTTTTAACGATATCATGATGCTTACAGATACGCTCAACATGAGTATCAACTGCAAAGGCTGGAATTCCAAAGCCCACACTCATGACTACGTTGGCTGTTTTGCGTCCAACACCTGCTAGACTTTCTAATTCCTCTCGAGTCTGAGGTACTTGACCATTAAAATCGTCTAGTAACTGCTGGGCACATTTTTTAAGAAATTTAGCCTTATTTCGATACAGTCCCAGACGAGAAATGTGTGAAGCAATTTCACTTTCAGTCGCGACAGACATGGCTTGAGGCGTTGGAAAGGCAGCAAAGAGACCTGGCGTAGCCTTGTTGACTGCGGCATCTGTCGTCTGAGCTGACAACATGACCGCAACCAAGAGTTCAAAATGATTGGTAAAATCGAGGCTTGGTTTGGCATCTGGGAAGAGAGCAATGATTTCTTCTAGCACCTTTCGTGCTCGTTTTTTTGACAAGACCATTATTTGTCTCCGTCAAATAGTCCTTGCAAGCCAGCAAATGGACTGTTTTCTTCTTTCTTGACTGCTTGTTGTGCTTGGTACTCTTCCTCTGTCATGATTTGCCAGTCATTTCCAGACACAAAACCTTGACCAGCCTCTTCTTCAGCCGTCAAGACCTTGATAGGGATATTGAGCAAGATATTGTCTGACACACTTTCAGACAAATCAATTTCACCATTTTCGATAGGCAGGACCAAGTCATCGTCTAAAACTTCCTGATCTAGTTGGTTGGTTGCGCCTTCCATGAAAACCTCTGTCACTGGATAAAACTCTGCCAACTCAACTGGCTCCATACTGCGGCTGGAAGCAAGAACGATGGTATAAGATAACTGATAGTTTAAGAAATACATACGGTCTTCGTACTGCACTTTCCCCACTGCAAGGATATCTTTGACATCTAAAATTTCTTGATTACGGGTACGTAAGTCTGCGACTAGGTCTAAAGCTTGTTCAAAATGCAAGCCTTCTGGCTGCTTACGAATTTCTTGAATATTTAACTTCATATTTCCTCCATAAAGATTTACTCACTTGATTATACCATGAAAAGGCTACAAGTCAGCTTTCCAAACCTTGATATTAAAATCTCGTTTTTAACATATTTACTATGACATATTTTCTGTTTAGTGCTATACTATAGGCAAGAATAGATCAGAGCAAGGAGGATGCTCATATGGAAGACAAAACACTCATCAACCAAGCTTACCAACTCCTTTCCGAGTTAAATAAAAGCTACCAAAGCTGCAAACAAGGTACAGCCGATGATTTTCGTCTACAAGAACTGCTGAACAGCACTCTCAAGGAACTTAAAAAAGCGGAAAAGCTTGACAACAGTATCTTAATCGACCTTGAAAAATTTTACCAACGTACCAGTCTTCTGATTGGACTGGGTAGCCTAAAATTGAATGATCAAGCACGCACTGCTTGGCGAAACTATGACAAGTTCCATTACGAGCATGTCAAACACGTACTAACTCTCTATGGACCTGTTTTTGGATTTTAGAGATTAGAATTCTCAATTTTCTATTGACAAAATTTCCTTAAAGGTATAGGATAGAGATACTAATACTCGGAGGTAAGGGAGACATGAACAACTAAGTCTATCAAATAAAGAACTTTATTTAGTAGATCTTGTTTTTGTCTCTTTTTGCATGCTCTTTTTGTACTAGATCTTCTGGTACATTATCCTCATTGAAAATCAAAAAACTAGAAAGCTAACTATCTGCTACTCTTAGGTTGGATAAGGCTAGATTGACCTAGTTTGACGGGATTTTCGACATGGATAATGGAGTTTTTGACAGTGACTTTGGGCTCTACTAGATAAAGTAGAGCTTTTTGTTATGTACTATGGACATTCTAGAAAGGGCAACAATATGATAAAAATCAATCATCTGACCATCACACAAAACAAAGATTTACGAGACCTTGTATCTGACTTAAGCATGACTATCCAAGACGGGGAAAAGGTTGCTATTATTGGTGAAGAAGGAAATGGCAAATCAACCTTGCTACGAGCTTTAATGGGGGAAGCATTGCCTGATTTTACTATCAAGGGCGACATCCAGTCTGACCTTCAATCACTGGCCTACATTCC
>CAJPSM010000045.1 GCA_905373305.1 uncultured Streptococcus sp. | reverse complement strand
TTCAAGTCATTCCTCATATCACAGATGCTTTGAAAGAAAAAATCAAGCGTGCCGCCGTAACGACCGACTCGGATGTCATTATCACAGAGGTTGGTGGAACCGTTGGGGATATTGAGTCCTTGCCATTCCTAGAGGCCCTTCGTCAGATGAAGGCAGATGTGGGGGCGGATAATGTCATGTACATCCATACAACCCTGCTTCCTTATCTCAAGGCAGCTGGTGAAATGAAAACTAAACCAACTCAGCATTCTGTAAAGGAATTGCGTGGTTTGGGAATCCAGCCAAATATGTTGGTCATTCGCACAGAAAAACCAGCTGGTCAAGGAATTAAAAACAAACTAGCCCAGTTCTGTGATGTAGCACCAGAGGCTGTTATCGAGTCTTTGGATGTCGAACACCTTTACCAAATTCCACTGAACTTGCAGGCACAAGGTATGGACCAAATTGTTTGTGACCATTTGAAGCTAGACGCACCAGCAGCGGATATGACAGAATGGTCAGCCATGGTGGACAAGGTCATGAACCTCAAGAAACAGGTCAAGATTTCCCTCGTTGGTAAGTATGTGGAGTTGCAAGATGCCTACATCTCAGTAGTCGAAGCTTTGAAACACTCTGGTTATGCTAACGACGCAGAAGTGAAGATTAATTGGATTAATGCCAATGATGTGACGGCAGAGAATGTAGCAGAACTCTTGTCAGATGCGGACGGAATCATCGTACCAGGTGGTTTCGGTCAACGCGGTACGGAAGGGAAAATCCAAGCCATCCGCTATGCGCGTGAAAATGATATTCCAATGTTGGGTGTCTGCTTGGGAATGCAGTTGACTTGTATCGAGTTTGCTCGTCACGTTTTAGGACTTGAAGGGGCAAATTCTGCAGAGCTTGCACCAGAAACAAAATACCCTATTATTGATATCATGCGTGATCAGATTGATGTTGAGGATATGGGGGGAACCCTTCGTTTGGGACTTTATCCATCTAAGTTGAAACGTGGCTCTAAGGCAGCGACTGCTTATCACAATCAAGAAGTAGTGCAACGTCGTCACCGTCACCGTTATGAGTTTAACAATGCCTTTCGTGAACAGTTTGAGGCAGCAGGTTTTGTCTTTTCAGGAGTTTCTCCAGACAATCGTTTGGTAGAAATAGTGGAAATTCCTGAAAATAAATTCTTTGTGGCTTGTCAGTATCACCCTGAACTGTCAAGTCGTCCAAACCGCCCAGAAGAACTCTACACTGCCTTTGTCACTGCAGCAGTTGAGAACAGCAATTAGCAAAATCAGAACCTTTGAGAAGAATCTCAGAGGTTTTTTAATCCATTCAGGAAAGCTTTGCTAACTCAGATGCTTGCCGATAAGAATTAGAAGTCCCCTTTCTCACTGAGGGAAGAGGATTTTTACTTGTTTTTCTGCTACTTCCTCATTTGTCCTAGAGCCCTTTTTGTGTTACAATGAATGGTATGAAAGCTAAGAAATTATGGATGACTGGCTTGACTGTGGCTGGTCTAAGTGCCCTCGCTTTGGGTGCCAAAAAAGCAGCAGATAACCACAAACTCATGAAGACGCAAGAGGAGTTGACCGCTATCGTGCGCGAACTTTTCTCAGATATGGGTGAGATTGCGACTCTCTATGTTCAAGTCTACGAAAGTAGTCTAGAGCGACTCGTCGGAGGGGTCATTTTTGAGGATGGTCGTCACTATACTTTTGTCTATGAAAATGAAGAACTGGTCTATGAGGAGGAAGTCTTATGATAACTCCTAGTAGTATAGAAGAACTCGCAGGTTTTGTCGAGCAAGATGGCAAGAAAGTTTTCCTTTTTGTGGCGGACTGGTGTGGTGATTGTCGTTATATCTATCCTGCCTTGCCAGAGATTGAGGAGACCAATCCAGAGTTCACCTTTATTCGAGTGGACCGAGACCAGTATCTGGATCTAGCTAAACTCTGGGATGTTTACGGGATTCCTAGTCCTGTTGTTCTAGAAAAGGACAAGGAAATCGGTCGTTTTGTCAACCGTGACCGTAAAAGTAAGGAACAAATTAACGACTTTTTAGCAGGACTGAAATAGGAGAAAATGGAAACAATGATTTTTACATATAACAAAGAACATGTTGGCGATGTCCTTATGGTCATCGTGAAAAATAGCGGCGATGCCAAGTTGGACGTGGAGCGCAAAGGCAAGGTAGCCCGTGTTTTCCTCAAAGAAAATGGGGAAACAGTAGCTTGGAATATTTTCGAAGTTTCAAGTTTGTTTGAAATTGCAGAGCGCGGTCAAGTCTTTTTATCAGATGAGCAAGTCGCACGTTTGAACCAAGAATTGCAGGCGGAAGGCTTTGTGGAAGAAATTGTCAATGATAAAGAACCTAAGTTTGTTGTTGGTGAGATTGTCGAGATGGTAGCTCATCCTGATAGTGATCACCTCAACATCTGCCAAGTTGCAGTCGCAAGTGGAAAGACAGTGCAAATCGTTGCAGGAGCACCTAATGCTCGTGTGGGATTAAAAACAATTGTCGCTCTTCCTGGAGCGATGATGCCAAAAGGAAATCTCATTTTCCCAGGTGAACTTCGTGGCGAAAAGAGTTTTGGCATGATGTGCAGCCCTCGTGAATTGCATTTGCCAAATGCTCCGCAAAAACGTGGGGTTATTGAATTATCAGAAGACCAAGTTGTCGGAACTCCATTTGACCCAGTCAAACACTGGACTGCCTAGGAAATTGTCAGTATTTGATAGACCAGATAGAGGGGGATAAGATGGCAAAAAATGTAGTGATTACAGGAGCGACCTCAGGAATCGGTGAAGCGATTGCGCGTGCTTATCTAGAGCAGGGGGAGAATGTCGTTCTAACAGGGCGACGGACAGACAGACTAGAGGCCCTCAAGTCAGAGTTTGCAGAAACTTTTCCAAATCAAACCGTTTGGACATTTCCACTGGATGTCACAGATATGACCATGGTCAAGACTGTCTGCTCCGATATTTTGGAAACGATAGGGCAGATTGATATATTGGTCAATAATGCGGGACTAGCTCTTGGCTTAGCTCCCTATCAAGACTATGAAGAATTGGATATGCTGACCATGTTAGATACCAATGTCAAGGGGTTGATGGCAGTCACTCGCTGTTTCTTACCAGCAATGGTAAAAGCCAATCAGGGTCATATTATCAATATGGGGTCAACCGCAGGAATCTATGCTTATGCGGGTGCAGCAGTTTACTCAGCCACCAAGGCGGCAGTTAAAACCTTTTCAGATGGTTTGCGAATTGATACCATTGCGACAGACATCAAGGTGACCACTATTCAGCCAGGAATTGTCGAAACAGATTTTTCTGCGGTACGTTTCCACGGTGACAAAGAGCGTGCTGCGACCGTCTATCAGGGAATTGAGGCCTTGCAAGCTCAGGATATTGCAGACACGGTTGTTTATGTGACCAGTCAGCCCCGTCGTGTGCAGATTACAGATATGACCATTATGGCCAATCAACAGGCGACAGGTTTCATGGTTCATAAAAAATAAAAAATTTTCTCGAAAAGTTACAAATTTCTGTAACTTTTTTTGATTTCCTGCGAATAGATAAGTAGGAGGATGAAAAATGTATAATAAAGTTATTATGATCGGGCGCTTGACGTCTACACCAGAATTGCACAAAACCAACAATGACAAGTCAGTAGCGCGTGCAACTATCGCTGTGAACCGTCGTTACAAAGACCAAAATGGCGAACGTGGAGCTGATTTTGTCAATCTGGTTCTTTGGGGAAAATTGGCTGAAACCATGGCAAGTTACGCAACTAAAGGCAGTCTCATTTCGGTAGATGGAGAACTTCGTACCCGTCGCTTTGAGAAAAATGGCCAGATGAATTACGTGACCGAAGTTCTCGTGACAGGATTCCAACTTTTGGAAAGCCGCGCCCAACGGGCCATGCGTGAAAATAACGCAGGACAAGACTTGGCAGACTTGGTTTTGGAAGAGGAGGAATTGCCATTTTAAGCATTGAAAAGTCTGAGTTGGTCTCAGGCTTTTTATCTTGAGAAAGTCAGACTTTTTTCTTGACTATTTCTGACCAAGTGATACAATAGAACTATGAATTAGCACTCGGATATAAAGAGTGCTAATAATATGTAGTTTATCATGGAGGAAAACAGATGTTGAAACCATTAGGAGACCGTGTGGTCTTAAAAATCGAAGAAAAAGAACAAACTGTTGGTGGCTTTGTCCTTGCGGGCTCAGCCCAAGAAAAAACAAAAACAGCCCAAGTTGTAGCTACTGGACAAGGTATTCGTACCTTGAACGGTGACTTGGTAGCTCCAAGTGTTAAGCCTGGAGACCGTGTCTTAGTTGAAGCCCACGCAGGTCTTGATGTCAAAGATGGCGATGAAAAGTACATCATCGTAGGCGAAGCCAATATCTTGGCAATCATTGAAGAATAGAAGGAGAAAGTAAGTATGTCAAAAGAAATTAAATTTTCATCGGATGCCCGTTCAGCTATGGTTCGTGGTGTCGATATCCTTGCAGACACTGTTAAAGTAACCTTGGGACCAAAGGGTCGTAATGTCGTTCTTGAAAAATCATTTGGCTCACCATTGATTACCAATGACGGTGTTACTATTGCTAAAGAAATTGAACTAGAAGACCATTTTGAAAATATGGGTGCCAAATTGGTATCAGAAGTAGCTTCAAAAACCAACGATATCGCTGGTGACGGAACAACAACTGCAACTGTTTTGACTCAAGCTATCGTCCGCGAAGGAATCAAAAACGTCACTGCAGGTGCTAATCCAATCGGCATTCGTCGTGGGATTGAAGCAGCAGTTGCCGCAGCTGTAGAAGCCTTGAAAAACAATGCCATTCCAGTTGCCAATAAAGAAGCTATCGCTCAGGTTGCTGCCGTATCTTCTCGTTCTGAAAAAGTCGGTGAATACATTTCTGAAGCTATGGAAAAAGTTGGCAAGGACGGAGTTATCACCATTGAAGAGTCACGTGGTATGGAAACAGAACTTGAAGTTGTAGAAGGAATGCAGTTTGACCGTGGTTACCTTTCACAATACATGGTGACAGATAGTGAAAAGATGGTGGCTGACCTTGAAAATCCATACATTTTGATTACTGATAAGAAAATTTCAAATATCCAAGAAATCTTGCCACTTCTAGAAAGCATTCTCCAAAGCAATCGTCCGCTCTTGATTATTGCAGATGATGTAGATGGCGAAGCTCTTCCAACCCTTGTATTGAACAAGATTCGTGGAACATTCAATGTCGTAGCAGTTAAGGCACCTGGCTTCGGTGACCGTCGTAAGGCTATGTTGGAAGACATCGCTATCTTGACAGGCGGAACAGTCATCACAGAAGATCTTGGTCTTGAGTTGAAAGACGCGACAATTGAAGCGCTTGGTCAAGCTGCGAGAGTAACTGTGGACAAAGATAGCACGGTTATCGTAGAAGGTGCAGGAAATCCTGAAGCTATTTCTCACCGTGTTGCGGTTATCAAGTCTCAAATCGAAACTACAACTTCTGAATTTGACCGTGAAAAATTGCAAGAACGCTTGGCAAAATTGTCAGGTGGTGTCGCAGTCATCAAGGTCGGAGCTGCAACTGAAACTGAGTTGAAAGAAATGAAACTTCGCATTGAAGATGCCCTCAACGCTACTCGTGCAGCTGTTGAAGAAGGCATCGTTGCAGGTGGTGGAACTGCACTTGCTAATGTCATTCCAGCCGTAGCTGATTTGGAATTGACAGGAGATGAAGCAACAGGACGCAATATTGTTCTCCGCGCCTTGGAAGAGCCTGTTCGTCAAATTGCCCACAATGCGGGATTCGAAGGGTCTATCGTTATCGATCGTTTGAAAAATGCTGAAGTTGGTACAGGCTTCAACGCAGCAACTGGCGAATGGGTCAACATGATTGAAGAAGGAATCATTGACCCAGTGAAAGTGAGCCGTTCAGCCCTTCAAAATGCAGCATCTGTAGCCAGCTTGATCTTGACAACAGAAGCAGTCGTAGCCAATAAACCGGAACCAGCAGCCCCAGCTCCAGCAATGGATCCAAGCATGATGGGCGGCATGATGTAAAAGCAACTTATAAAAAACACAAAAGGAGGGAACATGCATCCCTCTTTTTATTACCTTTTTAAAAAAATAGATTTGAGCTGGTTGGTGATATGTGGTAAAATAACTAATAGTAAAAGGAGAAGAACATGATTGATGTAGAAGAAATTCTGAGCAAGATGAATCCCAATCAGAAGATTAATTATGACCGTGTTATGCAGAAAATGGTTCAGGTTTGGGAAAAAAATGAGCAACGCCCAACTATTCTCATGCATGTTTGCTGTGCTCCTTGTAGTACTTACACCCTAGAATACCTGACAAAATACGCTGATGTGACCATCTATTTTGCCAATTCCAATATCCATCCCAAGGCAGAATACCACAAGCGAGCTTACGTCACCAAGAAATTTGTCAGTGATTTCAATGAGCGAACAGGAAATACGGTCCAGTATTTAGAAGCGCCTTATGAACCAAATGAATACCGGAAGTTAGTCAGAGGACTGGAAGAAGAACCCGAAGGTGGTGACCGTTGCAAGGTTTGTTTTGACTACCGTCTGGACAAAACAGCACAGGTAGCTATGGACTTGGGCTTTGACTACTTTGGTTCAGCCTTGACCATCAGTCCCCATAAGAATTCTCAAACCATCAACAGCATCGGAATCGATGTGCAAAAGATTTATACCACCCACTATCTCCCCAGTGATTTCAAGAAAAATCAAGGCTACAAACGTTCAGTAGAGATGTGCGAGGAGTATGATATCTATCGTCAATGCTATTGTGGATGCGTCTATGCAGCTCAAGCTCAGAATATTGATCTTGTTCAGGTTAAGAAGGATGCCACAGCTTTCTTGTTGGATAAGGATGTTGAAAAAGATTATTCCCATATCAAATTTACTGTCACTAAACTAGATATATAGCAATTAACCCAGCTTCTAGGCTGGGTTTTTCAAATAAAAAACCAGGGCTCTCACCCCGGTTTGACAACTTTACCGATTCTTTAGTTCTATGTAGCGTTTGTACCAAATGTTGACATAGGCCTCTGAGAAAGGACCGCGTCCATTGTTGATCCAATCAACAAGGATTTTAACATGCTCTTTCAAAATATAGTCTAAATCATCAGAATACTTCATTTTACGTTTATGGCGCTCATACTCTTCAACGTCCAAGAGACGCTTTTCACCATCAGTGAAGACCTTGACATCCAAATCATAATCAATGTATTTCAGGGCTTCCTCATCTAGATAGTAAGGACTCGCCATATTGCAATAGTAGGAAATCCCATTATCACGAATCATAGCAATGATATTAAACCAATATTTTTTGTGAAAGTAAACAATAGCCGGCTCTCGAGTCACCCAACGACGACCGTCACTTTCGGTAACAAGTGTGTGGTCGTTGACGCCGATAATAGCGTTCTCTGTTGTTTTTAGTACCATGGTGTCCCGCCAAGTACGGTGGAGACTCCCATCATGCTTATAACTTTGAATTGTAATAAAGTCGCCTTCTTTTGGAAGTTTCATAACTAACCAACTTTCTACAATTTATAAGTTTATCGTTTACTATTATATCATAAATTGGTTTATTTTTTTGAATTTTACACGAAAATATTAAAGATATTCTCTGAGAGCGCTGGCTATATCCGAAAAATCATAGCCTTTTCTAGCTAAAACTTGGGTCAAACGTTGCTTTAGTTCGTAACCTTCATATTTTCGAGCATATTTGGTATATTGTTTGTCTAGCTCTTTAAAAATGAGTTCCTGAACTGTTTCTTCATCAACCTGACTATCCAAGTCATCAAAGGCACTTTTAGCATCAGAATAGGAGAAGCCCTTGTTCGTCAAGTTTTGGATAATCTTTTCTTGTAAAGCACGAGCAGGGAGTTTTCCGGTGTATTTTTTAAGCAGTTTCTCAGCTACACGTTGAGCAACTTCAGTGTGATCAAAATCCTTTAGAATATCTTCAATAGTTGATTTGGAAATCCCTTTTTGAGCAAGTTTCTGGGCGAGTACATAAGGCCCCTTATCTCCAGAGAGTTGATTGGCATTGATGATAGCATAAGCGTACTGGCTATCATTAATCCACTTATCTTCTTTAAGATTAGCAATGACTTGAGAAACGATGTTTTCATTAATATCGTATTTTTTCAAATATTCTCTTACTTCTTTTTCGGTGCGAGCTTTAAAGGATAGGTGGTAGAGGGCTAGATTCTTACCGTAAGAAAATTGGGCAAAGTCCTGAATCTCGGTAAGTTCCTCTTCGCTAATGACCTTATCTCGAGATAGCATAAAACGGACAATGGTATCCTCAGTGATATAAGAAGTTTGCTGATGATCTAGCTCCATCAGGTAGAGGCGTTTTTTCTTTTCAAGTTTTGTGATTTTCATAGTTCTATTATACCCTAAAATGTGATAAGATAGGGGTATGAATCTGAAAGTCAAACAAAAAATACCTTTAAAAATCAAGCGTATGGGCATCAATGGTGAGGGAATCGGTTTTTATCAGAAAACCCTTGTTTTTGTGCCTGGCGCCCTCAAGGGAGAAGATATCTATTGTCAGGTTACTTCTATTAAACGTAACTTTGTTGAAGCCAAATTGCTAAAGGTTAATAAGAAATCTAAATTTCGAGTGGTACCAGCTTGTACGATTTATAATGAATGTGGTGGTTGCCAAATCATGCACCTTCACTATGATAAACAGTTAGAGTTTAAAACGGATTTGCTCCACCAAGCCTTGAAAAAATTTACTCCTGCAGGATATGAAAACTATGAAATCCGTCCAACTATCGGAATGCAGGAACCAAAGTACTACCGTGCTAAACTACAATTCCAGACTCGAAAATTTAAAAATCAGGTCAAAGCAGGCTTGTATGCACAAAACTCTCATCACCTCGTAGAATTGAAAGACTGCTTAGTACAAGATAAGGAAACCCAAGTGATTGCGAATCGCCTAGCTGAGCTTCTCACTTACCATCAAATCCCCATCACCGATGAGAGAAAAACGCTAGGCGTTCGCACTATCATGGTCCGCCGAGCAAGAAAAACTGGACAAGTCCAGATTATCATCGTCACAAATCGCCAGCTAAATTTAAATCAACTAGTACAAGACCTCGTTAAGGATTTTCCAGAAGTCGTCACAGTTGCGGTCAATACAAATACAGCAAGAACAAGTGAAATCTATGGTGAAAAGACGGAAGTTATCTGGGGTCAAGAGAGTATTCAAGAAGGAGTACTCGACTATGAGTTTTCTCTCTCCCCCCGTGCCTTCTATCAGCTTAATCCTGAGCAAACCGAAATTCTCTATAGTGAAGCGGTTAAGGCTCTTGATGTTAGCGAAGAAGATCATCTGATTGATGCCTATTGTGGTGTTGGGACGATTGGATTCGCCTTTGCAAAGAAAGTCAAGAGTCTCAGAGGGATGGACATTATCCCAGAAGCTATTGAAGATGCTAAACGAAATGCTCAAAAAATGGGATTTGACAATACCTATTATGAAGCTGGTACAGCTGAAGAGATTATTCCCCGCTGGTATCAAGAGGGATATAGGGCCGATGCCCTGATAGTCGACCCTCCTCGGAAGGGTTTAGACGACAAGTTATTAGATACCATCCTAACCTATGTACCGGAAAAAATGGTTTATGTTTCTTGTAATGTTTCGACATTAGCTCGAGATTTGGTTAAACTAGTAAAAGTTTATGATCTCCAGTATATCCAGTCAGTCGATATGTTCCCACACACTGCAAGGACAGAAGCAGTCGTTAAGTTGGTTAAGAAAAAGGGATAATAAGTTGTCTTGTTATAAAAGATAGATGTAGGTGGTAAAAAATTAAAGTATTTTAAAAAAGTCCTTGACAAAGTAGGAAAAGTAGGTATAATAGAAAGAGTTGAAAAAC
>CAJPSM010000044.1 GCA_905373305.1 uncultured Streptococcus sp. | reverse complement strand
TATGTTGGTCTTCACCATTCTAGGATGCTGGTTGATTGTCACTTCTATCTTTGTTTCTTTCTTTTCTTTCCCATAAGGGACAAAGAGCAGATAAAGGATCAATACTAAAAATCCCGCACTGTAGGCCAAGAAGGTCACTGTCCATCCCAAGGATAAGAGTTGACCTACCACTAGAGTCAAAATCGACGCCCCGACAACTTCTGCTGATCCGCGGAGACCCAGCATCTGAATCCGTGTCTTTCCATGATAGCGTTCGCTGATGATGGAAATGGCCTTGGCATTGATCATCCCCACGCCCAAACCAAATAAAATCCGCATCGCAAAGACAAAGTTGTAATCCTGATACCAGAAAGGGGCTGTTCCCCCGATAGAGAGGATGAGAAGTCCTAGACTAATCTGAAGTCGTTCAGGAAGCAAACGCTCCAAAAACCCATTTAAAACCAGCATAATCATGATTCCAAAAGAAGGGAGACTGACCAGGAGCTCGATTTGTTCTTTGGGGTAGCCTTGATAGTAGTCAAACATGGCTGGCAGAGCACTTGAGATGGAAAAGGAGGTAATCAAAACGAGGGAGAGAGCCAAAATACTAGCCCGTTCTAAAAATTGTTTCATGAATTTTCTTTCTGTATATTTCTCACTGTTGATCCTTTTAAAAGGAAGGTGGCAAGAAAAGAAGGAGCCCGATTGAACTAAAGACTCCGTCCTAACTTTCCTAATAGGAAGACTATTTTCGCTTGATTTGCTTGATCAGATAGAAGATAAAGCCTGCAACCATATACGCTGCAAAAATGATCAAACACCATTTGATGACCACGTCCCAACCCTTGTTCACATTTAAAAAGAAATAGGGGAAGGGATTGTCCTTGGAATTTGGAATATTGAGTTTTAAGACCAGGCCGTTAAACAAGGCAAAAATCATATAAACCAAGGGCAAGATGGTCCACAAGACTGGATCCCAAATCTTGTATTGACCCCGTTTATCAAAGAAGAGGGTGTCGGCTAAAAACCAGAGTGGAACGATATAATGGCAAAGGAAATTTTCCACACGGTAAAAGTCTGTCGCAATCGGAGCAAGCATAAAATGGTAAATCACACAGGTAATCATGATACTCATGGTAACGCCACCCTTGAGACGAAGCAGGGTCGGACTTTGCCAATTTTCACCTGAACGGCTCATCACACGGAGCAGATAGCCAGTGAAAATCGTTACCAGAAGATTGGACAACACTGTGTAGTAAAGGAGCATACCAAAACCACCATGCTTGGTAATCTCCAAATAAACTCCTGTAAATGCCGCTAAGAACAAGAGCACACGACTATAAAAGATAAATTTGTAGTTCAGTTTCATGGCTAGATTTTCTTAACAAACTCTGACTTCAATTTCATAGCTCCAAAACCATCAATCTTACAATCGATGTTGTGGTCGCCTTCTACGATACGGATATTTTTGACACGAGTTCCTTGTTTCAAGTCCTTTGGCGCACCTTTTACTTTCAAGTCCTTGATAAGGGTTACAGTATCTCCGTCAGCCAATTTATTTCCATTGGCATCGATAGCAACAACACCTTCTTCTACTTCTGCAACTTCTGCAGGGTTCCATTCATAGGCACACTCTGGGCATACCAAGAGATTTCCATCCTCGTAGACATATTCTGAATTACATTTTGGGCAATTTGGTAAGTTGTTCATAAGTCCTCCTTAAACTAACAATTATTCTTTGAAATTCATATATTATTGAACAGCAACTATTATACCGTAAAATCCTACTTTTGACAATGTGTCCTAAGTCTAGCAGACAAAAAAGTCATGCAACTTTTTACAGTTACATGACTTTTAAAAGATGATTGGTCATGGGCACTTATCAAGCACCTCATGATAAAAGGGGTAGCAACTATATCTTACAGACCAGGAGCTTGTCCTAGTTCTGCCGCAATCATCCAGACTGTTTTTTCAAGGTCAGCCTTAGCACCAACGAAGATATCATTAGTAACATCATCACCTTCTTCATCTGTTACATCCAAAGCTTTTTGGAAAAGAGTGATGAAGTAACGATAAATTTCAAGGACACGTTCCAAACTTTCTTCTACATTACGGAATTCTCCAACTTCTTCTTCGATTTCACTGTGTTGAAGAAATTCTGTTAATGTAGAGTATGGTTTGCCACCAAGTGTAATCAAGCGTTCGCTGACTTCATCAAGGTAACCATCTAGGCTATCCATGTATTCATCCATCTTAGGATGCCATACTTGGAAACCACGACCACGCATGTACCAGTGTACTTGGTGAAGGGCAATGTGAGCCACATACAAGTCTGCTACTGCTTGGTTAAGCACTTCCTTTGTTTTTGCTAGCGCTTCAGGCGCTGATTTAGATAATGTTGTTACGTCTTTTAATGCATCTTTTTTCAATTCAACCATTTTTTTCACCTCGTAAAATTATTTTTGTAACCATATTATTGATTACTACCTCAGTATACCACTCCAAGTAGACAAAAGCAAGAAAATTAACCCATATTAAAAAAGTTGTAATTGACTGATAATTTAAGAAAAATTTAGCTTTATTTTATTAGCTGACTTGATCAGATTTGCTCGAAAATTGGCTTTGGTACAGATCATAATAAAAGCCTTTTTCTTGGAGCAAGCTTTCATGATTTCCCTGCTCAATAATCTGTCCATCCTTAAGAACGAGAATCTTATCCGCTTCTTGAATAGTAGAGAGACGGTGGGCGATGACAAAGCTTGTTCTTCCCTTCATCAAGCGTTTCATGGCTTTTTGAATCAAAAGTTCCAAACGGGTGTCAACAGAGGAAGTCGCTTCATCCAAAATAAGAATTTTAGGATTGGCTAGGAGAGCACGCGCGATGGTCAAAAGTTGTTTTTGTCCGAGGGAAATATTGCTGGACTCTTGGTTCATCTCCATGTTGTAACCACTAGGAAGCGTTCGGATAAAGTGATCTACATTTGCCGCTTTGGCAGCTTCTATTATTTCTTCGTCACTGGCGTCAAGATTTCCAAAACGTAGGTTTTCTTTGATCGTACCTTCATAGAGCCAAGCATCCTGCAAGACCATCCCAAACTGACGGCGGTAGTCTTGTCGTGACAACTGGCGAATATCCTGCCCGTCAACCAAGATTGCGCCTGCTGTGACATCGTAAAAGCGCATAAGCAGATTGATCAAGGTCGTCTTACCAGCTCCAGTAGGACCAACAATCGCCACCATCTCTCCCGGTTGAACTTCCAGATTAAAGTCTCGAATCAATGGTTTGTTTTCAACATACTGGAAGTCAACATGTTGGAAGGTCACCTGACCTGTTAAGGGTTCAAGGATTTCGAGTTCTTCTCCCTTGACTTCCTCTGTCTCATCCAAGATATCGAAGATGCGGTCTAACGAAGACTTAGCACTTTGCATTTGACCCGCAAGTTGTGTGATGTTTTGGATAGGCTGGCTGACCTGCCAAACGTACTGAACAAAGGCCTGCATATTCCCCACTGTCAAGCGACCCGCAATCACTTGCAAACCACCAAGAACTGCAACGATCAGATAGGTCAAGTCCGATACAGCATGAAGGGCTGGCATCATGAGCCCAGAGATAAAGCTGGCTTTAAAGCCAACACGTTGGAGGTCGTCCGTAATCTCAGAAAACTCTTTATGAGAAGTTTCCTCGCGACCATAGAGTTTCAAAACATTAAAACCGGTGAGATTTTCCTGCACATAGCCATTCATCCGTCCTAAAATAGCCGCCTGCTCTTTAAAATAAGGCTGAGAACGTTTCAGGATACTTCTTGCACCAAAATAGGTCACTGGAATGGATAGAATCACCACTATAGCCAACTGAAAATTCAAGTATAATACCATTCCCATCACGAGGACAATCGTCAGAACGGCATTGACAATTTGGAGGAAAGACTGTTGAAGAGCGTTGGACACTGTCTCAACATCACTGGTAAAGCGCCCCAATAAATCACCAAACTGGTGTTTATCAAAGAAAGATACTGGGATACGATTGAGCTTTTCAGTCATTTCATTTCGCAGATCCTGAGTCATAGACTGGACTGCATTGGTCATGAAATAGTTGGAATAATAAGACCCAAGTTCATATAAGAGACCTCTAAAGAGGTAAATGATTAAAACAGTTCCGATGTAGCCAGTATTGATATGAGCGCCTGCAAGACCATTAGCCATATCTAAGAGATTCTTTGTCAACTCCGTAATGGCTAACCCCAATACAAAAGGCTCCAAGACACTCATGACTACGCTTAAAACTTTTAGAAAGACTGCAAAAAAGACAGAAAAACGGTAGGCTTTCAAATAGCTCCACAAACGAGCCAAACTAGATTGTGTTTTCATATTTCCTCCTATTCTTCTGTTAGCGATGCGTTTTTCAACTGCGACTCAGCAATTTCACGATAGATGTCATTGGTTTCCATCAATTCCTCATGTCGACCGCGACCCACGATTTCCCCTTTATCAAGAACGATGATCTGATCCGCATCCATGATGGTTCCGACACGTTGAGCGACGATTAAAACCGTAGCATTCTGTGTTACTTCCTTGAGACGACGGCGTAAAATGGCATCCGTGCGATAGTCCAAGGCTGAGAAAGAATCGTCAAAAATATAGATATCAGGATTCTTTATAACCGCTCGGGCAATTGAGAGACGTTGCTTCTGTCCCCCAGAAAGATTGCTTCCACCTTCAGCTAGATGGGTCGCAAAGCCTTCTTCTCGGCTTTCGATAAAATCTTTGGCTTGCGCCACATCTGCTGCCTGATGTAGGTCTTTGTGACTAGCATCTTCCTTCCCATAGCGGATATTTTCAGCGATAGTTCCGGTAAAGAGCAAGGCCTTCTGCGGAATAAAACCAATCTTTTGACGGAGAGACTTGAGGCGATAATCTCTCACATCGATACCATCAACTTTGATTTTCCCAAGGGTAACATCGTAAAAACGGGGAATCAATTGCACAAGAGAGGACTTGCCCGATCCGGTCGATCCGATAAAAGCAATGGTTTCACCTGGTTTAGCACTGAAAGAAATATTGTGCAAAACAGGATTTTCCGTCTCACCAGGATAGGCAAAGGTGACATTTTCAAATTCCAAATAGCCGTGGGTTGCTGTCTCTCTAACGCCTCCTTCATTGGAATCAATAGAGATTGGCATATCCATGACTTCTTTCAACCGTTCACTCGAAACAGCTGTACGAGGGTACATAGTGAAGAGATTAGATAGGAAAAGGAAGGACAAGAGGGCGTGAAAACTATATTCGATAAAGGCTACTAGATCCCCAATTTGCAAACTACCTTGTTTGATAGGATCCAGAGCAAACCAGACAATAGCCACAATCATGGCAATGATAATCTGAACAAACAAGGGTTCCGTCAAGCCAGTTAGTTTAAACAGACGATTGGAATTAGCTGCATAGACCGCATTTTGTCCTGCAAAGCGTTCTTCTTGAAACTCCTCACGAGCAAAGGCACGAATGACACGAAGCCCCATCAGATTTTCACGAGCGTATTGATTGATTTTGTCCAAAGTTTTCTGCTGTTTCTCTGATAAAGGGCGAGTTTTAACAGCAACATAAATGACCACCACAGCCAAGAAAGGTACTGCAAAAGCCACTATCCAAGCTAATGACGGGCTGGTTAGAAAGATCATTAAAATACTAGATAGCATCATCATGGGAGTGATGACACCCAGTTTTAAGGTCTGTTCTGCAAACTGCACGAGAACAAAGGCATCACTGGTAATACGAGTAACCAGTGAAGATACTCCAATCTTTTCATATTCATGATGAGAATACTCTTGCAATTTGGCATAGAGATCATCCCTCATATCCTTGACCATATTGGTCGTTAGCTTACTAGCAGCGTAGGCTAAGACTATACGCCCCAAGGTTCCACATAGGATAATCACCAGCATGATGGCAGCCCAAACATACAATTGCTGTTCATTCCCTTTATTAACGCCTTCATCAATCATCCGAGCTAGAACAGTCGGCAGTCCAAGATTGACGATAACAAAGAAAATAGCGCCAAAGAAATCCAAGAATAACCACTTGGGATATTTTTTCAAATAAGACCAAATATAGAGCATAACTCCCCCTTTCATAACTTTTTGATATAGAAAAGAGCGCGCATCTGCACGCCTTTCTTTCCCTAAGGAACTTTCCTAGTCTAGAAAAATCCCTCTTTCACAAGAATGCTCCAAGTAAAAATAAGACAGGCAGTCAAAGTCACCTAGTACTTTTGACTGTCTGTCTGGAATAAGTTAGATTATTTTACAAAATCAAGCAATGCCAAGAAGCTTTCAGCTTCAAGTGACGCACCACCAACAAGGGCACCGTCAACGTCTGGGCAAGCCATGTATGAAGCAACGTTTTCAGGTTTAACTGAACCACCGTATTGAACACGAACTTTGTCAGCAACTTCTTGACCAAAGTCAGCAGCTACAACGTCACGAACAACTTTACACATTTTTTGTGCGTCGTCTTGTGAAGCTGATTTACCAGTACCGATAGCCCAGATTGGCTCATAAGCGATAACTGATGCAGCAACTTGTTCAGCTGTCAATCCAGCCAATGCAGCAGATACTTGAGCACCTACGAATTCAGCAGCTTTACCAGCTTCGTAAGTCTCAAGTGATTCACCACAACAGATGATTGGAAGCATACCGTTTGCAAAGATTGCTTTTGCTTTTTTGTTGATATCTTCGTCAGTTTCATGGAAGTAGTCACGACGTTCTGAGTGACCGATAACAACGTAGTCAGTACCGATTTCTTTCAAAACTTGTGGGCTAGTTTCACCAGTGAAAGCACCTGCATTTTCAAAGTAGCAGTTTTGAGCAGCAACTTTAAGGTTTGAACCTTTAGCAGCAGCAAGAACAGCTGTCAAATCAACTGCAGGAGCTGCGATACCTGCTTCAACAAGGTCTGATGAAGGAAGTTTTGATGCAACGGCTTCAACGAATGCTTTTGCTTCTTCTGGATTTTTGTTCATTTTCCAGTTACCAGCGATAAATGGTTTACGTGACATTTCACATACCTCTTTTTTCATTTTATTTTCTATTATTTTATCATATTTATAAGGAGCTTGCAAATCTTACTCTAATTTACAAGATTTTTCAAGCGACTAATCTTGCCACAAATTCATAGCATCAAGGAAATCAGCCGAAGCCTGAACTTGTTTAGGATTGTTAGCTTCTCGCTCTGCTCGTTTGGCCTCCACCTGAGCCACAGACTGGATGCCTTCATGGCGCCAATTCCGAAGGATGGCCTGAATATATTTCCAGTTTGGCTTGCCATTTAGAACCGCCTCTCGGAGAGCTTCCTTGATCAAATCCGCCTTGATCCCGTCTTCTTTGACAGTCTTGGAAAGATCTTCGATTTCAAACGGCGTTAGCAAGCGTCCCAATTCCTGCTGAAATGTCTCAACCAGATCCTTCAATTGATTTTGTGGATTTGGGGTAGTTGCAGCTGGAGTCTGACTGTCCAACAAGCTATCCAAGCGTTCAAAGGCCAAACTAGCATCAAAAATAAGCTCAATTTCCCCGTTTAGTTCAATCGTTCGATATTGTAGTAGCCCATTTTCAGTCAAGTTTGAAATGGATTGGTTGACATCTGCAAGTTCTTTTCCAATAGTTTCTGCGATTTGGCTTGGCGATAGCTCATCCAAAGCAGATGTGTTTTGTAGATAAAAAAATTGCCAGACGAGAAAATCATCACTAGAAGGAAAGAGTTCCTTAAAATGCAAGAGCAGGGCACTTGGCAAAACCAAGTTCCCTGATTTGAAAGCGTCAAAATATGTCATAATTCCTCTTATAGATATCCGAATGCAGCCGCATCATCCTCTACCTTTCTCCAGTCAAAAGGGGTTTCTTGATAAACTGCATAGTTAACCCAGTTACTGAAAAAGAGGGCAGCTGATGAAGACCAACAAAGACACGGTTTCTCATTCACATCATCATTTTTGAAGTAATTTTCTGGAATGTAAGGATTAAGTCCTACCTCACAATCACGAAAATACTCTTTTGCTAGAGTATCACGGTCATATTCTAAATGACCAAAACTATAAATTTCACGAAGATCCCGACTGGCTAAAATAGAAACGCCGACTTGTTCTCCCTCAGAGAGGATTTCCAGATTGGTTTTTCCTAATATCTCTTCCTTATAGATTTCTGTATAACGAGAATGGGGAGCTACATAGCTATCATCAAAACCACGAAAGAGAAGATGGCCCTCTTTCAAGGTATCCTGCGGGTAAATGCCTGACAATTTCTGCTCCATCTGGTGTTTATCAACTCCATAGCGAGCATAAAGACCTGCTTGGGCACCCCAGCAGATATGAAGGGTCGAATAGACATGGGTCTTGGACCACTCAAGCACCTGACTGAATTCCTCCCAATAGTCCACTTCCTCAAATGGTAAATGCTCAATCGGAGCCCCTGTGATAATCATCCCATCAAAATACTCGTCCTTGACTTCAGGAAAAGTTTTATAAAAAGTCTCCATATGCTCTGCACGAGTCGTCTTGGAACGGTGGCTCTCCATATAGAGAAAGTCTATGTCCAATTGCAAAGGAGTATTTGCTAAATGCCGTAACAACTGGGTCTCTGTGACCACTTTTTTGGGCATTAGGTTTAAAATCAAAATTTTCAAGGGACGGATATCTTGGTGGGCCGCACGTTGATCATCCATGACAAAGATATTCTCTGTCCGTAAAATCTCAACAGCTGGCAATTTTTTATCAATTCTAATCGGCATAACCTTCTCCTAACTGTACTCTTTTAGAAATAATTGAATGTGTTTGAAGTCAAATCTCAAACACTTAGTCCTTTTATTATACTGCAAGAAGATATAGTTTTCAATTATAGTTTTTCTCTAACTAGCTATAGTTTGTTTATATAGCAGATGAAGAGAAAACAGCCCCAAGGACTGTTTTTCATTAATAATGCATAAGTACCTTGTAATCGTAGTTACCGATTTTTTCACGGCCTTTAAGCTCATCAAGTTCAATCAAGAAAGCACAACCTGCTACAACTCCACCAAGTCTTTCAATCATTTCAATGGTTGCCTTGACAGTTCCACCTGTTGCCAAGAGATCATCTACGATGAGAACACGTTGGCCTGGCTTAATCGCATCAGCATGCATGGTCAAAGTATCAATACCGTACTCTTTCTCATAGTCGGCAGAAATGACTTCACGTGGCAATTTCCCTGGTTTACGAACAGGAGCAAATCCAATCCCCAACTCAAAGGCAACTGGACAGCCAACAATAAATCCACGAGCTTCTGGTCCCACAATCATGTCGATCTTCTTGTCTGTTGCATACTGAACGATTTCACGAACAGCATAACTATAAGCATTACCATCTGCCATCAATGGGCTGATATCACGGAAGGTGATGCCTTCCTTGGGATAATTTTCAATCGTTGCGATATAATCTTTTAAATTCATCTTTTTCTTTCTTTCAAAGTTTTTTACTCTCTATTATACCATATTTTTTGTGAAAGAAGAAGGAGAAAGCACTATTCTCTTGCTCCATCAGGCTATTAATGGACTTATTTCCCCTGGAATGAACTTATCATCAAAAAAACGAGCACATTCGTACTCGCTTTTAAAAATCTGTTAATTAAAGTGAGTTCACGTCAACCTTGATACCAACACCTTGAGTAGTTGTGATTGTCAAGTTTGTTACGTAAGTTCCTTTAGCTGTAGCTGGTTTTGCTTTTTGGATTGTTTCGTTGAAAGCTTTAAAGTTTTCAACCAATTTTTCAGCTTCAAATGATACTTTACCGATGATTGCTTGAACGTTACCTGCACGGTCAGCACGGTAAGTGATCTTACCACCTTTAGACTCTTCAACTGCTTTAGCAACATCCATTGTTACTGTACCAGTTTTAGGGTTTGGCATCAAGTTACGTGGTC
>CAJPSM010000043.1 GCA_905373305.1 uncultured Streptococcus sp. | reverse complement strand
CTAAGACCTTCAACTGGTCTATCTTGGTATCCTTCATCCTCTTGATGGCAACAATTGTTGTAGAACCGCTTGAAGGTATCTTCCACGTAACCAAACTAGACTTGTCACAATGGGCTATTGTTCTAGCTGGAAGCTTCTCAATGATTATTATCGTAGAAATCGTTAAGTTTGTTCAACGTAAACTTGGTCTTGATAAGAACGCGATTTAAAAAGAAAGTCATCTTCGGATGGCTTTTTTTGCATTTGAGGGAAAGGACTAGAAGTTATCCTCTTTTGTGCTATAATAAAGTAAAATAGCAAGGAGTGAAAGAGAATGGAAAAGAAAATTGTCCGAGATGTCTTATTTTTGTCGCAAGTTTCGAAACATGCAAGTCAGGAAGACCTTTATCTAGCTAGAGATTTACAGGATACCTTGTTTGCCAATCGCGAGACCTGTGTCGGTCTGGCGGCCAATATGATTGGTGTGCAGAAGCGCGTGATTATCTTTAATCTTGGCTTGGTTCCCATGGTCATGTTTAACCCCAATCTCCTTTCCTACAAAGGACCTTACGAGACAGAGGAAGGTTGTTTGTCCTTGACTGGGGTACGGCAAACGACTCGTTATGAAACGATTACGGTTTCCTATCGCGATAGCATGTGGCAGGAACAGACCGTTACGCTAACAGGTTTTCCAGCTCAGATATGCCAACATGAACTGGATCATTTGGAAGGACGGATTATTTAGGAGGAACTCAGATGAAACGCATACTTTTTGAACTTGTTTTTATCGCAACGACTTGGTATATCTTTTTGCCACCCTTCAATCTTACCAGTTGGGAATTCATCTTCTTTCTCTGTGGGCACTTGATTGTGATGGGGATTTTGTTTAGTTTCCGCAAGGAAACCAATCTTTTCAAGACGGTTCATGTACGTCATGGAAAGGTTGCAAACGAACTCAATCTAGAAGGGCTTCATTTTAATAAATTAGGTGGAGGATTGTTACTAGCTGCAGGCCTCATCTTTGCCCTTGCTGGTCTGGTTAGCTTAGTAACTTCTAGCTTTTTCCAAGCAAAAAACTATGCTAATGTGGTGTCTATCACCGAAAAAGACTTTAAAGATTTTCCTAAGAGTGATACCAGTAAGGTTCCAATCCTAGATCGGAGCACTGCAGAAAAGATTGGTGACCGTTACCTGGGCTCTCTGACGGATAAGGTCTCCCAGTACGTAGCAGCAGATACCTATACTCAGCTGACGGTTGATGGCAAACCCTATCGGGTAACCCCTCTGGAGTATGCCGATCCCATTAAATGGTTTAATAATCAGTCCAAGGGAATTGGCGAGTATATCAAGGTGGATATGGTGACAGGAAATGCGGAATTGGTGGATTTAAAAACACCGATGAAGTATTCGGACTCCGAGTATTTTAACCGTGACGTCAAACGTCATCTTCGAATCAAGTACCCGACCAAGATTTTTAAAACGCCATCTTTTGAGGTGGATGATGAAGGCAATCCTTTCTATGTAGCAACCGTTTATCAAAAACAGTTTGGTCTAGGAGTACCTCGCCCTTCATCTGTTATTATCTTGGACGCTACTAATGGAGAAACCAAGGAATATAGTTTGGATGAAGTGCCAGAATGGGTGGACCGTGTCTATCCGGCCGAAGAAACCATCCAGCAAATCAACTACAACGGCAAGTATAAAGACGGCTTCTGGAATGCCTTGATTTCTAAGAAAAATGTTACCCAAACGACAGAGGGCTATAACTATCTTTCTATTGGAAATGACATTTATCTCTACACAGGGGTGACTTCAGCAAATGCCGACGAAAGTAATTTAGGATTCATCCTTGAAAACATGCGCACTGGAGAAATCACTAAGTACAATCTAGCTTCTGCAACCGAAGAATCTGCGCGTGCTTCCGCAGAAGGAGCCGTGCAAGAGAAAGCCTACAAGGCGACCTTCCCTATCCTTGTCAATCTAAATGACAAACCGCTTTACATCATGGGCTTGAAGGATAATGCAGGCTTGGTCAAGGAGTATGCTTTGGTCGATGCAGTGGAGTACCAAAACGTCATCGTAGCAGCTACAGTAGATGAACTCCTCAGTAAATATGCCAATAAAAATGACCTCGAGCTGGATAATGAAACGGTAGAAAACATCAAGGGAGTGGTCTCAGACCTTAAATCAGCTGTCATCAAGGGTGATACCGTCTACTTCTTCAAAGTTGATGGCAAAATCTATAAGGTCAAGGCCTCAGTATCGGACGACCTTCCTTACCTTGAAAATGGTCAATCTTTCGAAGGTCAAGTTGGAAAAGACAATTACCTCAAAACATTTAAAGTGAAATAAACAAAGAAACCTCGGCTAATACCGAGGTTTTTAAGATGAAATTCTTGGTCGTGATTGAAAAATATGCTACACTAACAATATGAAAATTTCAATCCCAACAGCCAAAGAAATGAACACAGACCTTCCTTATATCGAAGCACTCCCCTTGAGGGAAGAAAGTCAGGCAGTCCTTGATTCGCTGGCACACTACTCAGCTAGTGAATTAGAAAGTTTTTATAAGGTATCTGCCGAAAAAGCAGAAGAAGAGTACGCTCATATTCAAACTCTAAAAGATCAAAGCGCTAAACATTATCCAGCCTTGAAACTTTTTGATGGTCTCATGTATCGCCACATTAAAAGAGATAAAATGACCGAGGCTGAACAAGCCTATCTTAAAGATCATGTTCTGATTACCTCGGCTTTATACGGTGTTGTCCCCGCCTTATCGCCCATGGCTCCTCACCGTTTGGACTTCTTGATGAAGTTAAAAGTAGCTGGAAAAACCTTAAAGAGTCATTGGAAGTCAGCCTATGATGAGGCCCTACAGGATGAGGACTTGATTTTTTCTCTCTTGTCATCAGAGTTTGAAACCGTATTTTCTAAGGAAATCAGAGAAAAGATGGTGACCTTCAAATTTATGGAGGACAAGGCAGGCCAGTTGAAAATCCACTCAACCATTTCAAAGAAAGCGCGTGGTGCCTTTTTGACCGCCTTGATAGAAGGGCAAGTCCAAACAGTTGAGCAAGCTCGTAAGCTCCGCTTTGCAGGCTTTGACTACCGACCTGATTTATCAAGTGACTTAGAACTCGTCTTTGTGAAACAAGTATAAAACCAGCTCATGTGAGCTGGTTTTTGTTTAATTAGTTGATGGCTGCAAGAAGGTCGTCAGCTTGTTTGGCAAGTGATGAAGCAGTTGCTTCTTCTAACACCAATTTTCCGTCTGCCCAAGCAGAGTCATTGACACGAGCAGCTGTAAAGTCGCCAACGACTTGTGTACGGATAAATGGCAAGAGGTCTTTGTAGATAGCGAAGAGTTGATCGTGACCACCATTAGCAACTGATGATACGGTTACAATCTTATCTTGAAGAGCTGATGGCCCTGAAGGATCTGATAGGTCAAGGGCACGGCTCAGCCAGTCAAGCAAGTTCTTCACTGTTCCAGGGATAGAGAAGTTGTAGACTGGAGAGAAAATCCAGATGGCATCTGTAGCAAGGACAGCTTCACGAGCAGCAGCTACAGCTGGATGAGTTGGAACTTCAAGATCTTGGCTGAAGAGGGGAATAGCTGAGTAATCAAGATAGCTAACTTCCGCTTTTCCAGCAAGTGCTTTTTCAGCTTCGAGGGCCATTTGGTGGTTGAAAGAACCTTGGCGTAGTGATCCGACGATAAATAGTACTTTTTTAGACATGATGTGTCTCCTTTAGTTAAAATTTAAAGAGCAAACTCTTTTGTTACTATCTATGTTACAACAAATAATACTAATTAGCAATAATTTTGCTCACAAATCTTTAAATTTTTTTAAAATCAGAATCAAATCCTCCTTTTCCCCATCTTCCAAGATACTAAAAGCATCTACAATAGAGTTAATATGATCAGGAAGAACCTCTTCAATTTTTTTGCATCCAGCTGGTGTTAATTTCAGGAAAAAAGAACGACGGTCTTTGGGGTCACAAGTTCTAGAAATCCACCCATCTCGAACCATATTTCGAATAACAACAGTCATATTTCCAGAAGTGGCCAACATTTTTTCAATCAAATCCTGAATACGCAGTTCTCCCTTGCTATAGAGAGTTTCCAGAACGGAAAATTGAGTAGGGGTTAGTCCGTGTTCTTTGGCAGCCTTGGTTTCATAAGGTTTAAAACTTCGCATCGCTTTATTGAGAACGATAGCCGTTTTCAAGTCTAATTGATTTTGGGAAATTTTTTCTTTCAAATATTTTTTCATAAGGGTATTCTATCAATAAATAAATAGAAATTCAAGAGACATAGATTTTATAGGGAAAGATTCTTAGAATGTTCCTGTCTTCACTTGTAATAAAGGAGGAGAGATGGTAAAATAGACGAGTGAAACTAAGACAGAAAAAAGCAAAAAACAAGCTACTTATACAGTACGGAATTGGCATTGCTCTAGTATTGCTAGTCATGACTAGCTCCTTTCTTTACCTCGTATCGCTCAGCATGAAACCCTATCAAGATGCTAGAGTTGAGGGAGAAAAACTGGCCAAGCAGTATGCAGAATTGGAAAAGGCAGATCAGGTTGATTTTTTTAATGGTTCGGAAGCTTATTACAGCGTTCTGGGGCATAATAAAAAACAAGAGGCCATTGCCGTGCTAATTGAAAAGAATGACCACAAGATTTATGTTTATCAGCTTGATAAGGGGATTTCTCAAGACAAGGCAGCGACGATTTCGAGGGAAAAAGGAGCTAGCGACATTGACAAGATCACCTTTGGTCGTTATCAGGACAAGCCAATTTGGGAAGTTAAGTCAGGAAACCAGTACTATCTAGTCGATTTTGAAACAGGAGCAGTGATCCAATAAGGAGGGCATATGAAACTATCCAAACGTGTACTAGAAATGGAAGAAAGTGTCACTCTAGCCAGTGATGCAAGAGCCAAAGCGTTAAAAGCTCAAGGAAAGGATGTTCTTTTCTTAACCTTGGGACAGCCTGATTTTCATACTCCTGAAAACATTCAGGATGCAGCGGTGGAAGCCATTCGTGATGGACGAGCTTCCTTTTATACAGTTGCTTCAGGGCTGCCCGAGTTAAAAGCGGCGGTTAATACCTATTTTGAACGCTACTATGGGTATTCCGTAGCGGCCAATGAGGTTACTTTTGCCACAGGCGCTAAATTCTCTCTCTACACTTTCTTTATGGCCGTGGTCAATCCAGGTGACGAGGTTATTATCCCTACACCTTACTGGGTCAGTTATGGAGACCAAGTCAAGATGGCAGAAGGTGTGCCGGTCTTTGTCCAAGCCAAGGAAGACAATCACTTTAAAGTAACAGTTGAGCAGCTAGAAGCAGCTCGAACAGATAAGACCAAGGTCTTGGTTCTCAATTCGCCATCGAATCCTACGGGCATGATTTATACTCGTGAGGAATTGCTGGCTATCGGAAATTGGGCTGTTGAGCATGATGTCCTTATCCTAGCAGATGATATTTACGGTCGTTTGGTTTATAACGGGAACGAATTTGTTCCAATCTCTAGTCTGTCAGAAGCAATTCGTAAGCAAACCATCGTGATTAACGGTGTATCTAAGGCTTATGCCATGACTGGTTGGCGGGTAGGTTATGCTGTGGGAAATCCTGAGATTATCGCTGCTATGAGCAAATTGACAGGACAAACAACCTCCAACCTGACTGCCGTATCGCAATATGCTACCATTGAAGCCTTAACGGGACCACAAGATTCTGTCGAAATCATGCGCCAGGCTTTTGAGGAACGTTTGAACACTATTTATCCTCTCTTGTGCCAAGTACCAGGATTTGAAGTTGTCAAGCCCCAAGGAGCCTTCTATCTCTTCCCAAATGTCAAAAAAGCGATGGGGATGAAGGGTTATACCGATGTGACAGAGTTTACAACGGCTATTCTCGAAGAAGTCGGCCTTGCCTTGATTACAGGAGCTGGATTTGGAGCACCAGAAAATGTTCGTCTCAGCTATGCCACAGACTTGGATACTTTGAAAGAAGCTATTCGTCGCTTGCATCAATTTATGGAGGAAGTGTAATGATAGATCATTTCACCCTTAAGGTAAAGAATTTAGAAGTTTCTAAAGCTTTCTATCAAGCCACTTTAACTGCTTTAAATTATCACCTTCAATTTGATACGGGGCAGGTCGTTAGTTTCACAGAACCACGAAATGTGGATCCAGGTGGTGATTTTTGGCTAAGTGTTGGTCAACAAGAGCCGATGCATTTTGCCTTTAGTGCTCAAACTTGTCAAGAAGTAGATACTTTCTATCAAGCGGCTTTGGCTGCTGGAGGAAAGGATAATGGTGCACCTGGCGAACGTAAAAATTACCATGTGGGATACTATGCGGCCTTTGTGATAGACCCAGATGGAAATAACATAGAGGCAGTGTGCCATAAAGAAGAATAGAAAAGGAAAAACAATGACAAAACGTGTAACAATTATTGATGTAAAAGACTATGTTGGTCAAGAAGTGACCATCGGAGCCTGGGTTGCCAACAAATCAGGAAAAGGAAAAATTGCCTTCTTGCAATTGCGTGATGGAACAGCCTTCTTCCAAGGTGTAGCCTTTAAACCAAACTTTGTAGAAAAATTTGGTGAAGAAGTGGGACTTGAGAAGTTTGATGTCATCAAACGCTTGAGCCAAGAAACGTCTGTTTATGTGACAGGGGTTGTCAAAGAAGATGAGCGTTCTAAGTTTGGCTATGAGCTTGATATCACAGACATCGAAGTCATCGGTGAATCACAAGATTACCCAATCACTCCAAAAGAACACGGAACAGACTTCTTAATGGACAACCGTCACTTGTGGTTGCGTTCTCGTAAGCAAGTAGCAGTCATGCAAATCCGTAACGCTATCATCTATGCAACCTATGAGTTCTTCGACAAGAACGGCTTCATGAAGTTTGATAGCCCAATTCTTTCAGGAAACGCAGCAGAGGATTCAACAGAACTCTTTGAAACTGACTACTTCGGGACTCCAGCCTACTTGAGCCAATCAGGTCAGCTTTACCTAGAAGCAGGTGCGATGGCTCTTGGCCGCGTCTTTGACTTTGGTCCAGTATTCCGTGCTGAAAAATCAAAAACGCGCCGTCACTTGACTGAGTTCTGGATGATGGATGCGGAGTACTCCTACTTGACGCACGATGAGTCACTTGACTTGCAAGAAGCCTATGTTAAAGCTTTGCTCCAAGGTGTTCTTGACCGTGCTCCTCAAGCCTTGGAAACTTTGGAACGTGATACAGAGCTTTTGAAACGCTACATTGCAGAACCCTTCAAACGTATCACTTACGATCAAGCCATTGACCTCTTGCAAGAGCATGAAAATGATGCTGATGCAGACTACGAGCATTTGGAACATGGAGATGACTTTGGTTCACCACACGAAACTTGGATTTCAAACCACTTTGGTGTGCCAACATTTGTCATGAACTACCCAGCAGCCATCAAAGCCTTCTATATGAAACCCGTTCCTGGAAATCCTGAGCGCGTGCTTTGTGCAGACTTGCTTGCTCCAGAAGGTTATGGAGAAATCATCGGTGGTTCTATGCGTGAGGAAGACTACGATGCCCTTGTAGCTAAGATGGAAGAACTTGGAATGGATCGTACAGAATACGAATTCTATCTTGACCTTCGTAAATACGGTACTGTTCCACACGGTGGATTTGGTATCGGTATTGAGCGTATGGTAACCTTCGCAGCAGGAACTAAACACATCCGTGAAGCGATTCCATTCCCACGTATGTTGCACCGTATTAAACCGTAAAATAAATCAAAACGCCCCAGGGGCGTTTTTTCAAAGTAGAAGAAAGAAGAGGTGAGGGACATGTAAAGTTAGGATTAACAAGTGACAAGCACAATGATACAAATACACTTGTTAAAGGAGAAAATATGTTTAAACGAAATTACCGGAAGAATATCGGTCTCATGGCTGGAGTGGAATTTTTTGCCTTTCTGGGCATTACCAGCTTTTGGATTTTATTTCTAAGTCAAAATGGGATGTCACTTTGGCAGATTGGCTTATTGGAAAGTATTTTTCATGCTACTAGTGTCATTTGTGAAATTCCTTCTGGAATGTTAGCTGACCGCTATTCATATAAAACCAATCTGTATTCAAGCCGAATAGCTGGAATTGCGTCGTCTATTCTCATGTTAGTAGGGCAAGGTAATTTTTGGATTTATGCACTCGCTATGGTGGTGAGTGCCTTGTCTTATAATTTTGATTCGGGGACGAGTGCAGCCATGGTTTATGATTCGGCTGTGGAGGCTGAATTAAAAGAGTGCTATTTGTCTATCTCAAGTTTTATGTCAGGAGTAGCAGAAGGAACTCGGTCTTTGGGGACTGTTTTAGCGGGATTTTTTGTCCATGGTCAATTGCACTTGACCTACTATATCATGATTGCTACTTCGATTATCGTTCTTTTTCTAACTTGGATGCTAAAAGAGCCTAGTGTTAAAGCGCAAAAATCTGAGCGCTTGACGATGAAAAAAATAATCTGGACTGTCAAAGAAGAGTTGCAGAGAAATCCCAGTCTTTTTGGTTGGATGATTCTGTCCCAAATCATCGGAACACTGATGTGTATGTTTTATTTTTACTATCAAAATCAACTGCCTGACCTAGAAGGATGGCAGATTTCGATGGTCATGCTGATGGGCAGTGCGTTGAATATCTGGGCAGTTTATCTAGCAAGTAAGATTGGAAAGAGGTATTCAGCTTTAAAGCTTTTTCCAATTCTTGTCCTCTTGACGGGAGGAACTTATTTGCTGTCCTACTTTGGTACGCCACTGATTTATATTTTAGTTTATTTGATTAGTAACGCCTTATATGCTCTCTTTCAACCGATTTTTGACAACGATTTACAAAAGCGACTCCCAAGTGAGGTACGGGCAACCATGCTAAGTGTCTACTCTATGATGTTCAGCCTGAGTATGATCGTCATTTTTCCTCTGACGGGGTGGTTGATTGACTATCTAGGATTTGTAGTAGCCTTTCTTTACTTAGGGTTCATTTTAGTACTAGCCAGCTTTTTGCTATTTTTCATTTTGAAAGAGATGGCCGGATTTTTGGAACTAAAAGAGAATGTTATTTCTAAGAAATAGAGTTATTTTTCACTTTTATCTTTTTTCTCTTGCCATCTACTAGCTTTTCTAGTATAATAGTTAATTGTGAGCAAACCTCACTTACCCCTTGCAAAGACTAGGGGTCATTAGACCAAAAGGAGGAACATATCAATGGCTAAATACGAAATTCTTTATATCATTCGTCCAAACATTGAAGAAGAAGCGAAAAACGCTTTGGTAGCACGTTTTGACTCTATCTTGACTGACAACGGTGCAACTGTTGTTGAATCAAAAGATTGGGAAAAACGTCGTCTTGCATACGAAATCCAAGATTTCCGTGAAGGACTTTACCACATCGTTAACGTTGAAGCAAACGACGATGCAGCTCTTAAAGAGTTTGACCGTCTTTCAAAAATCAACGCTGACATTCTTCGTCACATGATCGTCAAACTTGACGCGTAAGAAGGTAAATTATGATTAACAATGTTGTACTTGTAGGGCGTATGACACGTGACGCTGAGTTGCGTTATACCCCATCAAATGTAGCAGTTGCGACTTTTACTCTTGCAGTAAACCGTACATTCAAGAGTCAAAATGGCGAACGTGAGGCTGATTTCATCAATGTCGTTATGTGGCGCCAACAGGCTGAAAATCTTGCTAACTGGGCTAAAAAAGGCTCTCTTATCGGGATCACAGGTCGTATCCAGACTCGTAGTTACGATAACCAGCAAGGACAACGTGTCTACGTAACAGAAGTCGTGGCTGATAATTTCCAAATGTTGGAAAGCCGTAGCGTGCGTGAAGGACATACAGGTGGGGCTTATTCTGCACCAACTGCTAGTTATACAGCGCCTACACAATCAGTACCTGACTTTTCACGTGATGAAAATCCATTTGGAGCAACCAATCCGTTGGATATTTCAGATGATGATTTACCATTCTAATGGACAATTAATACTATAAAGGAGAAAA
>CAJPSM010000042.1 GCA_905373305.1 uncultured Streptococcus sp. | reverse complement strand
TCAAAAGGAACTTTACCATTGTAATAATGGAAATGATCACCGTGTGAAGTCACATAACCTTGGTCGGTAATTTTCACTACAATTTGTTCTGCCTGAATGTCTTCTTTTTTGCTAACTTGATCTGGTGTCTGAGTCTCTGTTTTTTGAGAGTCTTGCTTCCCATCGACATAAGACACACGGTTATTATCCTTGTTTCCTTCTACTTGGTGTTGGTTCAGTGCATAGATGCAAAGACTTAGGGAAAGTACTAAAGCCGATCCCGCCGCAATATACTTTTTCTTCATTTTCATAATCTCCTCATTTTAATTCTTCTGCAAGAACTTTCATATTTTCTTCTAGATTTTCTAAGTAAGTTTTGTCATTTTCGGGGTCTGCTTCCAAAGGATTCAGTGTTTTCAGACTAACCCCTGTTGACTTGACCAAGGTTTCAGCAACTTTAGAAGAGGTATTACTTTCTGTAAAAATCGTCTTAACCTTGTAGGTTTTAACAAATTCCTGGATTTCTGTCAACTGTCTGGGACTCGGCTCTTGTTCAGGGGAAATCCCTGCTATACCAAGTTGTTTCAAACCGAAGCGTTTAGCCAGGTAAGAAAAGGCTGTGTGTTGCGTAACAAAAGTCTTTTGACTCGCTTTTTCAAAAATTGGCTGGTATTTCTTGCTTAATTCTTGAGCTTTAGCGATAAAGTTTTTGGCATTCTTTTGATAGGTTTCCTTGTTTGCACTATCAAGCTCCGAAAGCTTATCCGCAATAATCTGCGCTTCTTCACCTGCTTTTTCAGGATCTAACCAAGTGTGCGGGTCGTAAAGTGTTTTTTCATCAATACCGTCACCTGCTTCTACGTCTTCCAAACCTGGTACACGCTCCAAAGTCATCCCTTCTGAAGCTTCTAAAACTTTAACTTTTGATTTTTTCAAATTTGGATCCAGACTTCCCGCCCAAGATTCCAATGTATGCGAGTGGTAGACAAAGACATCCGCATCATAGATAGCAGCAATATCATTTGCTGAGGGTTCATATGAGTGAATTCCACTACTCGACTGAATCATCCGTACATCATTCAAGTCCCCCGATACCTCTTTGACCATGGCATAGATTGGGTAAAAACTTGTTACAATCTTCATCCCTTTTGCTTCTTGTTTTTCTTTTTGACCACATGCTCCTAAGACAAGAGCCAACACACTGGCCATTAATAATAGTATTGTTCTTTTTTTCATCATTACTCCTTAACTAGTATTTAACCATTTAATTAACTAGTAAATAGTTTATCTTTATTTACACTATATGTCAAGATATTTTACATATTTTCATGAAAAAAATGAGAACTAGAACTCACATTCTGTTCTCATTTTTCGTTTTCCAATTCTCCTATCCTGTTTTTAAGAGTTAAAAAATACTGCTACGACTACTTACTCTCCCTTAACAAAGCCAATAGTTTTTCAGCTTCTGCCATAATAGTATTGTTGTCCTGGGCGCCAAATAGTAAATTATTCTTTAATCCTGTGAGAGTTTCTTTGGCATTGGACTTGATAATGGGGTCTTGGATTTTTGCAAGTAACTCTTCAGCCTCTCTCAGTTTTTCTTCAACCTTTTCAGTTTCAACCTGAGGTTCTGCTGGTTCCTCTGGTGATTCTCCTTCTGGCTCCTCAGTTGGTTTTGGAGACTCTGGTTTCTCACTTTGCGGCTTCTCTTCGCGTGGTTTTTCTTCCTCAGGTTTTTCTGTCCGAGGTTTCTCCTCTGATGGTTTTTCCGTATGATTGTTATCAGCTTGACCATTTTGGTTTCTTTGAACATGGTCACTTGCATTGCCCCATCCGCTATCTGAATGTGGACGTTCGTTTGGATGCTCAACATAGTATTTTACAGTCGCAAAGAGATCCTCTAGAGTATAACCTTTAGGTGCCTCATAAAGACCTTCGTCAAACCACTCAAATTTGATGTTATGGTAATGATCATAATGAGGAATAATCAAGCTTCCGTTTTTGACTTCCACAGTATGTTGGAGATTGTAAGGCATGCGATCAAGTGGCACCTTCTTAGCTGCTTTCACGCGATTGTAGATAGCTTCTGCTCCCTTAGCCTTACTATTTCCTGAATCCTGATGGTCTGTCGAAGGAGGGGTCAAACCTTTCTCTTTAGCATAAGCCTGGGCTGCTGCTCTTTCAGCGTCAGACAAACTATCTTTCTTAATCCAATGACTGTGGGTCATATGCGGAGTTACATAAGCATCCCCTTCATCACTGGTGATATCACGGGAATCAAAGATATAGCCATCTTCCGTTGTATACTTGCCTGCCAACTTGGCCACCTGAATCTCATCATCTGTGTAAGCTATTTGCGCATTCGGTTTTCCTAAACGTTCTGGATGACGAATGGGTGCTAGGAAGGTAAGAATATCATCCACTAACTTGACTTTATCACTTGAGACATCATTGAGACGTTCCAACAGTTTATCCAGAGCGTCAAAATCAGCTTGTCGACCTTTATTATCAAGTAAATCTTGATGAATACCTGCTAGTAAGTCATAAACTTTATTGTAAAATTCTCGGTCACTAGATGGGAGCTCAGTTTTCTTACCTCCTAGCACATGAGACAAACTTTCCTGCTTGGCCAGTTTACTATCTATGGCTGCTCCTGTTTCTGCTGAAAGTTCCTTAGTTGGGATATAACGAGAGTTGCCATTCTCCTCAAAGACATACCCGTCAGCTACTTTTCGAATCGCTTGTTTTACCAATTTCTCATCGATTGGATTGCTTGGAGCTGGTTGAGGATTTGGTGCAGGTTGAGGACTCGGACTAGGTTCCGGAGTCGGTTGTGGACTTGGTTCTGCTGGTCTTGAATCTGGCACCCAATGGTTCGAACGATAATGAAGTGGAATAATACGAGCGATTCGTTCTTCCAATTCAGACATTTGTTCATAAGGGATAAAGTGGTAATGGTTACCATGAGGGACAGCTACACCTCTGGCAGTGCGACTTGTGATTTGTGCTGGATCAAAAACAAGACCGTCAGATTCCACATGTCGTTGGCTGAGTGGCAAGGCATAAAGTTGTTTTAGAAGGCTATCAATACCCTCATCACTTTGTCTTGCTTGGTTATCATCGCTACTGTTGTTAGCCGTGTTCGTGTTCGTATAGCCACTGCCTTGATTATTATAGGATGGGGTCCATCTATCTACATTGCTGCTAGCACTATTATTGGTACGGCGATAAGTAGGCTTATTTGATTGGCCACTTCTACCAGATAGGAAGGCTTCTGCAGCAGCCAATTCGCTAGCTGATAACTCATTCTTAGGAATGTAATGGTAATGGTCGCCATGAGGAACGATATAAGCATCACCAGTATCCTCTATAATATCAGAAGCATTAAAGATATAACCATCATCTGTGGTATAACGTCCTTGCGAACGTGCCAGAGCTACAGCACCATCGTTTCTTGGAGTCCCACCTTCACGATGCTGACCATGCTCTTGTTTTTGTCGATTGATTTCTTCTTTCGTACGGACGTTATCCGCATGGGCAGTATCCTTAAGGTAGACATAGTATTTTCCATCTACCTTGATAACATAACCACCCTTGACCTCATTGACAATATCCTCATCTTTTAGCTTATAGTTTGAATCTTTCATGAGGAGTTCTTCACTGAAAATCGCGTCATAAGGAACCTTACCATTGTAATAATGATAGTGGTCGCCATGTGAAGTGACATAGCCTTGATCAGTTATCTTGATAACGATTTGCTCTGCATTGATTCCTTCACGCTTGCTAACCTCATCAGGAATCAAATTCTCCGTTTTTTGCGTTGCTTGTTTTCCATCTATATAGGAAACACGATTATTTTCCTTAACCGTTCTGGCTTGATAAAGTCCCAACTCGTAAGAACAAACACTTAAAATCAAGGCCGCCGCAGAACTAGCAAGGTATTTCTTATTAATTTTCATCGAAACTCTCTTTCTTTTTGATATTTCTAGTTGCAATTCATTTCTAAACTGCAGAAACTCCTCTCTATTACTTAACTGGTTAATAGTTTACTCCTAAATTTGCAACTTGTCAAAGATTTTTGTGAACTGATTAAGTATTTTTTATTCTGTCCCACTAGTTTGTCTTCAAAAGGCTTCATATAAGCCGTTTATCTTGATAATTCTTTAAATGCAGTCAAAAAATCCCTGCAACTGAGTTGCAAGGACCTTTCGATTAATCAAAATTAACGTATTCTTTTTGAAGTTCAAGAACTTCTTCCATTGTTGAGCATTCTGTAAGGGCACGGTTAGCGTACTCTTCCATCTTAGCTGTGTCAAGTTTCTTCATCAAGCTACGTGTACGAAGTACAGATGTTGCTGACATAGAGAACTCATCCAAGCCCATTCCGACAAGAAGTGGAACAGCTTGTTGGTCACCAGCCATCTCACCACACATACCAGCCCATTTACCTTCAGCGTGAGCTGCTTTGATAACGTTGTTGATCAAACGTAGGATTGATGGATTGTATGGTTGGTAAAGGTATGAAACTTGCTCGTTCATACGGTCTGCTGCCATGGTGTATTGGATCAAGTCGTTTGTACCAATTGAGAAGAAGTCAACTTCTTTGGCAAATTGATCTGCAAGCATAGCTGCTGCAGGAATCTCGATCATGATACCAACTTGGATATTGTCCGCAACTGCAACACCTTCAGCAAGAAGGTTTGCTTTTTCTTCGTCAAAGACTGCTTTAGCTGCACGGAATTCTTTCAAAAGCGCAACCATTGGGAACATGATACGCAATTGACCGTGAACAGACGCACGAAGAAGGGCACGGATTTGTGTGCGGAACATAGCATCTCCAGTTTCAGAGATAGAGATACGAAGGGCACGGAATCCAAGGAATGGGTTCATTTCGTGAGGCATATCGAAGTAAGGAAGTTCCTTATCACCACCGATATCCATTGTACGAACGACAACTGGTTTACCGTTCATTCCTTCAAGAACAGCCTTGTATGCTTCGTACTGCTCGTCTTCTGTTGGGAAGTCTTGAGAATCCATGTACAAGAATTCTGTACGGTAAAGACCAACAGCTTCTGCACCGTTGTCATTGACACCTTCAACGTCTTTTGGAGTACCGATGTTGGCAGCCAATTCGAAGTGTTGGCCATCAGCTGTCACTGTTTTGGCATCTTTCAAAAGTGCCCATTCAGCTTTTTGTTGAGCATACGCTTCACCAGCTGCTTTAAATTCTGCTGCTTGTTCATCAGTTGGGTTGATAATAACCTCACCAGTGATACCGTTAACGGCAAGGATGTCACCGTCTTTAACGATTTCAGTGATGTTGTTTGTACCCAATACAGCAGCAATTTCAAGCGTACGTGCCATGATAGCTGAGTGGCTTGTACGTCCACCGATGTTGGTTACAAAAGCTTTTACAAAGTTCTTGTCCAATTGAGCTGTATCAGAAGGAGTCAAGTCATGTGCAATGACGATTACTTCTTCATTGATAGAAGCTGGGTTTGGCAATTTTTTACCAAGAAGATTTGCCAATACACGTTTTGTCACGTCGCGGATATCCGCTGCACGTTCTTGCATATATGGGTTGTCTTCCATACCCTCAAAGATAGTGATAAACATGTCTGTCACTTCTTTCAGACCTGCTTCCGCATTCACTTTCTTAGCACGGATTGTTTCTTTGATTTGACTAATCATTTCTGGGTCAGCAAGCACCATTAAGTGAGCGTCAAAAACTTGAGCAGCTTCTTCCCCTAGCGTACCTACCGCTTTCTCACGGATAACAGAAAGCTCGTCTTGTGATGCTTGTAAAGCGGCATCAAGGCGAGCTTCTTCTGCGTTTGTATCTTCGACTGTAATAGTCTCGAATGACAAATCCGGTTGAACGAGTAGATATGCTTTAGCAACTGCAACACCATCTGACGCTGCGATTCCTTTAAGCATTTCTGTCATTTCCTTATGCCAATCCTTCTTTTTCCATTGTTTCTGAGATAGCAGCGATTGCATCGTCAGCATCTGCACCTTCAGCTGAAATTGTAACGTCAGCACCTTGGCCAACACCAAGACTCATAACACCCATGATAGATTTAAGGTTTACTGATTTACCTTTGTACTCAAGAGTGATATCTGAAGCAAATTTGCTAGCTGTTTGAACCAACAATGTTGCTGGACGTGCGTGAATACCTGTTTCTGCCACTACGTGGAAATCTTTAGAAGCCATAGTTTGACTCTCCTTTAAGTGTTTTCTATTTGAGTTATATGTGATAACCCTTACAAGACTGTATTATATCATCTTCAAGATAATTTTTCAAGTATTTTATGGACTTTCTTTAATTTCCTTTCAGATAACTTGCTGAAAATCTTCTATATAAATTACCAACATACAGGATATAGTTTCGAGTTTTCATCAGTCTTTGATAGGTCAATGAAAACGCAATCTTCACCATTCATCTCATACTATATATAGTGTCCTGTTTTTAAATATTTTTATTTAAAACACAATATTTAGTCAAAATTGTTTGACAAAGTTTTTTTTTCTGATATACTAAGAAAGTAATCAATTTTGAAAGAGGAGTTACGAAAATGGTAACGGTTTATTCTAAAAATAATTGTGTACAATGTAAAATGACCAAACGTTTCTTGGACAGCAACAATGTCGCTTATCGTGAGATCAATCTCGACGAGCAACCTGAGTACATCGATCAAGTCAAAGAGCTCGGTTTCAGCGCAGCTCCTGTTATCCAAACACCAACTGAAGTCTTTTCAGGTTTCCAACCAGGAAAACTGAAACAATTAGCATAATCTTAGTACATCATCCAGAAGAAACTCGCTTCTAGGGCTAACTTAGAGGCCTTTCTTTTGTAATTAGATAAAGGAAATTTTATGGGATTAAAACATCTTGAGGACGTGACCTACTTCCGTCTCAATAACGAAATTAACCGTCCTGTTAATGGACAAATCATGCTTCATAAAGATAAAGAAGCCTTGGATGCCTTCTTTAAAGAAAATGTAGTTCCAAACACTATGGTTTTTGATTCAATCACTGATAAAATCAACTACCTTATTGAACACAACTACATTGAAACAGCATTTATTAAGAAATACCGTCCAGAATTCTTGGAAGAATTGTCTCAATTTATCAAGGATCAAAACTTTCAATTCAAGTCTTTCATGGCTGCCTATAAGTTCTATAATCAATACGCCTTGAAGACTAATGACGGTGAATATTACCTTGAAAGCATGGAAGACCGCGTCTTCTTTAACGCACTTTATTTCGCAGATGGTAATGAAGCTGTTGCGATTGATATTGCCAATGAAATCATCCACCAACGCTACCAACCTGCTACTCCTTCCTTCTTGAATGCTGGACGTGCTCGTCGTGGGGAGTTGGTATCTTGTTTCTTGATTCAGGTGACTGATGATATGAACTCTATCGGACGTTCCATCAACTCAGCTCTTCAACTTTCACGTATTGGTGGTGGTGTGGGAATTTCCCTCAGCAACCTTCGTGAAGCCGGAGCTCCTATCAAAGGTTATGAAGGTGCTGCTTCTGGTGTCGTACCAGTTATGAAGCTTTTTGAAGACAGTTTCTCTTACTCAAACCAACTCGGGCAACGTCAAGGTGCTGGGGTTGTCTACCTCAATGTCTTTCACCCAGATATCATCGCTTTCCTTTCCACTAAGAAAGAAAATGCCGATGAAAAAGTTCGTGTAAAGACCCTTTCACTTGGTGTTGTGGTCCCAGATAAATTCTACGAATTGGCCCGTAAAAATGAAGAAATGTACCTCTTCAGCCCATACTCTGTAGAACTTGAATACGGGGTGCCGTTCAACTACATCGACATCACAGAAAAATACGATGAATTGATCGCAAATCCAAATATCCGCAAGACAAAAATCAAAGCGCGTGATTTGGAAACGGAAATCTCTAAATTGCAACAAGAATCTGGTTACCCTTATGTAGTCAACATTGATACGGCTAACCGTGCGAATCCTGTTGATGGTAAGATTATCATGAGTAACTTGTGCTCTGAGATTCTTCAAGTTCAAGAACCAAGCCTGATCAACGATGCTCAAGAATTCCTTCAAATGGGAACAGACGTCTCATGTAACCTTGGTTCAACTAACGTGGTCAACATGATGACCTCACCTGACTTTGGTCGTTCTATCCGTGCGATGGTTCGTGCTTTGACTTTCGTTACAGATAGTTCACACATCGTAGCTGTTCCTACTATCGACCACGGAAATAGCTTGGCTCACACCTTTGGTCTTGGTGCCATGGGGCTTCATAGTTACCTTGCCCAACAACTGATTGAGTACGGATCACCTGAGTCAATTGAATTTACAAGCATCTACTTTATGCTTATGAACTACTGGACCTTGGTAGAATCAAACAATATCGCTCGCGAACGTGGTATCACCTTCCACAACTTTGAAAAATCAGACTATGCTAACGGAAGCTACTTCGACAAGTATGTAACTGGCGAATTTGTTCCAAAATCAGACCGTGTTAAAGAACTTTTCAAAGATGTCTTTATTCCAAGCGTTGCTGACTGGGCTGAACTTCGCGAAAAGGTTCAAGCAGATGGTCTTTATCACCAAAACCGTCTTGCTGTTGCTCCAAATGGTTCTATCAGCTATATCAACGACGTTTCTGCTTCTATCCATCCGATTACGCAACGCATCGAAGAACGTCAAGAAAAGAAAATTGGTAAAATCTACTATCCTGCCGCAGGCTTGTCAACAGATACTATCCCTTACTACACTTCTGCTTACGACATGGATATGCGTAAGGTGATTGATGTTTATGCTGCTGCGACTGAGCACGTGGACCAAGGGCTTTCGCTCACTCTCTTCATGCGTAGCGACATTCCTAAAGGTCTTTACGAATGGAAGAAAGAAAACAAACAAACGACACGTGACTTGTCAATCCTTCGTAACTATGCCTTTAACAAGGGTATCAAGTCTATCTACTACGTCCGTACCTTTACAGACGACGGTGGGGAAGTTGGTGCTAACCAATGTGAAAGCTGTGTGATTTAATTTTTTCTGAGGCAACCACATTTTCTCGGACTACTGATTAAGTTACCCGCCATACAAAACTTGATAAGTATCTTAAATACTATGAAAAACTAAAAAGTCGGGCTTCCGACTTTTTGTGCGATACTCTTCTCAGACTATGATAAAATAGAGATGATTCGACAATCGCATTATTACATACAGAAAGAGATTTCAAATGGAAACTTACTACAAAGCCATTAACTGGAATGCCATCGAAGATGTCATCGACAAATCAACTTGGGAAAAGCTGACGGAGCAATTCTGGCTCGATACGCGTATCCCCTTGTCAAATGACCTAGACGACTGGAGAAAACTATCAAACAAAGAAAAAGACTTGGTTGGAAAAGTCTTTGGTGGTTTGACCCTTTTGGATACCATGCAATCTGAAACAGGGGTTCAAGCACTTCGCTCGGACATCCGTACACCGCATGAAGAAGCTGTTTTCAACAACATCCAGTTTATGGAATCTGTCCACGCAAAATCTTACTCTTCTATCTTTTCAACCTTGAATACCAAGGCTGAAATCGAAGAAATCTTTGAATGGACCAACACTAACCCCTACCTACAAAGAAAAGCGGAAATTATCAATGAAATCTATCTCAATGGTAGCCCACTAGAAAAGAAAGTTGCCAGTGTTTTCCTTGAAACCTTCCTCTTCTACTCTGGTTTCTTTACACCGCTTTACTATCTTGGTAACAACAAACTGGCTAACGTTGCGGAAATCATCAAACTGATCATTCGTGATGAGTCTGTCCATGGAACTTATATTGGTTACAAATTCCAACTTGGTTTCAATGAATTACCTGAAGAAGAGCAAGAAAAGCTCAAAGAATGGATGTACGACCTGCTCTACACTCTCTACGAAAACGAAGAGGGCTATACAGAAAGCCTCTATGACGGTGTTGGCTGGACTGAGGAAGTTAAAACTTTCCTTCGTTACAATGCCAATAAGGCTCTTATGAACCTAGGACAAGATCCACTCTTCCCAGATTCAGCTGATGATGTCAACCCAATCGTTATGAACGGTATTTCAACAGGAACTTCTAACCACGACTTCTTCTCTCAAGTCGGAA
>CAJPSM010000041.1 GCA_905373305.1 uncultured Streptococcus sp. | reverse complement strand
AACCTGAGAAACCTGACCAGCCTGAGCAACCAGCTGAACCAAAACAACCGGAAATCGAATACAGTAAGGCCATGGCTAGCTTGACAGAAGCCATCGAGAAAAAAGTCGGTGAGCTTGGTTCTAACAATGAAGCTAAGAAGAAATTAATTGAACTTGCAAACCAAGCAATTGCTGCAATTCAAGAGGCCAAGACTCAAGAAGAAGTTAATAAAGCGCTAGAATCCGCTCTTGAACAAATTAGCAAGCTTGAAGCAGCTCAGCCTGAGAAACCAGTTCAGCCTGAAAAGCCTGCTGAGCCTGAAAAACCTGCTCAGCCTGAAAAGCCAGTTCAGCCGGAAAAACCTGCTCAACCGGAAAAACCGGCGCAACCGGAAAAACCGGCGCAACCGGAAAAACCTGCTCAACCGGAAAAACCAGCTGAACCTGAAAAACCAGCTGAACCTGAAAAACCAGCTGAGCCTGAGAAACCAGCTGAACCTGAGAAACCAGCTGAACCGGAAAAACCGGCTAATCCTGAGAAACCTGCTCAACCGGAAAAACCTGCTCAACCGGAAAAACCTGCTCAACCGGAAAAACCGGCGCAACCGGAAAAACCGGCGCAACCGGAAAATCCTGCTCAACCGGAAAAACCTGCTGAGCCTGAAAATCCAGTTCAACCTGAAAAGCCTGCTCAGCCTGAGAAACCAGCGCAGCCTGAGAAACCAGCGCAGCCTGAAAAACCTGCTGAGCCTGAAAAACCGGCTGAACCGGAGAAACCGGCGCAACCGGAAACTCCAGTTCAACCTGAAAAGCCTGCTCAGCCTGAGAAACCAGCGCAGCCTGAGAAACCAGCGCAGACTGAGAAACCAGCGCAGCCTGAGAAACCAGCGCAGACTGAGAAACCAGCGCAGACTGAAAATCCAGTTCAACCTGAGAAACCAATTACTTCTTCAAATCCTGAGGAAGGGGTTAAAGACCTTGTCTTTACACTTCCAAGCTTGGAAATCGTCAATAAGGTAGTACCATTCAAGACTATTCGTCGCGAAAACCCACAATTAGACAAAGGAAAAGAACAAGTTCTATCAGAAGGGAAAGACGGTCTCTTAGTCGAATATGTTGAAGTGGACGGCGACAATCGCAAGGTTCTCCAAACAGAAGCAACTCCAGCTCAAGATCGAGTGATTGAGGTAGGTAGCAAACAAAGCTCAGTTGGAACAGAAGCACCACCAGTTGTGACTCTTCCTGAGTATGTTCTACCAAGAGAGACTGAAAAACCTGCTCCAGCCGTAACAGATAATTCACCATCAAAAGATGAAAAAGCTCCTGTTACAGCTACAGTCAAAGAAGACAAGGAAAGACAACTCCCTGCAACTGGGGAACAAGAAGCAAGTGCCTTCCTCTTCTTGGCAGCCATTACTTCTATCTTATCTCTCCTCATCTTCCAAAAGAATTTCAAAGACTAATAACCCTCTTTGATTGATTCTTTCTAATTATTCAGTTCCCCCGTTGAGAAGACCATTTGGTCTTCTCTTTTTCTATCTATAAAATAAAAAACATCCACAAATACACATGGATGTTTTGGTATGAATCTATAAAGTAAGATGATCATTGAGAATAGGTGTTCTCAAATCCAACTACGTTTTCAAATAAACGCTCATCTAAAAAAGAGAGTTGTCCTTGCCTTATCTCATCAGAACTACCATCATAAGTTCTGCAAGAACTCCACAGATATAGGATGGTGTTTCGAATTCCAATACCATGAGATTTTCTGACGTTCACAAGCCATCTTTCCTAAATCAAACTTCCCTCTTCCACACCTAGTCACTGACTACTATTTTTGAGTCCAGCATATGCATAGGTTCGATTTCTGGGACACTCTTTTTCCGTCACCACCCTGAAGTAAAAGCGATGCTCTCGCCCATCCTTGGCATTTTCCTTGTTTAAGACGAAGTAGTTCTTCTGATTCATCGCCATGGTTCGTAGGATATCATCGATCAAAAAAATCAAGGGAACGTTCATGGCAGAGTATTTTTGGAAATCCTCTTCAAAGCGGATATAACTATCTGAAAAATAATCCATCTGCAGTTTGTTTTCATACAGTTCTTTTCTAGTCATAAACTCCCTCCTCCCACAGTCGAATTTCGAGCACATCTGCAACCTCTATCAGCCTATATCCCTCGTTTGTTCTAATAGATAAGGTTTTAGAGGACAATTCTTTCACTTCACCAATGATAGTGGTTTTATGCTTCTTTTCCTTGACCACAAAGCATCCCTTCAGTTGCCCAACATAAAGCTGAGAAAGCAAGAGTAGTTTCTCAACTGAATTCAAATTCGTCGAAAAATCAACCCAATTTTTTTCTTCACCAAGCGAGCTAGTATGCTCTGAGAGAAAAAAGCCCATCCACTTCTGCATCCCTGGATCTTGATAGTCTCGCGCAGATTGAAAAGGTAAATAAGAACGATCAATCATTGTAATCCATCTAATCCTCCAGCAGAATGCCCCCCAATCAGCTTGCTTCTGGCAAGACTCCTAGAGGCTTCTTCTAGTGCATTGGCCTTTAAGAGAGAAGTGAAACCAAATTGTTCCCGAATGGAGTCAATAGCCGTCTGGAGCCTTTCTTCTTTTTCTAACTTGTCAACATCATCAAAGAGAGAGATCAAACCAAAGGACTCGTCCATAAATCCTGAATAGTTGACTCCGACACTTCTGACTGCTCCAGAAGTGTATTTGTTATGAAATAGCTTCAAAACATAATCCGTTAAGATAGCTGTATTATTGGTAGGTTCGACCTTCATTTGTGTGTGAATAGACGGCCTGACCTCCTGTTTAGAAAAACCAAGATAGATAGAGACAAGGGTTGTTTTCTTGCCCGCCCTTCTCAGTCTAATGGCCACCTGCTCTGCCATTTCTCGGAGAATAATTTCAATATCCCGTAGCTTCACGTAGTCTCTCGGCAAGATTTGAGAATTCCCCAACCCCTGGGACTTGGCTTTATAGGGCTTATGAACATTGCTTTCATCAATCCCGTTAGCATGAAACCACAAACGCAGGCCAGCCTGACCCAGAGCTTTCTTTAATTGGTCGGGATTGCTGGTTGCCAATTCCTTGATAGAAAAAATCCCCAGAGTATGCAAGCGTTTCTCCATCCGCCTGCCAATCCCCCAAAAATCCGTCATCTTGGGAATGGTCCAGACCTTCTCTTCCACGTCTTGATAAGACCAATTGGCCCTCATGGTCGGGGTGTGCTTGGCCTCATTATCCAGAGCCAACTTGGCCAGTAAGGGATTGGCATTGGACATACCCACCGTAGAGTAGATCCCTGTCTGCCTCCAAATATCCCTCTGAATACGAGCAGAAAGCATATCCAACTTGTCTTTGCGAGATAGACTCTTGTCTGGGATAAAATAGTTAAGCGAACTAGTCAGGTCAATAAAGCCCTCATCGATAGAGTAGGGATAAATATCATCTGGACTGCCATAATTTTGAAAGATTCGCTGAATTTCCATATTGACTGCGATATACTCGTCCATCCGAGGTGGCACAATCAAGGTGACTTGTGCCCAATCTTCGATGTAGCGTACATAGTCTGAATCTGTAGGCAACCCCTGCTTTCTGGCATTATAGTAGGAAAATTTGCGGGTCTTGATATCAAAAGGCAGATCATAGGCCCGACCAACATTTGACTTGCCAAAAATCTTCTTAAACATGGGAGAGGAGGCTAGGATCAGGCCAGTAGAATTATCCGCGCGACTCATAACACAAAGTGAGGTCTTCAGCGGATGTAAGCCCCTTTTCACACACTCGACACTAGCATAAAAGGATTTCATATCGACAAAGGCAATATCGCTTTTGGGCTCTCTGGAATAATCAAAGTAGCCCATAAGCTAACCCTCCATTGGTACAAAGTTCCCAACGATAATCCCCACAATCCGAGGATCTTCCTCATAGGAGATGAAAATATCCTTGTATTTAGGATTGATAGAGACCAGACGCAAGCCATCTTCCTCCCGATAAACCCGTTTGATATAGGTCTGGTTATTGCAAACCACTGCATAAACAGCCCCATCATAATCAAATCCTGTTTCCCGAATCAGAGCCACGGAGCCATTTTGATATTTAGGTTCCATGGAGTCCCCAGCCACCCAGGAAGCAAAATCATGAGCCAGTTCTTCATTGAAATAAACCGTATCAAAGTTTCGATCATCATAAACCGAAGCCCCGATCCCTGCTGACATGCGTTCATAGACACGGTACTCGTAGAGACGCTCTGGCATAGCCGTAACCTTCTGGGCTTGTTCCTCTTGAACTAGGTTGCGAGCATAGAGAACAACCTTTTCCTTTCCTTGCTTGGAAAGACTATCGTAAAGACGGACAATTTCGATTTGGGTGAAATACCCTTTTGCGACTTTTAAAATCTTCTCTAGCTGAGCAACCTTCTCTTTAGAAGGCTCCTTAATGCCACGTTCCCAGGCTGAATAAGCCTGAAAACTAATCCCAAGCCGCTCTGCAATTTCTTTCTGTGTCAATTTCAACTCTTTTCTCCGAGCCTTGAGTTTTTCTGGTTGGTACATGATTCACCTCCTAGTGTGACGCTTTCGTTGCAGGTTGACTCCATTTCAAAAATCAACCATTTTGGTTTAGTTTTATTATATAAAAAAAGCGAACGATTGTCCACTGGGAAAATCAAGTTTAAGCAGTAACACTTATCTATTTTGAACAAAAAAGACATCCAAGATAAAATTCTTGAATGTCTGTAAATCTTAATATCATGATGAATCAACGGATGCCTTAAGCATTTTCCTTAAGGCAGTGGCTGAGGATAAAACGAAAAGGTAACTAGCAATCCCCGAAAGATGCAAGAAGGTAGAAATCCATCCGGTGATCATTGGTAAAAGCATCAGGCTAGATAGAAGGATTAAGCAAAGATAACACAGTTTTACGGTGCATGAAAATTCTTTCCATATATTTGATAGGAGCATGACTCCTCCAGTTATAAAAGCATAACCAACCGCAGAAATCCCAGTCGCCTGAATTTTTTGCCCCAGTGTTAACAAGTGAAAGGCGATAGAAGAGACGACTGTCGCAGTAACAAAAATAACCAAGACATGTTTGGAGCCTCTTTTCCTTTCCAGCAGTCCGCCAAAAGGTAGAATCATGAGCCCATTTAAAAACAGATGTACCCATAAAAACCAGAGGGGGGCTCCTTTACTTCCATGCATCAAGGTTCCACTCATATACTGCCAATAATACACTGGTTTTGAATGAAAGGCCAATAGGTCGTACATAGCATTCCCATAAATAGAAGTGAGAATTCCTAAAAATAAACAAATGAAAGTTAAAGTGCTGACAACTGGGTAGGTTTTGAGGATACTTTTCATGTTAATAATTTTCTTCTACATATTTCTCATTTTTGCAGTTCTTCATCTATGACTATTATACCACTTTTTTATTTCCTAATTTATAAAATTAAGTTAGACAGAGAAGCACCCATGAGGTGAACTCTTAAGTGTTTCAAAACGTTGATAGTATCGTGTTAATTAACGTTTTGAGGCAACTGACTGTATTCGACTAAAGTCGCAACAACTGTGTCAATTGCACCAATTTAGTATGGAAATATAAAAAAGAACACCCCAAAAGGTGCTCTTTGTAAGTATAGTAATTCTCTCGAATTAACATTTTGAGAATTGTGATGCTTTACGAGCTTTCTTAAGACCTGGTTTGGAAAGTATGAGTTTCATTTGGACTAAAAATAGCGTAATATCAAGGCTTTTCAGAACTAAAACCACTTATTCATTTCATAAAATTTGAATCAATATTTTTTAAATAGGGGAATTTATTAACGCAGAACTTTCAACCCTATCCTCTTCCTTCTTATCCTAACAAAGTTTGTAATATTGGAATAACAATGATAAAGAGCACTGTACTTAGAGTCACCACATTCGTTGAAAACTCAACATCTCCTTTTCCTTGATTGGCAAGGATTGGAAGAACTGCTAGAGCTGGTGTAGCAGACTGAATCATAAAGGTCTTAAATTCTGCTGTTGCCATATTTGGGGCAAAGAACTTCAATACAAGAAGCATGATCAGAGGAGCTAGGATAAAGCGTCCAACCAAAGTGACAATTGTATCTTTATCAAAGGCAATCGTATTCAAGCCTGCCTTTGCAAGAACAATACCGATATAGATAAGAGATAGTGGCGTTGTTAAACTACCAATATAAGTCAAAGTACTTTCTGCAAAACTTGGAACAGGAAGACGGAGCACTAAAAATACAAGGGCTACAAGAAATCCCAATAAAGGTGCTGGGAAGAGCTTCTTCCAATTGAATTTTTGAGCTTGCTTTGAAGCCCCTTCTTTGCTATCCGAGGTCATGAGATAGACACCTAATGTCCAAGTAGATACCGTATTTGTAATATAATACACCAAGAAGTAGGGAAGAGCCTGATCCCCAAAAAGAGCAACGTTTAAAGGTAAACCAATAAAAATAGTGTTGGCATTCACAAAGGTATTAATCATGGTTCCTCGCCGTCCTGGACGAACCTTGAAAAGCACAACTGCAATATAAGCTACGATATAGCCCAAGATAAAGGCCACAAATGTATAAAGGAGACCTCCAGAAAGACTGATTAGTTTATCTAGTGTTAGGTATTTCATTACCGACACAAAGATTGATGCTGGCAAGGCTACATTCATGATTAAATGAGATAGGTTAGGTCCAAAGTCGTCTCCAAACCATCCCTTCACCTGAAGAACATACCCCAAAATAATGATAGCGATAATCGGAATGATACTCGTAATCGAGGTTAAAAAGAGTGACATAGGTATCCTTTCTATATTACTTAAGTCCACAGCCCATACAAATCTGTCGCTAGCGAAGGATAGGCAGCAGGAATGAATTATCTATACTCTGGATACCACTTCAAATCACGAACTGCTTTGGCCATATCTGTTTCCTTAGCACGCGCAAGACCTTGCTCTTGTGCTTTTTTAGCGACTGCTTCTGCTACTTTAATAGAAACATCTGCTACATACTTGAATGGTGGCAAGACAGGAGCTCCTGGTTGGCCTGGATTGACAATACCACTTAATGAATGAGCCGCTGCTCCAATCATTTCGTCAGTCAAAAGACTTGCTTCAGAAGCCAGCATACCTAGACCAAGACCTGGGTAAATCAAGGCATTATTGGCTTGACCAATCACATAGTCGACACCTTTATAAGAAACTGTATCAGCAGGAATTCCTGTTGCGACAAAAGCTTTGCCATCTGACCATTCAATCAAATCTTTGGCACTAGCTTCAGCTAGTTTGGTTGGATTTGACAAAGGGAAGATCATCGGACGCTCTGTATTTTCACACATAGCCTCTACTATTTCTTTAGTGAAGGTATTAGGCTGAGTCGAAGTTCCTACAAGAATGGTTGGCTTCACAGTCTTCACTACTTCAAGCAGGTCAGTCAACTTGTCTGCGTTACTAAAGTCAGCACGTTTCTTAGCAAACGGTTTTTGTTCAGGAGTTAGGTCATCCATGTCATCAAAGAGAAGACCTTGTTTATCAACCATAAAGAAACGTTTATAGGCTTCTTCTTCAGAAAGACCTTCACTCTCCATTTCACGAAGAACACGAGAAGCAATCCCTGCACCCGCAGTACCACCACCATAGCAGAGATAAACTTGATCTGTTAATTTTTCACCACTAATATCCAGTGAACCAAAGATACCACCCAAGGTAACGATTCCTGTGCCTTGAATATCATCATTAAAAGTTGGAATTTGTTTTCGGTATTTTTCAAGAATATTGGCAGCATTCAAGCGGCCGAAGTCTTCCCAGTGAAGGTAGAGTTTAGGAAAGAGACGTTCTGCTGTTTGAACAAATTGGTCAATGAAGTCATAGTAACGATCACCACGAACCCGTTCATGACGATTTCCTAAGTAATTAGGATTGTTACGAAGTTCTTCACGGTTAGTCCCTGCATCAATGACTAAAGGAAGGACTATAGAAGGATCGATTCCAGCAGCACCCGTGTAGACCATCAATTTCCCAACAGAAATATCGACACCATTTGTTCCCCAGTCACCGATTCCAAGGATTCCTTCTGCATCTGTTACAACAATGAGACGAATCTCGCGATTCCCAGCAGCATTTTTCAAAGTGGCTTCAATATTTTCAGGATGATTGATATCAAGATATCCCGCATATTGTGGATCTACAAAGAGATCACTATAGCCTTCAATGGTATCTGCAATAGTTGGATCGTATACAATTGGATTGAATTCCTCCAAATGTTGAGAAAAGAGGTAATAGAAAAGAGTCCGGTTCGTGTTAAAAATTTCCATTAGGAAAAGACGCTTTCCCAAATCATTGGCTTTTGTTTGCATTTGTGCATAAGTTTGCGCCGCTTGTTCTTCAATCGTTTGAACATACGGTGGCAGTAAACCAATAAGGCCTAGTTCCTTCCGCTCCTCTAATGTAAAGGCAGTACCTTTATTGAGGAAAGGATTATTTAAAATATCATGTGCAATCATAGTGCAACCTCCTTTTTACTTCTATTATACCACTTAAAACGAATCGTTTGGAAAACTTTGTTGTTTGAAAAATACAATTGTGTACGTATATGTTATAATGAGTCTACGAGAACAATTTTCTAATAAGCTCTTTATACTTAGAACACCATTATTAATGACACTTTAAGTTGTTATATTTTATAAAGTTCTGGACTCATAAAACTCTCAATGATCACTCTTTACTAAAAGTTTCGAGTAAAAGAAACTAATCATACAAATTGGCAATCCGAATTAAAATAAATATCATATAAGTTTGTTATATAATACTTTGTATTTTCTAAGATGTTTTTTTGTCATGCAAAACTTGTATTCTATTTATATGACGAATAAAAACTATTTACAACAATATATTTCCCAAAAAGTGAAATATTTTCGAACACAGAAAAAAATGAGCCAGGAAGAACTTTCGGAACAAGCAGGACTTGGGCTTAAGTATATCAATCAACTTGAAAACCAAAATGTGAATCTGACCATTCACAGTCTTGAAAAAGTGATTGTCGCCCTAGAGATGACCCCAGAGGAATTTTTCAATTTTGATAGCCTTGAATCAACCTCTGATAAGACCGACAATCTTTCACTCAAAAGAATCAACATGAAGATTAAACAGCTCCCTATTGATAAACGAGAAAAGATGTTGGTCATTTTTGAAAGTATCTTAGATAACCTTTGATATCCCTGACTCACTTACATTTTAACTGGTGAATACTCGTATAGTCAAATTGTAGGATACGGATAAAAAGTATTTATCTGGTGATTTCCACTTATTTTCCTTCTCCAACTAATGAAAGTGAGCCCATATGAATTTAAAAGATCTACAATATTTTTATGACCTCTGCCAGCTTCAATCCTATACGGAAGTAGCAAAACAACATAAAGTCAGCCAACCATCTATTTCTTATGCCATCAAGCGCTTAGAGGAATCTTTTAATTGCAAATTGATTCACCATGATCCTTCACATCGCTCCTTTAAACTAACTAATCAAGGACAAATCCTTCTGAAGCATACAGAACTGATTTTACCTGAGGTCATTTCTACTCGCAAAGAAATTAATCGCTCTTTGGCGCATTGCTCTACTGTAGGATTCCCTCCTATTATCATTCAGTATCTTTTCTCTGTCTTAAATAAAGAAACTGAATTTGATTTTTTAAAAAAGGTACGTCCTATTCGTGGTGGATCCGTAGAATTATTAAATCTTCTCCTTAAGGGAGAACTAGATGCGAGCTTACTCGGATTGATTGAACCACTCAATCATCCTTCAATAGAGACACATGAACTCTTTCATAAAGAACTGTATGTCGTTTTATCTAAGAACCATCCTCTTGCTACTGCTCTTTCCCTCACTTTTGAAGAATTAGTAGATCAATCCTTTATACTTTTAGACGAACACTTTGTTCACCTGAAAGCTTTTGAGCTACTTAATCAAAAGTATCAAAACAAGGCAGAAATATTCTTTAAGACTGATGACATTGTCATTCTTAAAGAACTTTTAAAGAAAGGGATTGGCGTTAGTTTACTGGCTGATATCGCACTTTCTGATGAAGATGATGATTTAATAAAAATCCCTCTAATACCGGAGGACCAGATAACATTTACAGTTTATTACGCTTATCTCAAATCAGCTACACTGTCATCAGAAGTAGAAGCCTTATTTAATCTCATTAAATCATATGAATAGAAAAAAACTCTAACTATCAACTACCTGATAGCTAGAGTTTTTTTACATTATAGGTATTAGACTAAAGTACGAAGAAATAGGATATGATCGCCGAATCTTTTCATTTACCTGATACCATTCAAGGAGATTCCCAATTATAAATCTACAAAGTGTCGATAAAAAAGAACACCCCGAAAGGTGCTCTTTGTAAGTATAGTAATTCTCTCGAATTAACGTTTACTAAATTGTGATGCTTTACGAGCTTTCTTAAGACCTGGTT
>CAJPSM010000040.1 GCA_905373305.1 uncultured Streptococcus sp. | reverse complement strand
AAATTCTCAAAGTGGATCCAGTTAAAAATCGCTCTGTGGTACAGTTGACCATCCACGAAGGGCGTAATCATCAGGTTAAAAAGATGTTTGAAGCCGTCGGTCTTCAAGTGGATAAGTTGTCTCGGACACGTTTTGGGCACCTAGACTTGACAGGTCTCCGTCCGGGAGAATCCCGTCGCCTTAATAAAAAAGAAATCAGCCGACTACACACTATGGCTGTAACCAAGAAATAATGAAACGAATCTTAATAGCGCCAGTACGCTTTTACCAACGTTTTATCTCACCGGCCTTTCCACCCTCTTGTCGCTTTGAGCCGACTTGTTCCAACTACATGATTCAGGCTATTGAAAAACATGGCTTCAAGGGTGTTCTGATGGGCTTGGCTCGGATTTTACGTTGCCACCCCTGGTCGCCAATAGGAAAAGATCCTGTCCCAGACCACTTTTCCCTCAAACGTAATCAAGAAAAAAAATAACCCAACATCACCTGATGTTGGGTTTTCTTGCTTATTTTAAAGCTTTTTGAGCGTCTTCGATCATGAGTTTGGTTGATTCAAGACCGCCACCGCTTAGATACCAGAGGTCTGGTGTTAGTTGGATGATCTTACCGTTTTTAGCGGCAGGAGTCTCAGCGATGAGGGCATTTTCTAGGACGCCATCGTTGCTTGAGTTGTCACCACCGATAGCAAGGGTACGGTTGATGACAAAGAGGATGTCAGGATTGATTTCTTTGACACTTTCAAAGCTGACTTCTTGTCCGTGGCGAGAGTCTTCAAATTTGGTATCAGTTGGTTTGAATTTCAAGGTTTGATACAAGAAAGAGAAACGAGATTGGGCACCAAAGGCAGCCATTTTTCCTTCATTGAGGAGGATAGCAAGGGCTTTTTTGTCAGAACTTTCATTCTTAGTAGCGACTTCTTGGATGCTCTTGTCTAGATTAGCTAATTCTTCTTTAGCTTTCTGTGTACCAGTTTCGCCAAAGGCGGCAGCTAGTGATTGGATGTTGGTTTTAGTTGAAGCCCAATAGTCTTCTTTTCCTGTTTCAAAGAGGACGGTTGGAGCGATTTCTTTAAATTTATCTACGAATTTTTGTGTACGTGGTGAAGCAATGATCAAATCTGGTTCAAGAGCGGCAATAGCTTCTAGATCAGGCTCTTTCATAGAACCAACATTCTTAACTTTTCCGGCTAAATCTTTGAGGTAAGTCGGAACCGTTTGTGTCGGCATTCCGACGATATTTTTTTCAAATCCAAGAGCTCGAATAGTATCCGCAGCACCGAGGTCGAAGACAACGATTTTCTCTGGAATTTTTGAAAGCGTGACATCGTCTAGTGAGCTTTTAATAGTTACTTCTGTTGGAGCAGAATTGCTTGTCTCCGTCTGACTAGTGCTTGAGTTCGTGTTTGTACTACATGCACCAAGTAAGAGCAAGAAGCTTGCCGCTAGGGCAGTGAGATAAAGTTTAAGGGATGTTTTCATGATTTCTCCTTTTTAAAATGTGATAACGATCTAGTGAGTCTCTTATATAGGCTTGTTAGCCAAGAGACTGAGGATTCTCTAACTTGAGTTCTGAATGGCTAGCTATAGATACAGATCTTTTTGCCGTTGATATCAGCTAGCGTGATGGGAATCTCATAAAGTTGACTGAGCAGGTCAGCCTGCATGATTTGAGCAGTCGTTCCCTTGCAAAAGACTTGGCCGTCTTTGAAGGCGACAATTTCATCCGCATACTGACTGGCCATGTTGATATCGTGGAGGACGATGATAATGGTCTTGCCGAGCTCTCCCACCAGTCGTCGAAGTATCTGCATCATGCTGACGCTTTGCTTGATATCGAGATTGTTGAGCGGTTCGTCTAGCAAGATAAAGTCCGTATCCTGGGCCAGTACCATGGCGATAAAGACCCGCTGGAGTTGTCCTCCAGACAGGCTATCGATGTAGCGGTCTTTTAGGTTTGTTAGTTCCAGATAGTCCAAGGTTTCTCGGATTTTTTCCCAGTCTTCTGCCCTCAGTCGACCTCGACTGTAGGGAAAACGTCCAAAACTGACCAGCTCTTCAACGGTCAATTTGGCTTGGTAATTGATTTTCTGCTTTAAGATGGTAAGCTCCTGAGCCAGTTCTTGTGAATTCCAGCTCTCAATTTCACGACCTTTGATACTGAGAACTCCCTGATCTTTCTTGGTCAGTCTGCTCATAATGGAGAGGAGAGTTGATTTTCCAGCACCATTTGGACCAATAAAGGCTGTCAGTTTCTGAGGACTGACTTCAAGGGAAATGTCTTGCAAAATATCCTGTTTTTGAATGGATTTGTCAATGTTTTCCAGTTTCAACGACGCGCCCTCCTGTAAAGTAAGATAAAGAATAAGAAGCCACCCACACTCTCGATGATCATACTGATGCGAATTTCTAGTGCAAAGACTCGTTCGATGAGGGCTTGCCCTAAGGTCAAACTAATAAATCCAATCAGAATGGCTACGATAAAGAGCAACTTGTGCCGATAATCTTTGACGATTAGGTAGGTGAGGTTGGCCAGCATAAAGCCGAAGAATGCCATAGGCCCTACCAAGGCAGTGGCTGTTGAGGTCAAAAGCACGATACCCCAGAGGAGTTCTCTCTGTTCTTTTTCAATATCGAGTCCCAATATCTGAGCTGTTTCTCTTTGCAGGTGCAAGACATCCAGAATGACTACTTTTCGGAAGAAAAAGATTGTCAAGGCGAGGATGATCAAAGAACCGACGGCTAGGATGGAAGTGTTGAGATGCTGAAAGGAGGCAAAGAGATTGTTCTGCAGTTTATCGTATTCATTTGGATCCATCAGAACTTGTAGGAAGGTACTGATATTTCGAAAGAGACTTCCGAGTGCTAGACAGATTAGCAGAATGAAGACCAGATCTTGCTTCATCAGCGTCTTCAAGTAGCCTTGTAAGGCGAGAAAGAAGAGGGATTGAAGCAGAAGCAAGATTAGAAATTCTAAGACAGGCGACTTCCCAAGCTGTAGAAATTTGCTTTCAAATATCAGTAGCAGGGTCTGTAGCAGGACATAGAAGGATTCGATTCCCAAAATACTTGGCGTCAGAAAGCGATTTTCCGTCAGGGTTTGAAAACTAATGGTCGAAATCCCTGTCGCGATGGCTACCAAGAGATAAACGATGATTTTTTGGGAACGCAGCTTCCAGGCAAAGGCAGACAGGTTAGTGATGGGCCAAAAGTAGAGAAGACAAGCTCCGATGGCCAGAATAATGAGGAGGCAAAAGAGCTTGGTATGTTTGCTTTTAAACTGCATCTTTTTGTCCCCCTCTCCATAGAAGTAGGATAAAGACGAGGCTACCGATGATTCCTAGCAAGAGGCTGACAGACAGCTCATAGGGCCGAATCAAGACTCGAGAGAGGATGTCGCAGGCCAGAACCAGATTGGCACCGACCAGAGCGACGATGAGTTTGGTTTGACTCAGATTATCTCCATAGCGCTTGCGGACAAGATTGGGAACGATGACCCCGAGAAATGGCAAGGCACCCACGGTAATCATGGTGACACTTGTCGTTAGCGCCACTAGAAAGAGGGCCAGCTTTTCAAGTAGGGAGTAGGAAATCCCTAAACTCTCACTGGTTTCCTTGCCCAGATTCATGATGGTAAAGGTTTGGGATAATTTCCAAACGGCTATCAGGATAATGAGGCCTAAGAAGAGCCACTCATACTGATGGGTCTGAATCATGGAGAAGGAGCCCTGGGTCCAAGCCGTCATACTCTGAACCAGATTGAAACGATAGGCTATAACTTCTGTGACAGAACCGATAATCCCGCTATAAATGATCCCAATCAGAGGCAACATCCACCTTTCCTTTATAGAAAAAATAGTCATAAAGGCCAGGAAGAAGAGGGTAAATAAAATGGATGATCCAAAAGCAAAGAGCATCTTTTGGGTCAGACTCGCAGACGGAAAGACAAAGAGGCTTAACACCATTCCCAGTTTAGCGGCTTCTGTCGTTCCGACTGTGCTTGGAGCAGCAAATTGATTTTGAGTGATGGTCTGCATGAGGAGTCCTGCCATGCTCATACTTGATGCTGCAAGGAGAATACTGATGGTTCTTGGAAGACGCGACTCTTGAAAGAGAAGCCAGGTCTGTTGGTCAAAAGCAAAGAATTTTTCCCAAGAAAAATCACTAGTTCCAATGGTAATGGAGAGAAAGACTAGGAGTAGAAGTAAGCCTGTTAAAATATGAGAGAGTTTCATACCCCGTCCTTTCGTGTGGATTTGGTATCGAAAGATACCTGCGGATATAAATGTAACACGATTTTTTAATCTGTCAATAAATTTTCTGACAATTTAATGTAAAAAGAAAGAAAAATTCCTGAAATAACATCTACCCCTCTCTTTTATTGGAAAAACTGAGTAAAAACCAATCCACCTTCCCACTATCCTTCTCCTATAAAAAGTGGTAAAATGGAGGACAGAAAGAAGGAACTGATATGACAACATTATTTTCAAAAATCAAAGAAGTAACAGAGCTTGCTGCAATCTCAGGTCATGAAGCGCCTGTACGGACTTATCTTCGTGAAAAGTTGACACCGCATGTGGATGAAGTGGTGACAGATGGTTTAGGTGGCATTTTCGGTATCAAGCATTCAGAAGCTACCGATGCGCCCCGTGTTTTGGTCGCTTCTCATATGGACGAAGTTGGTTTTATGGTCAGCGAAATTAAGCCAGACGGAACCTTCCGTGTGGTTGAAATCGGTGGCTGGAATCCAATGGTAGTCAGCAGCCAACGCTTTAAACTCTTTACTCGTGACGGTCGTGAAATCCCTGTGATTTCAGGTTCTGTTCCTCCACATTTGACTCGTGGAACAGGTGGACCAACCATGCCAGCTATTTCAGATATTGTTTTTGATGGTGGTTTTGCGGATAAGACTGAGGCAGAAAGTTTTGGCATCCGTCCGGGTGACACGATTGTCCCTGATAGCTCCGCTATCTTGACAGCTAATGAAAAAAATATCATCTCAAAAGCTTGGGACAACCGCTACGGTGTCCTCATGGTAAGCGAGCTTGCAGAAGCCTTGTCAGGCCAAAAACTGGGAAATGAACTCTATCTTGGTTCCAACGTCCAAGAAGAAGTTGGTCTCCGTGGTGCTCATACTTCCACAACCAAATTTGACCCAGAAGTTTTCCTAGCAGTTGACTGCTCACCTGCTGGTGATGTTTATGGTGGCCAAGGCAAGATTGGGGATGGAACACTGATTCGCTTCTACGATCCAGGTCACTTGCTCCTCCCAGGTATGAAGGATTTCCTTTTGACAACGGCTGAAGAAGCTGGTATCAAGTACCAATACTACTGTGGAAAAGGCGGAACGGACGCTGGAGCAGCTCATCTGAAAAATGGTGGTGTCCCATCTACAACTATCGGTGTCTGCGCTCGTTATATCCATTCTCACCAAACTCTTTACGCGATGGATGACTTCCTAGAAGCTCAAGCTTTCTTGCAAGCCTTGGTGAAAAAATTGGATCGTTCAACGGTTGATTTGATTAAAAATTATTAAACATTAGGGAGGTGGTCAGGATGGCAGAAGAAAATCTAGAAAGCCTTATAAAAGATCTCTATAACCATGCCCGTCAGGGCTTGAGTGAAGATTTAGTTGCTGCTCTCCTAGAGACTGCTAAAAAACTGCCTACTACAAATGAGCAATTACTAGCAGTCCGACTCTCAGGTCTGGTCAATCTTGAACTGTTCAGAAATCCCAAACATCCAGCACCTGAATTGATCAATTTGGCGCGCTTTATCAAAAGAGAAGAAGCCAAGTACAGGGGCACTGCAGTTTCTGCTATCATGTTTGGGGAACTCTTTAAAATGCTTTGATTCCACTGCGAATCAAAGCATTTTTTTATATGTCAGAAAAGACATTCTTGATGAGGAGACGAAAAAGCTATCCCATTCAGGATAGCTTTTAGTTTATTAGATTTGTTCAGCGATGACCTTTTCAGCAAGGTTCATGGCGTGGTCGGATACACGAGTGTAGTGGGAAATGATGTCGATAAAGTTGACCCCAGCTTGTGTTGAACACTCACCCTTGTTAAGGCGTTTGATGTGGGTCTTTCTGAGAACGCGTTCCATATTGTTGATTTCTTTATGGCGTTCAATCAGACTTTGAGCTTTTTCAATATCATTGTTTTCCACACTATCAAGGGCATCTTTAATAAATGCAGTAGTTTTTTGATAGATATCAGCTAATTCCTCTAGAGCAGCTTCAGAGAAATGAACATCTTTGCGTTGGAGATAGTCTGTTAGGTTGAGCAAGCCTTCTGCGTGGTCCCCAATTCGTTCTAAATCACGAGACGAGTCAAGAATATTGGTCAACACTTCGCTTTCTTTCTGACTTAAGGATTCGCTTGAGAGCCTGATGAGGTAACGAGTGAGTTTTTCGTCAATGGTATTGATGGCTTCCTCTGTTTTGTGACCTTTTTCAGCTACCTTTTCATCCAAACCGATGATATAGCTATAAGAAAGGTCAAAAGCTTTGGCTGCATAGTTCCCCAAGTGCAAGAGTTCTTTTTTGGCATTTCCTAGAGCAATAGAAGGAGATTGCTGGATAAGTTGTTCATCAAGATAAAGGGGCTCGTACTTAACAACTTCGTCTTCACCAGGGATGATCTTGGTGACAAAGTAGGCCAAGGCTCCGATGAATGGAAATTGTACAATGGTGTTACTTACGTTAAAGGCACCGTGAGAGAAGGCGATGGTCATCTCAGGTGAGAGATGAAGTAAAGCTTGGAAATACTCAATCATCGAAGTGAAGGGGCCTAATAAAATTAAGCAAAGAATAGTCCCTAGAACGTTAAAGGTAACGTGGGTTGCTGCAACGCGTTTCGCAGAGATGTTAGCTCCAGCAGCTGCTAGGATAACGGTTAAGGTTGTCCCGATATTATCCCCGAAGAGAACTGGTAGCGAACCTTTAAGGTCAAGGAAACCACCTGCATAGAGACCTTGTAGAATCCCGATTGTAGCCGAGGAAGCCTGGATGAGGACAGTAATCACCGCACCAGCTACTACTCCTAAAATAGGATTTTGTCCCAAGGTTACCATATATTCCTTGAATTGTGGTAAATCTTTAAGCGGACTCATACCGGCACTGATGAGGTTGAGGGCGTAGAAGATTCCCCCGACACCAAACAGGATGCGCCCGATATTGTTTGCTGTTCGATTTTTTGTAAAGAAGAGGAACATGGTTCCAAGGAAAATCAAGGGCAAAGCATACTCGCCCAGTTTGAAACCGATGATAAAGGAAGTAACGGTGGTTCCGATATTGGCTCCCATGATAATTCCGATAGCCTGTCTAAGAGTTAGAAGGCTAGCGCTGACCAGTCCAACCGTGATAACCGTAACCCCTGTACTTGACTGAATGAGAGCAGTTACGACGATCCCGACTAGAACACCTAAAAAGGGATTGCTGGTGTACTTGTCAATGTAAAAACGAAGGCGATCTCCAGCAGCTTGTTGCAAACCGTCTCCCATGGTCTTAATGCTGTATAAAAACAGTCCTAGACCTCCTAAAAAGTGAAATAAAATTTCCTGCCAATTAATGGACATTTCTTTTTCCTCCGAAAAATAATCGCGGAATTTCTCCTATTCTATTTTAAAGGATAATAGGAAATCCCACAAGTGTTTTTCTGTTATTTTAGTAAGAAATCGCTAACTTTTTTAAATTTTTTCCTTAAATAGAGTTCTTACCTCAAGTATAAATGTCTGCAAGGATTATATCCAAATTTAACTGTTTTTTATCCTAGTTATAGTTTTTGTGTCAAATGGATTGACATCGCTTTCATATAAGATAGAATGAAGATAATCCTGTTCTGATGGTATGCCATGAGAACAGTTGCTTTTTATCTAAAAAAGTAAAGCGCTTACTTTATGTTTTATTAGGAGGATAAGATGAAAGATCTATTTTTTGAAAAACGTTGCCGTTACAGTATTCGTAAGCTATCAATCGGAGCTTGTTCCTTGATGATTGGGTCAGCTCTATTTGCGAGTCCAGCACTTGCCGACCAGGTCGGTATCCCTGAAACAGCTGCAAATACGAGCGCCCAAGCTACAATTGCTAGTGAAACAGCGAGTCCAGACACTGCGGCCATCGAAAAACAATTAGAGGAAACTGAAAACAAAGTAGCTGAGCAACCAATTTCAGAAAACAATCCAGCAATTACTGATTTGGTTAATGAAAAAGAAGAAGCAAAGCCAGCTCCGACAGATAAAGCTGAAAAACCTACTCAACCAACTGACAAAGAAGGAGTCAAGCCTGAGGAAGCACCTCAAGTGGTTGACAATAAAGCCGATAAACCAAGTCTAGCAGACGTTCCTAAAAATGAAGAAAAGAGTCTCCGACCAAAAGAAATCAAATTTGATACATGGGAGGATTTGTTGAAATGGGAACCGGGTGCGCGTGAGGATGATCCCATCAATCGCTCCTCAGTTGAACTCGCCAAGCGCCATAGAGGTCAGTTGGTTAACGAAAAAGCAAGCAGAAGAGCTAAAGTTCAGGCGCTAGCAAACACCAACTCAAAGGCTAAAGACCACGCTTCTGTTGGTGGAGAAGAATTCAAAGCCTACGCCTTTGATTACTGGCAATACTTGGATTCAATGGTCTTCTGGGAAGGTCTAGTTCCAACTCCAGATGTCATTGATGCAGGCCACCGCAACGGAGTTCCTGTTTATGGAACACTCTTTTTCAACTGGTCTAATAGCATTGCTGACCAAGAGAAGTTTGCTGCCGCCTTGAAGCAAGATGAGGATGGCACCTTCCCTATAGCGCGAAAACTTGTCGACCTTGCTAAATACTATGGCTTTGATGGCTATTTCATTAACCAGGAAACAACGGGTGATTTGGTAGCACCTCTTGGTGAAAAGATGCGCCAATTCATGCTTTATACAAAAGAATACGCAGCCAAGGTCAACCACCCAATCAAGTATGCTTGGTATGATGCCATGACCTACAAATATGGTCGTTACCACGAAGATGGTCTTGGTGATTACAACTACCAGTTTATGCAAAAAGAAGGTGACAAAGTCCCTGCAGATCAATTCTTTGCTAACTTCAACTGGAACAAGGAAAAGAATGACCACTCCGTAGAGATGGCAAAATGGCTAGAACGTAGCCAGTATGATGTCTTTGCAGGCTTAGAATTGCAACAAGGTGGTTCTTATAAGACCAAAGTCAAATGGGATGCCCTCTTAGATGAAAAAGGCAAGTTGCGTTTGTCACTTGGACTCTTTGCACCAGATACGATTACTAGTCTAGGGAAAACAGGTGAAGACTACCATAAGAATGAAGATATCTTCTTCACAGGTTACCAAGGAGATCCAACGGCTCAAAAACCAGGTGATAAAGAGTGGTATGGAATTGCCAATTTAGTTGCGGACCGCACTCCAGCAGTAGGCCGGACCTTCACTACCTCTTTTAATACAGGTCATGGTAGAAAGTGGTTTGTAGACGGCAAAGTTTCTAAGGATTCTGAGTGGAACTACCGTTCTGTTTCAGGTGTCTTGCCAACATGGCGCTGGTGGCAGACTTCGACGGGGGAAAAACTTCGTGCAGAATATGACTTTACAGATGCCTACAATGGCGGAAATTCCCTTAAATTCTCAGGTGATGTAGCTGGTAAGACGGACCAGGATGTGAATTTGTATTCTACTAAACTAGAAGTAACGGAGAAAACCAAACTTCGGGTTGCTCACAAGGGAGGAAAAGGCTCGAAAGTTTATATGGCCTTCTCTACGACTCCAGACTACAAATTTGAGGATGCAGAGGCTTGGAAAGAACTGACTCTTTCTGACAACTGGACAAATGAAGAAATTGACCTTAGCTCACTAGCAGGTAAAACCATCTATGCAGTTAAACTCTTCTTCGAACATGAAGGTGCTGTAAAAGATTATCAGTTCAACCTAGGTCAATTGACCATTTCAGACAATCACCAAGCACCACAAGCCCCGACAGGTCTCTCTGTGGTGAAGCAATCTCTTAAGAATGCCCAAGAAGCTGAAGCAGTGGTTCAATTTTCGGGTAACCAAGATGCAGATTTCTATGAAGTCTACGAAAAAGATGGGGATAACTGGCGTTTGTTAACAGGTTCATCTGCTTCAACCATCTACTTGCCAAAAGTTAGCCGCTCTGCTAATGCGACTGGTACGACTCAGGAATTGAAAGTCGTTGCAGTAGGTAAAAATGGTCTCCGTTCTGAAGCGGCGACGGCATCCTTTAACTGGGGGATGACTGTTCAGGATACGACTCTCCCAAGACCTTTAGCTGAAAATATTGTTCCAGGTGCAAAGGTTATTGGTAGCACTTTCCCAAATACTGAAGGTGGAGAAGGCATCGAAGGCATGTTGAACGGTACGATTACAAGTCTATCAGACAAGTGGTCTTCAGGACAATTGAGTGGTAGTGTAGATATTCGTTTGACCCAACCACGTCGTGTTGTTAGATGGGTGATGGATCATGCGGGAGCTGGTGGTGAGTCTGTTAACGATGGTTTGATGAACACCAAGGACTTTGATCTTTATTACAAGGATACAGATGGCGAGTGGAAGCTAGCTAAGGAAGTCCGTGGCAATAAAGCGCACGTTACAGATATCACTCTTGACAAACCAATCACCGCCCAAGACTGGCGTTTGCATGTCATTACATCTGATAACGGAACACCTTGGAAAGCTATTCGTATCTACAACTGGAAGATGTACGAAACCTTGGACACAGAAAGTCAAAATA
>CAJPSM010000039.1 GCA_905373305.1 uncultured Streptococcus sp. | reverse complement strand
TACAGCTCAACCACTTGATGGTGTCAGAGATTTAGTTCATCACAAACCAGAACTACTAGTAGAAGAAGAGGAAGTTGATTTCCAAGTTAAAGAACGTAAGACTGACAAACTTTATGTGGGTGAAAGTCGTGTTCTTCAAGAAGGTCAAAAAGGTATTCGTGTCCACCTAGTAGAAGTCGAAAATGGTAAGCGTACACTGAAAGAAACCTTTGATAAGATAGTTGCGCAAGATCGTATCGTGGAAGTTGGAACTAAGCGAGGTACAGCTCAACCACTTGATGGTGTCAGAGATTTAGTTCATCACAAACCAGAACTATTAGTAGAAGAAAAGGAAGTTGATTTCCAAGTTCAAGAACGTAAGACTGATAAACTTCCAGCAGGGCAAACTCGTGTAATCCAAGAAGGTCAAAAAGGCGTTCGTGTCCACCTAGTAGAAGTCGAAAACGGTAAGCGTACATTGAAAGAAACCTTTGATAAGGTAGCATCGCAAGATCGTATCGTTGAAGTCGGAACTGCTGTAGTGCAAGGAGAACCAAATCCACAAGTTTCTGTCCAGCCAGATGCGCACCAACCGGCTCAAACGGGAGGGCGCTCTCAAGAAGAAAAAGCGACACAAACTGAAAAAGATCACCTTCCAAATACAGGCAGTGAGTCTCATATGTCAGCTTTAGCAGCGGGCTTGGCTCTCTTGGGCTTAGGTGCAGGCCTTGCAGCTACTACTCGCAAAAAAGAAGATTAAGTTTAGTTACAAGCTAAACTGAACAGGAAAAGACCAGAGTAACACTCTGGTCTTTTTCGTCTGAGTTGTAATCGTAAACAAATGTTTAGAATAGTCAATCCCATTCCAAATGGATTTTGCCCAAAATTCATAAGGTGCCCTTCACGCTTATAAAAAGAGAGGTCGTGTTTGAAAATAATTGATAAATATGCTACAATAGTAGGCACTGGTAATTTTTATAAATGATTTTTTAATGAGAAAAATCGGATAAAATCCATTCAACTTTCGAAGGATCATGATCAGGTGAGAAAGCGTAAAATTCCTCACCCTTTAGGGATTTTGTTATGGAACTGATTTTTTAGATGTCAATTATGGTGACAAAATTGATATACTTATAAAAATTTTAAGGATTAACTAAATCCGTTTATGCATTTGATAGTGTTCAAATAGAAGAAATGGAAGAACAGGTGTTCTCACATGAAAATATTCAAGGATAGAAGAGAAGCTCCAAGTAGATTTACACTCATGAGGTGCTCCTATATTTCGTAGGCGAAATATCATGGTAAGCCAGTTAATCCTATCTTGTTTATCAGTGGGATGAGCCTGTTTTCTTGGGTTACCTTGCTATTATGATGGTGCATGAACATTACTAGAGAACGATCGCAAGATTTGCTAAATATAAAGAATAAAGGATGACAGATGAAACATTTCGGTCTTAAGAAACAGAAACGAACAAGTATTTTTTTCCGAAGAGCAATTTTTACAATTTTGATCATCGCGATCTATTTACTTGGTCGCCATATTTTACTTCCAGGATACAATGGCAATACAGGTTTTTCACAAATAAGTGAGCAAAATCCCTTGGCCTATTTGTATTCTTTAGCAGGAGTAGATGTCTCTCAGATTTCCATGTTTTCACTGGGATTAGGTCCATGGATTACGACCATGATTGTCTGGCAGGTTATCAATTTAAATAAAAGTTGGAATATCCAGTCCTGGTCATTGAAAAAAGCGGATTTTGTCCAAAAAATTCTCACTTTGATTTTTTCAGTGTTACAGGGGATAGCTGTTATGTACACAGCTCGTTCGGAAAATGGACGCTTTTTGCTTCTTGTAGATGATTGGATTTATAATATGGCTGTACTAGCAACTGTTGTAGCAGGAAGCTTTGTTATTATCTGGTTGGCTGGTTTGAATGTTAGCAAGGGAGTAGGTGGGCAGACAATTATTATTATTTCAGGAATTCTGCTACAATTTGCTAACCAATTAGTGGTATTGATAGGACAATCTGTTTTGTCTAAAGAAGGACTGGCCTTTCTAGTAGGTGCGGCGATCTCGTTTTTGATTTTGGGCTATATTGCCGTGGTCTGCGAGAGAGCTGAAATTCGTTTGCCTCTAAATCGAGTTATGTTAAGTAGTCGTTACTATGGCAAGTCTTACCTTCCTATCAAATTTCTTCCCTCTGGGGGAATGCCTATTATGTATGCCTCGAGTGTTATTATGTTGCTTCAGTTGGTATTAGACTGGTTTGGACATGGTTTTACGAAAAATTTTGGTAGTTTATTTGACTTTACAAAACCCTTAAGTTTGGCCTTTTATCTGCTGGCCATCTATCTTCTTGCAATTTTGTTTGCCTATATCAACTTGGAACCAGAAGAAACAGCGAAACGTTTACAACGTCAAGGAGAATACCTAGATTATATCCAGCCTGGGAAAGCAACTTTAAAAGTTTTGAAACATTATATTTCCTTACAGTCTAACGTAGGAGCACTCTACCTGATCGTTTTTATTGGTTTACCCTATTTCATTAATTTCTTCCTACCTCTTCCAAATTTGCTTTTGACTATACCAAGTACATTGATCATTTTAGTTAGTATGCTCTTACCTTTGCATGAAGAAATACGTATCTTGAGGATTGGGACTTACTACCACAAAGAATTAGAATTTAAAGGAGAATAGAGGGATATGTTTTACTTTGTACCATCTTGGTATAGACAAGATCGGAAATGGTATTCTACCACTCTGCCTTTCTATTACGTGTCTAAAAATATGATGTTTGATGATGCGGTGAATTTGCTGCGAATGTTTCAGCAATCAGGAGAGGCAAATACCACTCTGATTTTGAACTATTCACCACATATTCGAACCTTTCTTTATCAGCAAAGAATATTGCCAGAAACTGTATGGAATCTATTTGATACCATACAAGGCCTGACGGATGTATCTGTACGTAAAATTCGTCTGGAAGATATTAAATGGCCTCAAGGAGTAGAATTCTTCTATACTCCTTTTATGATTGAGGTATATTTAAATCAAGAGCACTATGCTAAAATTAACTTTTCACAAACAGGTAATTTCTTTGATATTACTTATTTTGAGGGTGGGCAGACAAATCATCAGTTGATTTTTGATGATCGTGGATTTGTTTCAAGTATCATCTATTTTGAAAATGATCAGCCTTACTACCAAGATTATTTAAATTTACAAGGTACATGGCAGTTTAGGGAATTTTTGGGTACAGAAAATCATCAAGTACTTATCAACCCAGAGGCACAGGCTACATTTGCAAAAGAAGTTTACCAAGATATTGAAGAATTGATCAATGAAAAATTAGATCAGTATTTAACTTCTGTGCTAACGAAGGATGATACGATAGTGATTTCGTCAGATGTGCAGCACAATCACTTTTTCCAAAAGATTAAGGAAAATCATCATGTTATTTTGTCTTTTTTTGGAGATCGCTATCCAATCACAAACCAAGAGCAGCTGTTAACGGATTTGACAGACACGCCGTTTTTCGTTGTGGATAGTTTAAATAAAATTGAAACGATAGCAGCTAATGTGGATCTAGAACAGTTGCCGGACTTTTATGAGATTCCGCCTTATGATACTCATCTAAACCTAGGGCATAGTCAAAGAAAAAAAGAGTTAATTGTTTACGTCAATTTCGACAATTTACCAGCAGATCAAATTCAATATGTGTTTACGACTTTGTTTGAAATGATGTTGAAAAATGAATGGATTGACTTGCTGGTCGGAACACAAAGTCAGGATTTTGGTCGAGAGGCCTATATAAAACAGGTGCTAGAAAGCTATCTATCACTTAAGCCAGAATATGAACAAGACTTGATTTTTGTTGATAAAGAGAAAAGAGCGAGAGGTGAGAACCGAGTTCTTGATGATGAAGAGGAGATCGTTCGCGAACGGATTGATATTGAGACTATTCATAGCGACACCGATTTGATTAAAGTTCTGAAGTACGTTCGTATTATACTAGATTTGGGGACTCCAGCTGATGTGTTGACTCAAATCGCTGGCATTAGTGGAGGGATCCCTCAGGTTAACTTGTATAGTTCTTCTTATGTGAAGCATGGAGAAAATGGTTGGATTCTAGAGGATATTTCAGATTTTGAAGAGGCACTCTTATACTACCTCACAAACTTAGAACATTGGAATCAATCTCTAGTTCACTCAGTCAAGAAGATTGAACAGTACACAAGGGGTGAGATTGTCGATATGTGGAAAAATACCATAAAGGAATTAAAAGGAAATGAAAAAAATTAGTGTTTTGCAAATTGCTGATGAAAATTGGCAGGAGCAATATGAAATTCCTAGTAATATAAAATGGACATTTGTCAAACCAGAAGACATCGTTTCTTTATTGCCAGAAGATATCGGGATCCTAAATAGAGAGGCTGAGGCGGAAAACGGGAAAAAAAAGAAGAAGAAAAAAGTAGATAAACCGTTTGATGTCGTGTTGGTAGATACCGCTGAATATTTAGAGTATGTCACTATCTTGGATCAGAAAATTCAGGTTTACCGTCTGTTCTATCATGAGCGTTGTCGAATCACTACGAAAACATTGGAACGATTTCTTTTGCGTAAAAAGGCCGTGAAAACAAATTTTGAAAATCCAGAGCAGATGCTACATATATTTTCACGTGGTTTTTTCTCCAAGCAAAATGGAACGAAACTAAGTGTTAATCATCTAGTCGCTGCACCATCTTTTGAGGGTCAAATCAGTTATGAAGGGACAAACTACCTTCGTTTGTGTGGCCGATACGGTGAAGATTATCAGACTATTGCGACCTATCAACATAATGTTTTTCTGAGTGGGGAGATGCCCTTAGATCTGTGGCCTGAGTTCAGGGTTTCAGAAGGTTGTTCGATCCGCTACGTTGTCAAAGGTTTTCCAGCTGGAAATTCTCCCATGCAAGAATGGATTTATGATGAAACGAACTTTGATCGGCCTCTGACGTTAGATGTAAATGATTCGTATTATTTGAGTATCAGTATTCAAGCAAAGGGACAAGGGATTGTAAAACTTGGTCCCTGCCACTATCGAGACTCCCATCTAGGCTATGGAGACTTGTTAGTCGGAGGAAAACGAATTAGCGATAAAAATAGAGAAGAACTGATTTATTTCTTCCATCCAGGAGATTTGAAACCACCGTTGAACATCTATTTTTCAGGGTACCGTCCCGCAGAGGGATTCGAGGGATACTGGATGATGAATAATTTGGGATCGCCATTCTTACTAGTAGGGGATCCGCGTTCAGAAGGGGGCGCATTCTATCTTGGATCGGAGGAGCTAGAACAAAAACTTCTCCAAGTGGTTCATAACTGCTTAGATGAACTCGGCTTTACGAAGGAACAACTGACCTTGTCAGGTTTGTCAATGGGGACTTTTGGCGCCCTTTACTATAGTTCTAAGTTGGAACCTCATGCCGTCATTGTCGGAAAACCTCTTGTAAACTTAGGAGATATGGCAGAAAATGAGTCAACTATTCGTCCGGGAGGATTTCCAACGTCACTGGATTTGGTGTACCGCACAATAGGGGAGTTATCAAGTGAAGCTACAGCTCAGCTTAACGAACGTTTCTGGACGGCTTTTGAGTCAGCTGATTTCTCAAAAACAAAATTCATTATCTCCTTTATGTATCAAGATGACTATGATATGTCGGCCTATCCCGATATGCTGGATGAGTTAGGACAGCGAGATTACCGCGTCAGCGTTATCAGTAAGGGATTGACTGGACGACACAACGACGATACACAAGGTATTGTCGAATGGTTCTTTAATCAATATAAAACGCTATTAATGAATAGTTTTGAAAGGGAGTTTAAATCGTGAGATACAAGGAAGAAGTCTATTTTGCTTATTGGGATATCCAAAGCATATCTCAGTATCTATACGGTTCATCTGTCAAACTGTTAGATGGTGGTCATGTTTTGTATGAAAACCAGTTCATGCCTTCGGGGACAGTTATTCATGAATGGCATTCACGGGCAAACTATCAGGCCTTACGCAATACGAGTCAGCTTCCTGAATTGAAACGTGGGCAAAACTATATTTTTGGCAGTCATATAGAAACCATCCCAGAAAATTCAACATACTTAAAAGTTGAATTTATGGATGCTCGAGATGAAGAAATTTCGAATCAGATCATTAAACAGGGAGAGAGAGTCAGCGTATGCGTTCCAGATAATACACAATATTATAAGGTGCAGTTAGTCAGCTCGGGTTGTCATCGCTTCCTTTTTGAAGGGATTTATGTTGCTGAGGAGCAGTTAGCGGATTATACAGTGGATCGCTACTGGATTTCTGATTTGCTTCATCAGGATTCCGAGAAAGAAACGATGTATGTTTGCTTTACTGAACCTGAACTCAATCGAACAGGTTTTATTCCAGAACGTGTTCGTGAACATTTCTCAAATGTATTGATTGTTAATTCGTCTTATAGGGAAGCGCTCCTATACATGGAGGAACGTTTTTACGAAACTTTGCTTGAAACGATTGAAGAATTAGCGCAAGAGCATCTTTTTGAAAAAGTGGCTTTTGTTGGTTATGGAGCGATTTCTAATATTGCGGCCTTGCATTACTCCAAACAATTTGGAAATTCATACGCTCTTGTGACGGATGAGTTTTTAAGCGAACTAGACTATCAACGCTTGCTGGAACGTTACCGTAATCGAGTAAATCCGCCTATTTTTAAAGAATTATTGCTACAGCAATTTAATCCGACAAAAGTTAGGGAATATGCGAACTTGAAGACTAGACCACGTGAACTAGCAAACATTGAATATTTATTAGATAAGTCATTTTTACTTCAAGCGATTGACTTGGAAAAGATTGAAGAGTGGATGAGAGAGAATGAAAACTAAACGATTCAATTTGACCAACTCCTATAAACTAATGCGTTACAAAAAGATTTTGGAGAAGGTTAATAAACTATCTGATAGTTATGCAGCTATGTCAAATGAGAAACTGCAAGCTCAGACAAAATGGTTTAAAGAACGCCTTTCTGGAGGAGAAAGCTTGCAGTCCATTTTGCCGGAAGCGTATGCAACCATTCGTGAGGCAGCCAAGCGTGTATTAGGATTATATCCTTATGATGTTCAGGTTTTAGGGGCCTTGGTTATGCAAGACAATCAGATTGCAGAAATGAGAACGGGGGAAGGAAAAACCTTGACAGCTATCCTTCCTTTATACCTAAATGCTTTGACGGAAAAAAGTACAATCCTAGTCACGGCCAATGAATATTTGGCAGCGCGTGATGCTAAACAAATGGCACCCGTTTTTCGATTTTTAGGAATGACAGTTGGGGTTGGTGTCTCGGACGATCCGACAAAAAAACTTAAAATTCCTCAAAAACAACAAATCTATAAGAATGATATTGTCTATACAACACATAGTGCGTTAGGGTTTGATTACCTAGAAGAAAACTTGGCGACATCTCAATCAAAGAAGTTTTTGCCAAAATTTTATTTTTGTTTGGTCGATGAAGTAGATGCAGCCTTGCTAGATAGTGCGCAGATGCCTCTAATCATTTCAGGTTCTCCTCGGGTGCAATCCAACCTCTTTCTCTCGTGTGATGAGTTTGTAAAAACTCTAAAAGAAGGGGAAGATTTTAATTTAGACTCCACTCGGACGTCTGTATGGTTGACGAGAAAAGGAGTAAAGGAAGCAGAGGTTTATTTCCGCGTCCAGAATGCCTATGATCCAGATAATTACCAGCTCATTCGCCAAATTAACCTAGCTTTGAGAGCTAACCACTTATTTGAAAAAGATCGTCAGTACACAGTGGATAATGGCGAAGTTAAACTGATGGATGAGGCGACAGGACGTCTCTTGGAAGGAAACAAACTCCAATCAGGACTGCACCAAGCACTAGAAGCCAGAGAACGTGTGAAAATCACATTGGAAACGCGTTCGATGGCCTCTATCACCTATCAAAATTTATTTAGAATGTTTCCAAAATTAGCAGGAATGACGGGTACTGGTAAAGTTTGTGAGGAGGAGTTCAGAGACGTTTACGACTTGGGAGTCGTAGTTGTTCCTACACGAAAACCCAATTTACGAATTGATTATCCAGATGAAATCTATCTCACGATTCCTCAAAAATTATATGCTTCATTGGAGTATATCAAAAAATTACATAAAAAAGGTCAGCCAGTTTTAATTGCGACAGGATCAGTTGGAATGTCTGAGATTTATTCTATGCTCTTACTCCAAGAGGGAATCGCCCATAATGTTTTGAACGCCCATAATGCAGCGAAAGAGGCTGAGATGATCGCACTGGCTGGTAGACGCTCTGCAGTGACGGTAGCAACATCAATGGCAGGTCGTGGAACAGATATTATCTTGGAAGAAGGGGTTGCTGAGTTGGGTGGACTCGCTGTTGTTGGAACAGAGAGAATGTCCAGTGAGCGAGTGGATTTGCAGCTTCGCGGTCGTGCCGGACGACAAGGCGCTCCAGGATTGAGCAAATTCTTTATTTCTCTTGAGGATGATCTTATTTCTAAGTCTGGTAGCAAATGGATTAGTGAGTACTATCACAAAGAAATTGCAAAACCAGAGGAAAAACAAAAGATTCATTTGACCTCTCGTCGTATTAGATATGCGGTTGAAGAAGCTCAGAAGAATAGTGATAACGCGTCAGCGGCTTCCAGACGTTCAACGGAACGATATGATGAAAGTATCCGTATTCAGCGACAGATTATCTACAATAAGCGTAATAAGCTCATCTCTCATCCAGACTTTGATTTGACTTATTTCTTGTCTATCCTATCGGATGCAGTGGACATTTATACAAGTAAAACACCGTTTAAAGAGCGGGCGGATTTATTTCGCTTTGTTTTGGATAACATTAGTTATTACTGCGAGGATATTCCAGATGATCTAGATGTCACGGATTTACGGCAAGTTAAAAAGTTTTTATCTGACCTCCTTGTTTCAGAATACCAGCAGAAAAAAGATAAAATCAAGGATTCAGAGTTGTTCAATCAATTTCAACGAACTGTTGTTTTGAGAGCGATAGATGACTGTTGGGTTGAGCAAGTTGACTATTTACAGCAATTTCAAGGTTTGGTGTCTAGTCAAGGGTATGCCCAAAAAAATCCTGTCTTTGAGTTTCATAAAGAAGCTTTTAAATCATACAAAAGAATGAATGCAGATATAAATCTAAACATTATAAAAAATATGGCATTGAGTTACATTAATATTAAGCCTTCTGGGAAATTAGAAGTTTTCTTTGGCTAATGCTTTGACAGATTCTGTTGTAGACTTTATAATGATGATATAACTGTATTTTTGGAGAAAATCATATTATGAGCAAAAATAATAACGAAGAGCTAAAGGGATTTAAACGTTTGATATCAAAGTTTAAGCAAAAGGGTAGGGAAGATAGTGATTACCGTAGCCTGGATGCAACTAAATCAAAGCCCGTTAGTCGAAAACTCAAAGAGCAAAAGGAAATTATTCTGAGTGCTAGTGAAGATCTTGAGTTACCAACAGAATCAGTTTCTGTCATGGAAGCCTTAGAAGACTTTCAGGAAAGGAACAGTTTGGGAGTGGCTGACTTGATAAGGGATGTTAGTCAGAGCTTGTCAACTAGCGCTTTAGCTTCCCTCAGCCTTTCTGTCGCAGATTCGTACAGTGAGTCGTTTAGCCAGAGTATATTAGCAAAAGGATTCTCGCTTCGAGAGTCCATGTCTGAGAACTACTCATTAGTGGTCTCTTCTTCAGAATCTGAATTTGAGTCCCTTTCCTTGGTTGATAGCCTCTCTGTTTCTGAGCATTTGACAGGGGAGTCCCTTTGTCAGGATACGGATGCATTCTCTTTGAGTGAAAGTATTGCATACTCAGAGTCTCTTTCTTATGATCAAAATCCTAGTGTCTCCGAGTCCCTTTCCTTGAGTGAATCAGAACAAGCGAGCCAGAGTGTCTCCGAGTCAGAGTTCTATAGTCTGAGCCAGAGTGAGTGGGAATCCATATCCGAATCCCAAAACTCTTCAGAATCAGAGTGGTGGAGCTCTTCCGAATCGGAACAAGCGAGTCAGAGTGTCTCCGAGTCTGAGTTCTATAGCCTGAGTCAGAGTGAGTGGGAATCCATATCCGAATCCCAAAGTCACTCAGAAGAAGAGTGGTGGAGCTACTCCGAATCAGAACAAGCAAGTCAGAGTATTTCTGAGTCCGAGTTCTATAGCCTAAGCCAGAGCGAGTGGGAATCCGTTTCCGAATCTCAAAGCACTTCAGAATCAGAGTGGTGGAGCTACTCCGAGTCAGAACAAGCAAGTCAGAGTGTCTCCGAGTCCGAGTTCTATAGCTTGAGCCAGAGTGAATGGGAATCTATATCCGAATCCCAAAGCACTTCAGAATCAGAGTGGTGGAGTTCTTCCGAATCAGAACAAGCGAGCCAGAGCGTTTCTGAGTCTGAGTTTTATAGCCTGAGCCAGAGTGAATGGGAATCCATATCCGAATCCCAAATCTCTTCAGAATCAGAGTGGTGGAGTTCTTCCGAATCAGAACAAGCGAGTCAGAGTATTTCTGAGTCCGAGTTCTATAGCTTGAGTCAGAGTGAGTGGGAATCCATATCCGAATCCCAAAGCAACTCAGAATCAGAGTGGTGGAGCTATTCCGAGTCCGAGTTTTATAGCTTGAGTCAGAGTGAATGGGAATCCATATCCGAATCCCAAAGTCACTCAGAATCAGAGTGGTGGAGCTACTCCGAATCGGAGCAAGCCAGTCAGAGTGTTTCCGAGTCTGAGTTCTATAGCTTGAGCCAGAGTGAGTGGGAAACCGTTTCAGAATCTCAAAGTTATTCAGAATCAGAGTGGTGGAGCTACTCCGAATCAGAGCAAGCCAGTCAGAGTGTTTCCGAGTCCGAGTTCTATAGCCTGAGTCAGAGTGAGTGGGAAACCGTTTCAGAATCTCAAAGTTATTCAGAATCAGAGTGGT
>CAJPSM010000038.1 GCA_905373305.1 uncultured Streptococcus sp. | reverse complement strand
GCTCACAGCTCACGCTGATTATGTAATCAAGCGTATTTTTTGTCAAGCCCTAAAACAGACTTTTTCACATTTTTGTGAAAAGGTCTTTTCTGTTGTGTATGAAAGTGAGGGACTTGTATGAGTCAGGCATTCGAAACAGCGATTCAACAAGCCCTACGAGAGGTGGTAGAAAGCTTTGATGAACAGTATGTAGCTGAGGGACTATTAAAAAAAGACGCTATTATAGTAGATTTAGATAATTATAAACCTGAGTTGGTTGAAAAGATTTTGACAAATGCAATTCTAAATGAAGCATTTACCGAGGATATTGCTGGTGCGACAATTTTGAAAATCAATGATATCATTCAAATGCTTGAAGTTGATGAATATTGGTCAAACTCTTACACACGTTACACTAACAAAATTGGACTATTCACGAATAATCGTTATTTGGATGAAGTGACAGATGTTGTCCTAAATTTCCCCTACAAAGATGGTATCTTAAAAGCTGGTATGAGCAAGGAAGATAACGAAGAGGAAGGTGTCATCGAATCTTTTTTAAATGAAACAATAGCCCATGAAGAAATTGACGTTCTTCTCGATAATAAGATTTTTAAAAATGCTAAAAAATATGACGAGAATGGAGAGTCAGATATTTCAGAAATCAATGATACTGATAATCTTATTATCAAAGGGAATAATCTTCTTGCTCTGCATAGTTTAAAAAAACGTTTTGCAGGGAAAGTTAAATGTATTTTTATAGATCCTCCGTATAACACTGGATCAGATAGCTTTATTTATAATGATAAATTTAGTAGATCTACTTGGCTGGTTTTCATGACAAATAGATTGAAAATTGCGAAAGAGTTATTAAAGACTGACGGAACACTTTGGGTACAGACCGATGATTCACAACATGCCTATCTTAAAGTATTACTAGATGAAATTTTTGGAGAAGGATCTTATTTAAATACAGTTACTATTAAGTCCAAATCTTCTTCTGGAGCTAGTGGCGGAGGAGAGGATAGAAGACTTAAGAAGAACACAGAATTTATACTCATCTACGCTAATGATGATGCTCGTATTAATATTCAGACAAAACCATATAAACTGATGGATTACATACAAGAACGTAGAGAAAACGGGAAAAACTTTGCTTATAAAACTGTTTTAGTAAATCCTGGAGAACTAGAAAAAATTGGAGAGACAGTTGATGGTCGTGGGGATTGTATTGAACTTTATCAAGTGAAAGGTTATGAGACTAAGACGATTAACTCATTGATGGCTGAAGAGGGGTTAGATGAAGGTGAAATATATAAGAAGTATTTAGATAAAATTTTTACCACAGAAAATGCTCAAACGTCTATTAGAAGTAGAGTGAGAAATAATGTTACCGATGATGGTTACACAATTGCTCGTTATAAACCGGTTTCTGGTAAGAATAAAGGCAAGATAGTTGATGTTGGATTTATTGGTTCGACTAAACGATTAGTTAGTTTTTTAAAAGAAACTGCTTATATTGAGGATGGGGAGGTTTATAAGACCGAGAAAGCAGGAACTCTTTGGGAAGATATTTCATGGAGTAGTATTAAAACAGAGGGGGGTGTATCATTAGAAAATGGAAAAAAACCAGAAAAATTAATACACAGAATTATTGCAAGTTCTAGTGAAGAAAATGATATTATACTTGATTTTTTTGGAGGATCTGGAACCACAGCAGCTGTAGCTCATAAAATGAATCGTCAATATATCACTATAGAACAGATGGAGTATATTGAGGATTTGATTGTTAAGAGATTGAAAAATGTAGTTAATGGTGATTCTACTGGAATCTCGAAAGCTATTGGTTGGGATGGTGGAGGTTCATTTGTCTATGCTGAATTAATGGATAAAAACTCGACCTTTATTGATATTGTCCTTAACTCTAAAAATTCTGAGGAATTAAAAGCTATCTTTGACGACATGAAAGCCACACTTGATTTTGATTTCAGAGTGGATTTAAAAGAAGTTGCTCAATCTATCTGGGATGAAGATTTTGAAATGCAGAAAAAAATTCTTGTGAAGATTATTGACAAAAACCAGCTCTATCACAACTACTCTGAAATTGATGATGAAACCATTAAATCGCAATTATCCCAATCAGATTATGATTTCAATAAGAGTTTTTATGGAGAGAGATAATGGTTAGAAAAGCAAAGAAAAAAGAACTGATCTTTGAACTCTTCGATGAATTGAAACAGCTGGATATGGATATTTTGAACGAACAGCATGGTTGGGAATTACCACAGTATATTGTAGAAAATCTCAAGCATGAACCACGTTCTTATCAGAGTGAAGCTATTCGCTATTTTCATTACACTCAAGCATCGGATACTTTCAAGTTTCGAAAACCAAGACAGCTGATGTTCAATATGGCAACTGGTTCGGGAAAGACTGATTTGATGGCTGGTTTAATCCTCTATCTTTATAAAGAAAAAGGGTATCAAAATTTTCTGTTTACAGTGAATACAAATGGTGTTCTAAGTAAGACCATTGATAATCTAACGAGTGCTCAATCTACTAAGTTTCTTTTCAATTCTAACTTAGAAATTGATGGGGAACATATCTTTATCAACCAGATTTCAGGAAGATTTCCAGATTTTCCTAATAAAAATGTAATTAATATTAAGTTTGTTTCAATTCAAACATTGACAAATGACCTCTTCACACAGGCAGAAAATATCATGTCATTAAAAGATTACCAGAAGACAAAAATGGTTATTCTGGCGGATGAAGCCCATCACTATTCTGCTTCTACGAAAAAGAAAAATAAAGCAGAATTGGAAAAAATCTCATGGGAAAAAAGCCTACTTTCTCTTCTTCACGCACATGCTGATAATCTCTTGCTAGAATTTACCGCAACACTTGATTTTGACGATGAGACCATTTATCAAAAATATCGAGATAAGATTATTTACCGTTATACCTTGGATTCATACATCAAAGAACGATATTCAAAAAATGTAAGACGCATTCAAACGGGGAATTCCAACGAAGATAACATGCTTAGTACCGTTCTTCTGAGTGAATATCGTCGCAAATTTGCTCTAGAAAAATTTGGGATTGAGATAAAACCAGTCATTCTTTTCAAATCACATAAAATTGATGCTTCCTATGAAGCAAATAAGCTATTCAATGAGATGATTGATAGTCTGACTGTGGAAAGTTTAAGGTCGTTCCTTATTTCACAATCGAGAAGTGTATCAGAAGAGCAAAGCCATACTCTACAGCTAGCTTATCAGTATTATCTCGAAAAGGATGATCTTTCAACTGTTGTTCGAGAAATTAAGCGTGGTTTTTCACCAGCTAGAATTCTAAATGCAAATGATTCAGATAGTGGCTCAAAAGGGTTGCTAGAAACAGGACAGTATCAAGCCCTCAATTCGCTTGAATCGCCCAATAATCTGTACCGTGTAGTCTTTGCCGTAGCAAAATTAACAGAAGGTTGGGATGTCCTCAATCTTTACGATATCGTTCGTATTAGCAACTTGGGAAAAATGAATGATAAAAGAGATGCTAAATCAACCAATTCCGAGGCTCAGTTGATCGGACGTGGGGCGCGATACAATCCTTTCTCCTTAAATCAAAAGATTTCTTACCAAAGACGATTTGATGAATCAGATGAAACAGCAAGTCTTTTGTTGGAAACACTACACTACCATACCCTTAATGAACCGCAATACATCAAGAATTTGATGGCATCACTTGACAAGATGAATCTTGCGACTGGGACTGATGAAAAAAATCCTCCAATTGAAATCAAACTGAAACCCTCTTTCAAGAAAACCCAAATCTTTAAAACAGGTAAGCTTTACTATAATGAAACTGAGGAAATTCCTGACAGTCACTATGTAAATTTACGTGCATATGGTATTGAAATTTCTAAGTTAGCCAATGTAACCTATTTTAAATCCACCTATGAAACAGCTTACCTTTCAGCTGAAGCAATAGAGTTAAAAACGTCTCAATTGAGGGGAATTGATATTCGTTATTTTAGAAAATCAATTAGCCGCTCTAACTTTTTCCGATTTGAAAATCTGAAAAGATATCTTCCAAATCTCAAGTCTATGGAAAATTTTTGGGGTGAAAATTGGCTAGATTTGCAAAATCTTACACTCTCTGTCACAACAGAAAAAGAAACCATTGTAGAAGATTTTTCCGCTATGGAAAAGCTGAAAATTGTTGATAACTTTTTTAACCTACTGGCTGCCCAAATAAAGGCAGGTTATCGCAAAGCAAGAGGTACGAACCGCTTTATCGGATATCCAATTACAGAATATCTCGTTGATTATCGCAAACGAATACCTAATTATGATACGGCTAAACAGAGTAGTTCCTTCATCGAACAAAAAGTAGCTAATATTAGTTTTGAAAAATTTGACTTTTTTGCTTACCAATCTGCTATAATCAATAGAAATGAGGAAAATCTAGTTAATGCTATCGCCAATCATATTGATGAACTAAGAGAACAATACGGTGATGTTTTCCTCATTCGAATGGACGAAAACATGCTAAAGGGGACAGATAAAGTTGAACGATTGAAATTGCACCAATTTGAAGAGAATCCACGGGAAATCAATTTTTCAGGGTTTCAACCAGACTTTATCCTACTTCTTCAAAATAAGGATTACTATCTTCAAATCTTCATCGAACCCAAAGGTGAACAATTGGCAGAAAAAGATAGATGGAAGGAGGAACTCCTTTCATACATCAACGACCATCAAGAAGATTTGATTTTCGAAGATGAAATTGATGGAGTTATCATTAAAGGACTTAAATTCTATAATCAAGAGAATAGTAAACAAACACTCAATCAATTAGCACAGATAGCTCTTGAAAAACCACATTTTGGTGGAAATATTAGGCTGGACTTATTCTAAGTATCAAAAAGACGATTTCCACTTGGATAATCGCCTTTTTTTGCTATTTTATCTTGTACTTGGTATAAACTAGTATATATTCCACTAGATAGTATGCTCTATCCTTTGTACCAAAACTGTAGTCCTCATTAATCGGTGTGTGGCTATCATAGTTTTTCATTAGAATGGAAGTTTTATCTGCACTATCAAAAATCGTTCTTTCTGTTCTTTTGATTCCCTCTGAGTTTGGGACTGATCCAGCCTAGCATAGCAATAATACTTTATTTCTTTTCAGGATAAATAACTTAGTTACTAATACAGTGGCTCCTCACTCAAGTATACCAAGAGAGAGCAAAAAAGTCTAGATTAACTAGACTTTCTTAGTTTATTCTACTGTTACTGACTTAGCAAGGTTACGTGGTTTGTCCACATCAAGGCCACGGTGGAGTGTTGCAAAGTAAGCGACCAATTGAGTTGGTACAACCATTGAGATTGGTGAGAGGTAAGGGTGAACGGTCGTAAGGACGATATCGTCTGTCTCTTTAGCGACATTTTCTTCTGCGATGGTGAGAACCTTGGCACCACGGGCTGCGACTTCTTGGATATTTCCACGAGTATGATTGGCAAGGACTGGATCTGACAGGAGGGCCAAGACAGGTGTCCCCTCTTCAATCAAGGCAATGGTTCCGTGCTTGAGTTCTCCTGCCGCAAAACCTTCACACTGGATGTAAGAAATCTCTTTAAGTTTGAGACTTGCTTCCATGGCTACATAATAGTCTTGACCACGTCCGATGTAAAAGGCGTTGCGAGTTGTTTCAAGAAGATCACGAACCTTAGCATCAATCGTTTCCTTCTCAGAAAGAGTTGATTCGATAGACTGAGCCACGATAGACAGCTCACGAATCAGGTCAAAGGCTTGCGCTTTGGCATTGCCGTTTGCTTCACCGACTGCTTTTGCAAGGAAGGCAAGAGCTGCGATTTGTGCTGTGTAGGCCTTGGTTGAAGCCACGGCGATTTCAGGCCCTGCATGAAGAAGCATGGTATGGTTGGCTTCACGTGAAAGAGTTGAACCTGGCACGTTTGTCACTGTCAAGCTTGGGATGCCCATTTCATTGGCCTTGACCAAAACCTGACGACTATCCGCTGTTTCACCAGACTGGCTGATAAAGATAAAGAGTGGTTTCTTGCTGAGAAGTGGCATGCCGTAGCCCCATTCAGAAGAGATTCCAAGTTCAACTGGCGTATCAGTCAATTCTTCCAGCATTTTCTTAGAAGCAAATCCTGCGTGGTAAGATGTACCAGCTGCAAGGATGTAAATACGGTCAGCGTCTTGAACAGCCTTGATGATAGCTGGATCAACGACTACTTGACCAGCCTCATCTGTATAGGCTTGGATGAGTTTACGCATCACCGTTGGCTGCTCGTCAATTTCCTTGAGCATGTAGTAAGGGTAAGTCCCCTTACCGATATCTGACAAATCGAGTTCAGCAGTGTAGCTAGCACGCTCACGGCGATTGCCATCATAGTCTTGAACTTCGACGCTATCAGCCTTGACGATTACCAACTCTTGATCATGGATTTCCATGTATTGGTTGGTCTCACGAATCATAGCCATAGCATCTGAGCAGACCATGTTATAGCCTTCTCCAAGACCAATCAAAAGTGGTGATTTATTTTTAGCTACATAGATAACATCTGGATTTTCAGAGTCAATCAAGGCAAAGGCATAAGAACCACGGATGATGTGAAGAGCTTTTTTGAAGGCCTCGAGAACTGACAAGCCGTCTTCTTCGACAAATTTTCCAATCAAGTGAACGGCTATTTCCGTATCTGTTTGCCCCTTGAAGTGGTGACCTGCAAGGTATTCTTCCTTGATTTCAAGGTAGTTCTCAATCACTCCATTGTGGACCAAGACAAAACGTCCAGTCTCAGAGCGATGTGGGTGAGCGTTGTCCTCGGTTGGTTTACCATGAGTCGCCCAACGCGTATGTCCGATACCAGTTTTTCCCTCAACACCGGTAGTTTTAGCAGACAATTCTGCGATACGACCAACAGCCTTGACTAGATGATTTTCAGCACCACCTAGGACAAAAATCCCCGCAGAATCATAGCCACGGTATTCGAGCTTTTCAAGCCCTTGAATCAAAATATCAGTTGCATTTGTGTTTCCAACAACACCGACAATTCCACACATAGTATATACGACACAGACCAGCTGTGCTTTCCCCTTAAATTGGTATAGTCTGATTTTCCTTTTATAGAACCAGCAAAGACAGTATATACTTGTTTTTCTCACTTGTCAAGCATAAAAATTGGTATAGTTTTTTAAAATGCCATCAGAGCAAGATTTCACTTGAGAACTGACAAGTAGGATTCGATTACTTATAATAGAGAGAGGAGGTAGTTACCATGTGGTTTTTCTTCGCACTTTTATCTGCTGTCTTTGCAGCCTTAACTTCTATTTTAGCCAAGATTGGGATTGAGGGAGTTCCGTCCAATCTAGCAACAGCCATTCGTACGATCGTCGTCATCCTTATGGCTTGGGCCATAGTTTTCTTGACCAATAGTCAGACTGAGCTTGGCAACATCAGCAGAAAAAGTTGGCTCTTTCTCATCCTGTCTGGTTTGGCAACAGGCGCCTCCTGGCTCTGCTACTACAAGGCCTTGCAGATGGGAAATGCGACTGAGGTATCTGCTGTCGATAAGTTTAGTCTCGTCATTACACTCGTTTTAGCCTTTTTCTTTCTACAGGATGTCCTGACGTTTAAAACAATCATTGGATGTATACTGATTACGATTGGGACCTTGGTGATGATTTTGTAATCCTCATCCTCCTCCATATATGACTTTTCCCCCAAAAAAAGCTAGATAGTTTTGGGGGTATTTTCTTACGTCTAAATTTATAGGTACAGGGAATCAGCTTCAAGCGGCTAGCAAAAAGGAGAGAACCAAATTGGTTCCCTCCAAGATGTGGTTTTTCATCAACCCATTACAGTTGATATAAAAACTAATTATCTCAGCTGGCTAACTTCGACTTGAAATTTTGCCTTTCTAAATCTGAATGTGCTAAACCGATGATCGACTTTTGACTAATCTAAGAGCATCATGGAATCAATAAACAATTTCTTTGTGAAATAACCATTTTTAATTAAGTAAGCTGTATATTTTGCTCTTGTGACCATTTGATCATACTCTTCTGCCGTACATTCCTGAACCACGCGGCTAGCTTCTTCCAAACTAGATACGACAAAGCCCAAACCTTTCTCACGGATATAGTCCACATTAGAAAGATAGTCTGGCACAACCACAGGAATACCTGCGGCCAGATAAGTTGTCAACTTATAAGAAACATTTTCTTTGTAGTAGTCACGCTCTTCCGCAGGATTTTCAGAATTTCCCCATACTAGGCCAAAGCCTCCTCCTTTAGACAACTCCAACAATAATTCCTGCTGAGTTCGCCACCCCTCAAGATGGACTTTGGAATAATCTACTCCCTCTGCTCTCGTAGCATAAACATGAAGAGGGGTACTGTGTTTCCAGTCAACAATATGTGGAAAACGAGATGGGTCTCCTGAGAAGATTAATTTTTTCTCAAATTTTGGAGTATAGAGTTCCAAACCATGGGGAAGATCCCAGAGTGTTTGAACAACGTAGTTCTTGACGGTTAATCCTTCTGAAACGAGTTTCTGGTACATTTGTTCGGATGGTACTACCACCACATCACATTTATTATACATGTCAATGTGGGCCTTCATAAGATAATAATTGCTCTCAAACATTAGTGGCTGAACATCATGGATAAACATCACCATTTTTACATGAGAAAGCTTTAACTTTTCTACCAAGTGATTGTCCCATTCAACACTATTCCATGAAGGAGATTGGAAAAAAACGACATCTCCATAAGATACCCCCGCGACAATTCCATCCATCCGCGAGTTCAGTTCTTCCCACGGTTCATGGCTTGCATCATAAAAATATATCCCCAGTTCGTTAACTCCAAAGTCTCGAACAATTTTCATGACATTGTTCTGCGCCATCAAGGCAACACTCGTTGATGCTTGCCCAAATAAATTTGTGAAATGTACTTTCATTATTTTCTAAATCCTCGTCTCAGTAATTTCTCTAAACATTGTATCATAATTTACGACTTTTCAAAAGCGTTTACATGCCAATTTTCAAGCTCAAGTTAGTTACTTGGGATAATTCCCCCAGGAGTCTTGTCTTCCAAGAACAATAAGGATAGCCTTAATAGACGTTTTTCTCACTCAATCTCACAAATTCGGTACCTTTGTTAGCTATGATAGATTGAATAAGTTGTTCCTGTTGACTATATAATTTTTTGCACCTTTAGATTTCTCTGCTCATCTTGTGATGACTACAAGCTCACATATATAATTCTTATGTGATCAAGTCATTCACTTCTTTTTAGAGATTTGAGAAAGTCAGATTTTTCCATTTTTCTTGCCATTTTTTCTTGGACAACCGATCTTGATAGAGTTTCATTCGGTCTTCATTTTCTAAGAAGTGAGGAGTCGGGTGAACTTGAAAGTTCAAAATATCCTCTAAACCATAAGGCGCGAAGAGCTCTACAGTTGCATCAGCATGCAAGCGAAGTCCTACCACCGTACAGCGCTCGGGATACTTAGCCATCGCATCACAGGAGCTGATATAGGGCGCAGTGTGGGGACTGTGCAGATGCATATAGACCTGATTTTTCAACTCCCACTGATACTGAGGGAAATCTTCTCTCAGTTTTTTCTCTAGGGACAATGTTTCCTCATAAGAAACATCTGGATCAAAGAAAATCACATCCACATCTGTTTCACAGTCAAAAGGTGATTTGTCTGACAAGAGATTCCAAATAAAATTTCTGACAGAACCTGCTGCCAACCAAGAGTCTTTCAGACCAAGATCTCGGATGATGGTTAAGATTTTCATCAAATCTGGATTTTCTCTGAAAGCCTCTAGAATTTCGTGCTCATTTTTCACTGTATTCATAACCTAAATGCTCATATGCTTTAGCTGTTGCAACCCGTCCAGACCGTGTTCGCATGATAAAGCCTTTTTGGATAAGGTAAGGTTCGTACATATCTTCGACTGTCTCACGCTCCTCGGCAATATTAACAGAAAGAGTTCCTAAACCGACAGGTCCACCACCGTACATCTCAATCATAGTACGGAGGATTTTTTGATCCACATAGTCCAAGCCTTCATGGTCAACATCCAGCATGGTCAAAGCCTTATCGGTAATGACATCATCAATCAAGCCATCTCCCATAATCTGGGCAAAGTCGCGCACGCGCTTGAGGAGACGATTGGCGATACGAGGAGTTCCACGACTGCGTAAGGCCAACTCCGAAGCTGCCTCATGAGTGATTTCCATCTCAAAAATATCTGCCGTCCGTTCAACAATTTCCGTCAAGTCAGCATGGGCATAGTATTCCATATGACCTGTAATCCCAAAACGTGCCCGCAAAGGATTTGAAAGCATACCCGCTCGTGTCGTCGCGCCGATTAAGGTGAATGGTGGCAAGTCTAAATGGACACTGCGACTGCCCTCTCCAGCCCCAATCATGATATCAATGTAGAAGTCCTCCATGGCACTATAGAGCACCTCTTCCACCGACATGGGCAAGCGATGAATCTCGTCAATAAAGAGGACGTCCCCAGGCTCCAAATCATTCAAAATCGCTACCAGATCACCCGCTTTTTCAATGACAGGGCCAGACGTTTGCTTGAGATTGACACCTAATTCGTTAGCAATGACAAAGGCCATGGTCGTTTTCCCCAAACCTGGAGGCCCAAATAAAAGTACATGGTCCAGCACTTCATCCCGCATTTTGGCGGCTTCGATAAAGATTTGCAGCTGGTTCTTGACCTTGTCCTGACCGATATATTCACGTAAATACTGAGGACGGAGGGTACGTTCTACTAACTCCTCGTCCCCTATTATCTCATTATCTAAAATTCTACTCATACCTCTATTATATCAAAAATCCAAGCCACAAACAAAAAAGCCACCTGATTGGGTGGCCTCTTTAGGGAGATTATTATGAAAAAGAAAGGATTAGGATTTCATTAAATAAAGTTAGGAGGTCTTTATCTAATAGCTACATGATACACGAGGAGACTTAAAATTACCTTAACTTTTTTCTGATTTATCATTTTTTTAGAAAAATTTTTTCCAAATGGAATTTCCTTTCTCAAGCAACAAAAAAGCCACCTGATTGGGTGACTTCTTTAGGAGATTATGATGAAAAAGAAAAGTTTAGGATTTCATTAAATAAAGTTAGGAGGTCTTTATTTAA
>CAJPSM010000037.1 GCA_905373305.1 uncultured Streptococcus sp. | reverse complement strand
AGGTAAAGAGAATCGTTAGGATACCAACAAGCACTGCAAGGATAAGGGCAGGGATACGGACAAACCACCAGAGTGGGTTTGGTTTTTGATCGTTGTGCCATTGTTTGGTTTCTTCATCCAAACGTTGGAATTCTGCTTGGATACGATCTGCAACCATTTCGATCCCCTCATCATTCATTTTCTTAATGTCTGAGATATCGATTGGATTTCCAAAGTTCATATCGACACGTTCACGGCTAACCAAGCCTTTCAAGGTCATGGGACCTGTGTAGGTAACAGGCATGATGCGCACCTTGGCCATTTTGGCAATCAAGGCTACGCCACCCTTGACATCGTTTGAGTGGCGACTCCCACTTGGGAACATGATGAGAGAACGGTCGCTTTTTTTGAGGACATTGATAGGATACTTGATGGCAGAAGCGCTAGGATTTTCTCGGTCGATAGGAAAGGCGCCACACATACGGATCCACCAGCCAAAGATGCGGTTGTTAAAAAGCTCTTTTTTGGCCATAAAGATGAACTGTTTTGGCTTGGTCGCAAAGGCCATGTAAACAGGATCCCACCAGGTACGATGAGGAGCGACGAGGATATAGTTTTCGTCTCGACTAGGGATTTTATCAGTATTGTGATAGTGGGCATTGCCATTGATGGACCATAAGATCAGCATGACTAGTCCACGCAAATAAGTATAAAACATGAGATCTCCTTCGATTGTATTGCTTTTATTATTATACCTTATCGAAAGACTGCTGGCAAACTTTTTCAGTTATCAGTGAAGATATTTTGGATGAGATTAGAATTTTGCTAGAAAAAATGATATGATAGAATTTATGGATAAAAATAAGATAATGGGATTAACCCAAAAAGAAGTCAAGGAAAGACAAGCTCAAGGTTTGGTCAATGACTTTACCGCATCAGCTAGTACCAGTACTTGGCAAATCATCAAACGAAATGTTTTTACACTTTTTAATGCTTTGAACTTTGCCATTGCTTTGGCGCTAGCCTTTGTGCAGGCCTGGAGCAATCTGGTCTTTTTTGCGGTTATCTGCTTTAACGCTTTTTCTGGGATTGTGACCGAGCTACGGGCCAAACACATGGTGGACAAGCTCAATCTTATGAGCAAGGAAAAGGTCAAAACCATCCGTGATGGTCAGGAAATTGCCCTCAATCCTGAAGAATTGGTCTTGGGCGATATCATTCGTCTATCGGCTGGGGAGCAGATCCCTAGTGATGCTCTGGTTCTGGAAGGTTTCGCAGAAGTCAATGAAGCTATGTTGACTGGTGAGAGTGATTTGGTACAAAAGGAGGTGGACGCCTTGCTTTTGTCTGGGAGTTTCTTAGCCAGTGGATCAGTTTTGGCCCAAGTTCACCATGTTGGGGCAGAAAACTATGCTGCCAAACTCATGCTGGAGGCCAAGACTGTGAAATCCATCAACTCCCGCATTATGAAATCGCTGGACAAGCTAGCTGGTTTTACTGGGAAGATTATCATTCCCTTTGGTCTCGCTCTCCTGCTAGAAGCCTTGATGTTAAAAGGCTTGCCCCTCAAGTCATCCGTTGTAAATTCGTCAACAGCCCTTTTGGGAATGTTGCCCAAGGGAATTGCCCTTTTGACCATTACTTCACTCTTGACTGCGGTGATCAAGCTGGGTTTGAAAAAGGTTTTAGTGCAGGAAATGTACTCTGTCGAGACCTTGGCGCGCGTGGATATGCTCTGTCTGGACAAAACGGGCACCATCACTCAAGGAAAGATGCAGGTGGAGGCGGTTCTTCCTCTGACGGAAACGTATGGTGAAGAGACTATTGCCAGCATTCTGACCAGTTATATATCTCATAGTGAGGATAAAAATCCTACAGCTCAAGCCATTCGCCAGCGTTTCCAAGGAAAGGTTGCTTATCCTATGATTTCCAATCTGCCTTTCTCTAGCGACCGCAAGTGGGGAGCTATGGAGTTGGAAGGGCTAGGGACAGTTTTCTTAGGGGCGCCTGAGATGTTGTTGGACTCTGAAGTACCAGAAGCCAGAGAGGCTCTAGAGAGAGGGTCACGTGTCTTGGTCTTGGCTCTCAGTCACGAAAAACTAGACCACCACAAGCCACAAAAACCATCTGATATTCAGGCTCTAGCCTTGCTGGAAATCTTGGACCCCATTCGAGAAGGAGCAGCTGAGACGCTAGACTATCTCCGTTCCCAGGAAGTGGGACTCAAGATTATCTCTGGGGACAATCCAGTTACGGTTTCCAGCATTGCCCAGAAGGCTGGCTTTGTGGATTATCGCAGCTATGTTGATTGCTCAAAAATCACCGATGAGGAATTGATGGCCATGGCGGAGGAGACTGCGATTTTCGGACGTGTTTCTCCTCATCAAAAGAAACTACTGATCCAAACCCTGAAAAAAGCGGGTCATACAACAGCTATGACAGGGGACGGTGTCAATGATATTCTGGCCCTTCGTGAAGCAGACTGTTCCATCGTGATGGCTGAGGGAGATCCGGCAACACGTCAGATTGCCAATCTGGTTCTCTTGAACTCAGACTTTAATGATGTTCCTGAGATTCTCTTTGAAGGTCGTCGTGTGGTCAATAACATTGCCCATATTGCACCGATTTTCTTGATAAAGACCATCTATTCCTTCTTGCTCACAGTCATCTGTATCGCCAGTGCTCTTCTAGGACGGTCTGAGTGGATTTTGATTTTCCCTTTCATCCCGATCCAGATTACCATGATCGACCAATTCGTGGAAGGGTTCCCACCATTCGTTCTGACTTTTGAGCGAAATATCAAACCTGTTGAGCCGAACTTCCTTAGAAAATCCATGCTTCGTGCCTTACCAAGTGCCCTTATGGTTGTCTTCAGTGTTCTTTTTGTGAAAATATTTGGTGCGAGCCAAGGTTGGTCAGAGTTAGAAATCTCAACCCTACTTTATTATCTCCTTGGGTCTATCGGTTTCTTATCCGTATTTAGAGCCTGCATGCCATTCACTCTCTGGCGTGTCCTCTTAATTGTTTGGTCAGTTGGAGGCTTCCTAGCCACAGCTCTCTTCCCAAGAATACAAAAACTACTTGAAGTTTCGACACTTACAGGACAAACATTCCCTGTTTACCTTGTCATGATGGCTGTCTTTACTGTGATTTTCATTCTAACCAGTCGCTATCAAGCTAGAAAATAAAGAAAGACTGCAATCTGTGGATTGCAGTCTTTTTAGGTGCAGGAGTGCTAGCTGAAATGTGGTATAATAAGAGGTAACAGAGTTTTGGAAAGTGAGAGAAGATGATTTCAAAGAGATTAGAATTGGTAGCTTCCTTTGTGCCACAGGGGGCCGTTTTACTAGATGTGGGGAGTGACCATGCTTATCTACCTATCGATTTGGTCGAAAGAGGCCAAATTAAAAGTGCCATTGCAGGTGAGGTTGTGGAAGGACCCTATCAGTCTGCGGTCAAAAATGTTGAGGCTCACGGCCTAAATGAGAAAATCCAAGTCCGTTTAGCCAATGGTTTGGCAGCCTTTGAAGAGGAAGACCAAGTGACGGTCATTACCATTGCTGGTATGGGCGGGCGTTTGATTGCAACTATCCTAGAAGAAGGCTTGGACAAGTTATCGAATATCCAGCGTTTAATCCTCCAGCCCAATAATCGTGAAGATGACTTGCGCATCTGGTTACAAGAGCATGGTTTTCAGATTGTGGCAGAAAGTATCCTAGAAGAAGCTGGCAAGTTTTATGAAATTCTAGTGGTGGAAGCGGGACAAATGAAGCTATCAGCCAGTGATATTCGATTTGGACCTTTTTTGTCCAAAGAAGTCAGCCCAGTTTTCGTTCAAAAGTGGCAAAAAGAAGCTGCTAAGTTAGAGGTTGCTCTCAGTCAAATCCCAGAAAAAAATCTTGAAGAACGTCAAATTCTAGCTCATAAAATTCAAGCCATCAAGGAGGTGCTCCATGTTAGCAAGTGAAGTGATTAAACGTTATGAAGCCTTTTGCCCTCAGGAATTTTCCATGGAGGGGGATAGTCGTGGTCTGCAAATCGGGACCCTAGACAAGAATATTCAAAGAGTTATGGTTGCCCTTGATATTCGTGAAGAGACGGTGGCAGAAGCTATTGAAAAGGGTGTGGATTTGATTATCGTTAAGCACGCGCCGATTTTCCGTCCAATCAAGGATTTGGTAGCCAGCCGTCCGCAAAATCAGATCTACATCGATCTCATCAAGCATGACATCGCAGTTTATGTCAGCCATACCAATATTGACATCGTAAAAAATGGCCTCAATGACTGGTTCTGCCAGATGCTAGGTATTGAGGAAACGACTTATCTACAGGAAACAGGCCCAGAACGTGGGATTGGGCGGATTGGGAATATTCAGCCTCAGACCTTTGGAGAATTGGCCCAGCATGTCAAGCAAGTCTTTGGCGTAGATAGTCTTCGAATGGTGCATTATCAAGAGAGTGATTTGCAGAAGCCTATTTCAAGAGTGGCCATCTGTGGTGGTAGTGGGCAGTCTTTCTACTCTGATGCTTTGGCAAAAGGAGCTGATGTTTATATCACTGGGGATATTTATTACCACACTGCCCAAGACATGCTGTCTGATGGCCTGTTAGCATTGGATCCAGGACATTATATCGAAATCCTTTTTGTCGAAAAAATCGCTGCACTTCTTACTCAATGGAAGGCAGAAAAGAATTGGAATATTGATGTCTTGCCTAGTCAAGCATCGACCAATCCTTTCTACCATATCTAGTTAGGAAGTGAAGATAATGAAAAAAGTTGCCATTATTGGAGCAGGAATTGTAGGTGCCACAGCCGCCTACTACCTCTCTAAAGAAGCTGATTTAGAGATAACCGTTTTTGACCATGGACAGGGTCAGGCAACAAAGGCAGCAGCAGGAATTATCAGTCCTTGGTTTTCCAAACGCCGAAATAAACCCTGGTACAAGCTAGCACGCTTGGGGGCTGACTTTTATGTGGATTTGTTGGCTGATTTAGAGAAGTCTGGTCAGGAGATCGACTTTTACCAACGCTCAGGAGTTTTTCTCTTGAAAAAGGACGAATCCAAGTTGAAAGAACTCTATGAGCTAGCCCTTCAGCGCAGGGAAGAATCTCCCTTGATAGGCCAGTTAGCTATTCTGGACCAAGCGTCTGCTAATGAATTGTTCCCTGACTTACAGGGATTTGACCGCCTGCTCTATGCTTCTGGTGGAGCGAGAGTAGATGGTCAACTCTTAGTGACTCGTTTGCTGGAAGCCAGCCAAGTCAAGCTAATCAAAGAGAAAGCGACTCTGACGCCTCTATCATCAGGTTACCAAATTGGTGAAGAGGTGTTTGATCAGGTTATTTTGGCGACGGGAGCTTGGTTGGGGGACATTTTGGAGCCTTTAGGATATGAGGTAGATGTTCGTCCCCAAAAGGGACAACTACGAGATTATCAACTTACCCAAGATATGAAATCTTACCCTGTTGTCATGCCAGAAGGGGAGTGGGATCTGATTCCTTTTGCTGGTGGGAAATTGTCCCTAGGAGCTACCCATGAAAATGATATGGGATTTGACTTGACGGTAGATGAACCCTTGCTCCAGCAAATGGAAGAAGCAGCCTTGCCATACTATCCAGCCTTGGCTGAAGCTACTACAAGAGGTGATCGTGTGGGAATCCGCGCCTATACTAGCGATTTCTCACCATTTTTTGGGCAAGTCCCAGGCTTAGCAGGTGTCTATGCGGCTAGTGGACTAGGGTCATCAGGTCTGACAACGGGTCCTATCATTGGTTACCATCTAGCCCAATTGGTCCAAGACAAGGAGTTGACCTTGGACCCAATAAATTATCCAATTGCAAACTATGTCAAACGAGTAAAAAGCGAATAAAAATTTTAGCCTCCCCTCTAGGATGGCGAATGACATTCCCTATCAAAAATGGTAAAATAAGAAAAAATAATCTGAGAATCGAGGAAAAAAGATGCAAGAAAAGATTTTGGTAACGGGTGGTGCCGGGTTTATCGGAACCCACACTGTTATTGAGTTGATCCAAGCAGGTCATCAAGTCGTTGTGGTGGATAATCTTGTCAACAGCAATCGTAAGAGTTTAGAAGTTGTTGAAAAAATTACAGGAGTTGAGATTCCTTTCTATGAGGCAGATATCCGCGACACAGATACCCTCAGAGATATTTTCAAGCAGGAAGAGCCGACTGGTGTCATTCACTTTGCTGGTTTGAAGGCTGTTGGTGAATCAACACGTATCCCTCTTGCCTATTATGACAATAATATCGCAGGAACTGTCAGCCTTTTGAAAGCTATGGAAGAAAACAACTGTAAGAACATCATCTTCAGTTCTTCTGCGACAGTTTACGGAGATCCTCATACAGTTCCAATCTTAGAAGATTTCCCGCTTTCAGTGACCAATCCATACGGTCGTACCAAGCTCATGCTAGAGGAAATTTTGACCGATATCTACAAGGCAGACTCAGAATGGAATGTGGTCTTGCTTCGTTACTTTAACCCAATCGGAGCGCATGAAAGTGGAGATTTGGGAGAAAATCCTAATGGCATTCCAAACAACCTTTTGCCTTATGTTTCACAAGTAGCAGTGGGTAAACTAGAGCAAGTGCAAGTGTTTGGAGATGATTACGATACGGAAGATGGAACTGGTGTTCGTGACTATATCCACGTCGTAGACCTAGCCAAAGGACACGTTGCAGCTCTGCAAAAGATCCAAAAAGGTTCAGGCCTTAATATTTACAACCTTGGAACAGGTAAAGGATATTCAGTTCTTGAAATTATCCAAAATATGGAAAAAGCAGTGGGACGTCCTATTCCTTACCGCATCGTAGAACGTCGCCCAGGTGATATCGCTGCATGCTATTCAGACCCAGCAAAAGCCAAAGCAGAACTCGGATGGGAAGCAGAACTCGATATTACTCAAATGTGTGAAGACGCATGGCGTTGGCAAAGCAAGCATCCAAATGGATTTGAAGACTAAGATGATGATTTCAATCATTGTCCCATGTCTAAACGAAGAGGAAGTACTTCCTCTTTTTTATCAGTCTGTTGAAGCACTCCTTCCAGAATTGGGGGCAGAGATCGAGTATGTCTTTGTGGATGATGGTTCAAGCGATGGCACTTTGGAGCTTTTGAAGGCCTATCGGGTGCAAAATCCTGCGGTACATTATATTTCTTTCTCGAGAAATTTTGGGAAAGAAGCGGCTCTGTATGCAGGCTTGCAACATGCAACTGGAGACTTGGTGGTCGTGATGGATGCAGACCTTCAGGATCCTCCTAGTATGTTGCTCGAGATGAAAGCCTTACTAGACCAGAATGCAGACTTGGACTGTGTTGGGACACGGAGAACTAGTCGGGAGGGAGAACCCTTCTTTCGCAGTTTCTGTGCTGACCTCTTTTACCGCCTCATGCAAAAAATCAGCCCAGTAGCCCTGCCATCAGGTGTTCGTGATTTTCGGATGATGAGAAGGTCTGTGGTGGATGCCATTTTAAGCTTGACCGAGTCCAATCGTTTTTCTAAGGGTCTCTTTGCCTGGGTTGGTTTCCGAACGCACTATCTGGACTATCCAAATGTCGAAAGACAGGCTGGCAAGACCAGTTGGAGTTTTAGACAGCTCTTTTTCTACTCAATTGAAGGGATTCTCAATTTTTCAGATTTTCCCTTGAGTATAGCCTTTGTAGCTGGACTCCTATCTTGTTTTATTTCTTTTATGATGACTGTTTTTGTGGTTTTCCGGACCCTTATTTTGGGGAATCCGACATCTGGTTGGACCTCTTTGATGGCTGTCATTCTCTTTCTTGGAGGGATTCAACTCCTGACCATTGGGATTTTGGGAAAATATATCAGTAAGATCTATATGGAAACCAAAAAAAGACCACTCTATCTCGTCAAAGAAAAAAGTGATCTTTCTGTTTTTAAAGGAAAAAATAACCGGAAAAGACTATAATTTTACCTTGAAATATGCTAAACTAGTAGATGTGGGAATAAAGAGAAAAAATCATCAACATTCATTCCCTGTACATTACGATGGATCTTTGAGAAGTGCACGTGTAGGGCACTGTTTGATAGCCTCCAGAACATCGCTGGTCTCAGCGATTTCTCTTTGCAGTTCATCAGGATCATCATAAAAGCGAACGATCCCATTATCATGGTAATCAAAGAGTTCAGAGTAGGTCTGGCAAAGCCCACAGGCGATGCACCGTTCAGGTATAAGTGTGAGTTTCATATTTATATTGTAATAAGAAAGTTTAAAAAATACAAGGAGTAAGGTATGGAAAAAGAACCGTGGCAAGAAGATATTTATGACAACAGAGAAGAAGAAACAAGATTAGAGCGTCGTCACCGTAAACAAAAAGGAAAAGGTGTTGTTGCCAATCGTGTCTTGACCATTCTAGCTAGCCTCTTCTTTGTAATCGTTGTAGCGATGGTTGTCGTATTGATTTACCTTTCTACTGGAGGAAGTAACCGCACGGCGGCTTTGAAGGATTTTTATGATTCTTCAGCTCCATCGTCAACCTCTAAAGTGGAAGAGTCTTCTTCCTCTACTAGTAAAGCTCAAGAAACGAAAGAATCAACTCCTTCAGAAAGTAGTTCTGAAGAACACACAGATGGAGAAGGAACGCTTACTGTGCAACCTGGAGAAGGAGAAGCAGCTCTCGCTCAGCGTGCAGGGATTTCCATTGCCCAGCTAGAAGCTCTGAATCCTTCTCATATGTCATCAGGAACTTGGTTTGCCAACCCTGGTGATGTCATCAAGACTAGATAGGAGTCGGAAATGAAGACAATTCAAATTGCTATTGATGGTCCTGCTTCCAGTGGTAAGAGTACGGTCGCAAAGATTGTCGCTAAAGATTTTGGTTACACTTATCTCGATACGGGCGCTATGTACCGTGCTGCGACTTATATAGCGCTTAAGCACCAGTTGGATGCAGGAAATGTAGACCAACTTTTGGAATTGCTTGTTCAACATCCCATTAGTTTTGGACGTTCAGAAACTGGTGAGCAACTTGTTTTTGTAGGAGATGTTGATATTACGCATCCGATTCGTGAAAATGAAGTGACCAACAAGGTTTCAAGCATTGCTGCCATTCCTGAGGTGCGTGAGAAACTGGTTTCTCTTCAGCAAGAAATTGCCCAGCAAGGTGGTATCGTCATGGATGGCCGTGATATCGGGACAGTTGTTTTACCACGAGCTGAACTCAAGATTTTCTTAGTGGCTTCTGTTGAAGAAAGAGCAGAGCGTCGTTACAAGGAAAATATTGCTAAAGGGATTGAGACTGACTTGGAAACGCTGAAAGAAGAAATTGCGGCACGTGACTACAAAGATAGTCATCGTGAAACCTCGCCTCTCAAGCAGGCTGAGGATGCAGTTTACCTTGACACAACTGGACTAAGTATCCAAGAAGTGGTCGAAAAAATTGAATCAGAAGCAAAAAAATATATGTTCTAGGGACGAGAGGAGCAGGCTAAATGAAGCTTGCTCCTTTTCTCTCTTTTGCGCGCGTTTCAAAACAGTCTTTTTAGGAGAATTTTGATAAAATAGTAGTATCAATAAAAAGGATGGAAGCATGACAAAGAAAATCGTAGCCATTTGGGCCCAAGATGAAAAAGGTGTGATTGGTAAAGATGACCGTCTTCCTTGGCATTTGCCAGCAGAATTACAACATTTTAAGGAAACAACTTTGAACCACGCCATCTTGATGGGACGAGTGACTTTTGATGGAATGGGGCGTCGCCTGCTTCCCAAACGCCAAACCTTGATTTTGACACGAAACAGTGACCAAGTCATAGAGGGGGCGCTCGTATTTCAAGATGTGAAGTCTGTTTTAGCTTGGTATCAGAGTCAGGAAAAAAATCTCTATATCATTGGTGGAAAACAGATTTTTCAGGCTTTTGAGCCCTATTTAGATGAAATCATCGTGACGCAGATTCATGCTCAGGTGGAGGGAGACACCTATTTCCCTGAGGATTTTGACTTGTCTCCTTTTGAGACAGTCGCAAGCAAATCTTATGAGCGAGATGAGAAAAATGACTATGATTTTACCATCCAATACCGAAAGAGAAAGGAAGTCTAATGGAGCGCAGTATATTTGGATTTTTTACAGCTTTCTTGTGTGTAATCTGTATTTTGGCGGGAGCACAGGCTTTTCGTAAGAAGCGCTATGGACTGTCTGCCTTACTCTGGTTGAATGCTTTTACCAATCTAGTAAACAGTGTTCATGCTTTTTATATGACCTTATTTTAGATAGAATGAAAATTTAGAATGGAAGGAAATCATGCCTACAAATAGGAAAAATGATATGATGGTTTATTGCTCATTTTGTGGCAAAAGCCAAGAAGAAGTAAAGAAAATAATCGCTGGGAACAACGCCTTTATCTGTAATGAATGTGTGGAGTTGGCTCAGGAAATCATTCGAGAGGAATTGGCTGAGGAAGTCTTGGCAGACTTGTCTGAAGTACCAAAACCAATCGAGCTCCTCAATATCTTGAACCACTATGTGATCGGTCAGGATCGTGCTAAACGTGCCTTGGCAGTGGCAGTTTACAACCACTACAAACGCATCAATTTCCATGATACTCGTGAAGAGTCAGAAGATGTGGATTTGCAGAAGTCAAACATCTTGATGATTGGCCCAACGGGTTCTGGGAAAACTTTCTTAGCCCAAACCTTGGCTAAGAGCTTGAACGTGCCTTTTGCTATCGCAGATGCGACAGCTCTTACTGAGGCTGGTTATGTGGGTGAGGACGTGGAAAACATCCTCCTCAAACTCTTGCAGGCTGCTGATTTTAACATCGAACGTGCAGAGCGTGGGATTATCTACGTGGATGAAATTGACAAGATTGCCAAGAAGAGCGAGAACGTATCTATCACACGTGACGTTTCTGGTGAAGGAGTGCAACAAGCCCTTCTCAAGATTATCGAGGGAACTGTCGCTAGCGTGCCACCTCAAGGTGGACGCAAGCATCCACAACAAGAGATGATTCAAGTGGATACCAAAAATATCCTCTTCATCGTGGGTGGGGCTTTTGATGGCATCGAAGAAATCGTTAAACAACGTCTGGGTGAAAAAGTTATTGGTTTTGGCCAAAATAACAAGGCGATTGACGAAAACAGCTCATACATGCAAGAAATCATCGCAGAAGATATTCAAAAATTCGGTATCATTCCAGAGTTGATTGGGCGTTTGCCTGTCTTTGCAGCTCTTGAGCAATTGACGGTGGATGACTTGGTTCGCATCTTGAAAGAGCCAAGAA
>CAJPSM010000036.1 GCA_905373305.1 uncultured Streptococcus sp. | reverse complement strand
AAATCCAGATGGTAGTCCATACAGCTTTGCACAACTTAAGGAAGAACTCATTCCATACCTTGTTGAGATGAATTACACTCACATCGAGTTTATGCCTTTAATGGCTCACCCGCTTGGATTGAGTTGGGGCTACCAGCTTATGGGTTACTTTGCTATGGAGCACTCTTACGGGCGACCAGAAGAATTCCAAGATTTTGTTGAGGAATGTCATTTAAACAATATCGGTGTAATTGTGGATTGGGTTCCAGGTCATTTTACCATCAACGATGACGCCCTTGCTTATTACGATGGAACACCAACTTTTGAATACCAAGACCACAACAAGGCCCATAACTACGGTTGGGGAGCTCTTAACTTTGACCTTGGGAAGAATGAAGTCCAGTCCTTCTTGATTTCTAGCATTAAATTCTGGATTGAATTTTATCATTTAGACGGTATTCGAGTGGATGCAGTCAGCAATATGCTCTACCTAGACTATGATAATGCTCCTTGGACTCCAAACAAAGACGGTGGCAATCTCAACTACGAAGGCTACTATTTCCTTCAACGTTTGAACACTGTTATCAAGTTAGCGCATCCAGATGTGATGATGATTGCAGAAGAAAGTTCATCAGCAACAAAGATTACTGGTATGAAAGAAATGGGCGGTCTAGGATTTGACTACAAGTGGAATATGGGTTGGATGAACGACATTCTCCGTTTCTACGAGGAAGATCCGATTTATCGTAAGTATGATTTTAACTTGGTAACTTTCAGCTTCATGTACGTTTTCAATGAAAACTACCTCTTACCATTCTCGCATGATGAAGTCGTACATGGTAAGAAAAGCATGATGCACAAGATGTGGGGTGATCGCTACAATCAATTTGCAGGACTACGCAATCTCTACACTTATCAGATTTGTCATCCAGGTAAGAAACTCTTGTTCATGGGAAGCGAATATGGTCAGTTCTTGGAGTGGAAGTCTGAGGAACAGCTAGAATGGTCTAACTTGGAAGATCCAATGAATGCTAAGATGAAGTACTTCACTTCTCAACTCAATCAATTCTATAAAGAGCATCGTTGCCTTTGGGAAATTGACACCAGCTACGATGGCATCGAAATTATTGATGCGGATAATAGAGATCAGAGTGTCCTTTCCTTTATTCGTAAGAGTAAAAAGGGTGAAATGCTAGTCTGTGTCTTTAATATGGCGCCTGTTGAACGAAAAGACTTTACAATCGGACTTCCTGTCGCAGGAGTTTATGAAGAAGTTTGGAATACAGAATTGGAACAATGGGGTGGTGTCTGGAAAGAATACAACCAAACGGTTCAAACTCAAGAAGGATTATGGAAGGATTATGAGCAGACCTTGACCTTCACCTTGCCAGCTATGGGAGCAAGTATCTGGAAGATTAAACGTCGCTTGAAACCAACTAAAACTGTCACAAATAAAACCCAAAAAGGAGTAGAAAATGAAGAATGAAATGCTAGCTTTGATCCTTGCAGGTGGGCAAGGAACACGTCTCGGAAAACTCACTCAAAGCATTGCCAAACCAGCAGTACAATTCGGTGGGCGCTACCGTATCATTGACTTTGCTCTTTCAAACTGTGCTAACTCTGGGATTCACAACGTCGGTGTTATTACGCAGTATCAACCTCTTGCCTTGAACAACCATATCGGAAATGGTTCGAGCTGGGGACTAGATGGTATTAATACAGGTGTTTCTATCCTTCAACCCTACTCTGCAAGTGAAGGAAACCGTTGGTTTGAAGGGACTAGCCACGCTATTTACCAAAACATTGACTACATCGACAGTGTTAACCCAGAATATGTTCTCATCCTCTCTGGAGACCATATTTACAAGATGGACTATGATGACATGCTTCAGTCTCATAAGGACAACAACGCCAGCTTGACAGTAGCTGTTCTAGATGTGCCTCTCAAAGAAGCTAGTCGCTTTGGTATCATGAATACAGATGCCAATAATCGTATCGTTGAATTTGAAGAAAAACCAGCCGAACCTAAGTCCGCCAAAGCTTCTATGGGGATTTATATTTTTGATTGGCAACGGCTCCGTAATATGCTAGTAGCTGCTGAAAAGAACAAGGTAGATATGTCAGACTTTGGTAAAAACGTTATTCCAAATTACCTTGAGTCTGGAGAAAGCGTCTATGCTTATGAATTCAAAGGCTACTGGAAAGACGTTGGTACTATCGAGTCTCTATGGGAAGCAAATATGGAATACATTGATCCAAACAATGCTTTGGATAGTCGTGATCGTCAATGGAAAATCTACTCACGGAACTTGATTTCACCACCAAACTTTATTGGAAAACACGCTCATGTAGAAGATTCTTTAGTTGTGGATGGCTGTCTCGTGGATGGAACTGTTAAGCATTCCATTCTCTCAACAGAAGCGCAAGTACGTGAGGGTGCTGAAGTAGTAGACTCTGTAATCATGAGTGGTGCCATTATCGGAAAAGGTGCAAAAATTAAACGTGCCATCATTGGTGAAGGTGCTGTTATTTCTGAAGGTGTCGAAATTGATGGAACAGACGAAGTACAAGTAGTAGGATATGATGAAGTAGTGGGGGTAGCAACAGATGAAGATTGATAAATATTCAGCCATTTTAGGAAACACCGTTGGTTTTCACGATATGTCAACGTTAACAGAACACCGTCCGGTGGCTAGCTTGCCATTTGGAGCAAAATATCGTTTGATCGACTTCCCTCTTTCTAGCCTTGCAAATGCTGGTGTTCGTAGTGTCTTTGGAATTTTCCAACAAGATAATATCAGTTCAGTCTTTGACCACATTCGTTCAGGACGTGAGTGGGGCTTATCTACCCTTCTCAGTCACTACTATCTAGGTATTTATAATACGCGTGTTGAAAGTAGCACAGTTGGGAAAGAATATTACCAACAGCTTCTCACTTATTTGAAACGTTCAGGATCAAATCAGACGGTTGCACTTAACTGTGATATCGTGGTGAATATTGACCTCAATCAAGTATTCCATTTACATACTACTGCCGGTCGTCCGATTACAGTTGTTTATAAGAAATTACCTAAAAAGGATATTTCAGATGTTAATGCCATCTTGGAAGTCGATGAAACAGACCGTGTTCTTTCTCATAAACTTTTTGATGCCAAATCAACAGATGAACTTTTCAACATGTCTACAGATATATTCGTCGTTGATACTCCGTGGTTGATTAAGCGTTTGGAAGAAGAAGTTCAAAAAGAATACCCAGAAAAATTACGCTATGTTTTACGTGAGTTGGCAGCTAAAGAAGGTGCTTTTGCTTATGAATACACTGGCTACCTAGCCAATGTTCACTCTGTTCAATCCTATTATCAAGCCAATATTGATATGCTAGAGTCTCAAAAATTCTACTCTCTCTTCTCACCTAACCAAAAAATTTATACCAAGGTTAAGAATGAAGAACCAACTTACTACTCAAACACCTCTAAGGTAAGTACTTCGCAGTTCGCCTCTGGTAGTATCATAGAGGGTGAAGTAGTTCAGTCGGTCCTATCACGTAATATTCACGTGCATAAGGATAGTCTAGTTAAAGACAGCCTTCTCTTCCCACGTGTTGTGATTGGTCAAGGTGCCCAAGTTGAGTATGCAATCTTGGACAAAGGGGTTGAAGTTGCTGACGGTGTCGTTATTCGCGGTACTGCAGAACACCCAGTTGTAGTCAAGAAAGGCGAAAAAGTTACAGAGGATATTCATTCATGAAAATTTTATTCGTAGCAGCAGAGGGTGCGCCCTTTTCAAAAACAGGTGGTTTGGGAGACGTCATTGGCGCTCTTCCAAAATCACTGGTAAAGGCAGGGCACGAAGTTGCGGTTGTCTTACCTTACTATGACATGGTAGAGGCTAAGTTCGGCGACCAGATTGAGGATGTTCTTCACTTTGAAGTGAGTGTAGGCTGGCGTAGACAGTACTGTGGTATTAAGAAGACCGTTTTGAATGGTGTTACCTTCTACTTCGTAGACAATCAAACGTATTTCTTCCGAGGTCATGTTTACGGAGATTTCGATGATGGTGAACGTTTTGCCTTCTTCCAACTGGCTGCTCTTGAAGCCATGGAGCGAATTGATTTCATTCCAGATATTCTCCATGTCCATGATTACCATACGGCCATGATTCCATTTTTGTTAAAAGAAAAATACCATTGGATTCAGGCATATCAAGGAATCAGAACCGTTTTAACTATTCATAATTTGGAATTCCAAGGTCAGTTTTCTGAAGGAATGTTGTGGGATTTGTTTGGAGTTGGTTTTGAACGCTACGCTGATGGTACTCTTCGCTGGAATGATTGTCTCAACTGGATGAAAGCAGGTATTCTGTACGCGGATCGTGTCTCAACCGTTTCTCCTAGCTATGCGCATGAGATTATGACCAGTCAGTTTGGTTGTGGTTTGGATCAGATTCTTCGCATGGAGTCAGGCAAAGTTTCAGGTATTGTTAATGGTATTGACGCAGATCTTTATAATCCTCAAACAGACCCGCTTTTAGACTATCATTTTGATAAGGAAGATTTGTCTGGAAAGGCGCAGAATAAGGCAAAATTGCAGGAGAGAGTCGGTCTACCAGTGCGAGCTGATGTTCCGCTAGTTGGGATTGTCTCTCGTTTGACACGCCAAAAAGGTTTTGATGTTGTCGTAGAAAGCTTGCACCGTTTCTTGCAAGAAGACGTTCAAATCGTTCTTTTAGGAACAGGTGATCCGGCTTTTGAACATTCCTTCTCTTGGTTTGCTCAAGTCTATCCAGATAAGCTATCAGCAAATATCACTTTTGATGTCAAACTTGCTCAAGAAATTTACGCAGCTTGTGACCTCTTCCTCATGCCGAGTCGTTTTGAACCATGTGGCTTATCTCAAATGATGGCTATGCGCTATGGAACTCTACCATTGGTTCATGAAGTAGGTGGATTGCGTGATACTGTTCAATCCTATAATCCAATCGAAGGAACTGGTACCGGATTTAGCTTTAACAATTTAACGCCATACTGGCTTAACTGGAGTTTCCAAACAGCCTTGGATGTTTATAAGTATCAGCCAGATGTTTGGAGAAATCTACAAAAACAAGCTATGGAATGTGATTTCTCATGGGATACAGCTTGCAAGTCTTATCTTGACTTGTACCATAGTCTAGTCAACTAATAGATAAAATCGTATGATTCTTTCATACGATTTTTGGGCTGTTTAGAGAAAAGGAGCAGTAATGACCCAAGTAAAAGGCCTGTGTGTCATGGATGTTGATGGCACCTTAATAGCAGAAGAAGTGATTGACCTTTTAGGAAAAGAGGCAGGTTGCGAAGAGGAAATTTCACAGATTACGAGTCAGGCAATGCAAGGTGAACTGGACTTTGAAACGAGCTTACGAGAAAGAGTCGCTTTGTTAAAAGGTCTTCCAATTTCGGTCTTTAATACAGTCTTTAAATCCATCCATCTTTCCCAAAATGCTCAGGAATTTATCTCTATTCTCCAAAAGAATGGTATCCTAGTTGGTCTAGTGTCTGGTGGATTCACACCAATCGTTGAGAGACTAGCAAAATCACTTGGTATCTCCTATTTCTCTGCTAACCAGTTGGAAGTCAAAGACGGCTTTTTAACAGGTCAACTAGTTGGTGAAATTGTGACAGGTCAAGTAAAAAAAGCTACTCTTGAGAGATGGAGAAAGGAATTAGAACTTCCCAAAGAAAGAACGATTGCCATCGGTGATGGAGCTAATGACCTCTTGATGTTAAAGTCAGTAGGTCACGCTATAGCCTTTTGTGCCAAAGATGTCGTAAAAGCAGAGATAGCTTGCCATGTAGATAAAAGGAATTTCTTAGAAGTTCTTCCTTTGATTGATTTCTTAGAATGAGAGGAAAATATGAAAATTGTTATAGCACCTGACTCTTTTAAAGAAAGTTTGGTTGCAGAACAGGTCGCCAAAGCTATAAAAAGAGGTTTCGAGAAAGCAATTCCTGGTGTAGTTTGTTCTCTTTGCCCAGTTGGTGATGGAGGCGAAGGAACTGTAGATGCGATTCGACATTCTCTTGACCTCGAAGAAAAATGGCAAGAGGTGACGGGACCTTTTGGTCAAAAAGAAGCAATGCGCTATTTTCAAAAAGGGGAACTAGCACTCTTTGAAGTTGCTGACTTGGTTGGTTTAGAGAAGATTCCGCAGGAGAAACGAAATCCTCTTCGCATCCAAACCAGAGGTATTGGAGAGTTGATTCGCCACCTCATTGATCTTGGAATGAAGGAAATCTATATCGGTGTTGGCGGTACGGCAAGTAATGATGGTGGAATTGGTATTGCAGCTGGTCTGGGTTATCGCTTTTATGATAAGAATGGAAACGAACTACCAGCTTGCAGTCAGACTTTACTTGAGTTTGAGTCAGTTTCCAAAGATGACCTATACAGGATTCCAGAAGATGTGAAGATTCGCATTCTAGCAGATGTTGAGAGCCCTTTATGTGGTCTTCAAGGAGCGACCTATACATTTGGAAAACAAAAGGGCTTGGATCCTGCTTTGTTTGAGACAGTAGATTTGGCTATACAGCGGTTCTATGAAAAATTTTCACCATCAACCCTATCTCTTAAAGGAGCAGGAGCTGGTGGGGGCATTGCTGCTGGACTCTGCGCCTTTGCACAGGCCAGTATCGTATCTGGGATTAACACTTGTTTAGATTTGGTAGACTTTGACAAGAAAGTTGAAGACGCTGACTTAGTTATCGTTGGAGAAGGTAGACTTGACAGTCAAAGTTTTGCAGGGAAAGCTCCTATCGGTGTAGCAAAAAGAACTCCTGAAGGAGTTCCTGTTATCGCTATTTGCGGTAGTCTTTCTGAGGATTTGCCTCCCCTACCCTTTGAAAATATACAAGCTGCGTTCTCTATCCTTGAGAAAAGCGAACCTTTAGAAGACAGTCTGAAAAAAGCAAGCCTCTATTTGGAGCACACGGCAGCAAATATTGGTCGTTTATTGCAGTTGAGGAAGGATTAGCCGAACCATTTTTTCCAAATGGATTTTTTAACTGGCTCATCCTGTTTAACCTCCCAGAAGCTTGGAAAAGCCAGTCGAAGATCCTTCTCATCCACTTGAACAGGTTCGTTCGAATGGATAACTAAGCCTAAAGGAGAAGAAGCGTGATCCTCTGATACAATCGTAGCTTGACTATTGGTTTTCTTAGCTTCTTTTAAGTAGAATACTTGTTTGTCAAACTCAATATTTGGCGAAATCTTCACAAAAAGAGTCTCTGTCTTTTCTTGAAAATTTTCCAAAATCGTTAAAAATCCCTTTTGTAGCTGAAGACTATTGGCTGTTTCAACATCCGCATAGCCCAGAACCCTCTCCTCGAAAGTCCCAAGAAAGCGACGTTGCTCATCCGGGTTTAATTTTGGCCCGCCATGAGCTTTTTCTAATAGTTGTTTTGATAAATCTGTCATAAAATTAGTATATCACAAAAAACAAAAGAAAACAGACGAAAGAAAGCGATTACTTTATAAAGTTAAGGAAAATTTGCACAAAGATAACGTTTTTTCTTGAAAAACGCTTATTTTTAAGGTATCATAGAGGTGTAAAAAATTTAACTCAAAGGAGAGTAAAAAATGTCAATTATTACTGATGTTTACGCTCGCGAAGTCCTAGACTCACGCGGTAACCCAACACTTGAAGTAGAAGTTTATACTGAATCAGGTGCTTTCGGACGTGGTATGGTTCCATCAGGAGCTTCTACTGGTGAACACGAAGCAGTTGAACTTCGCGACGGTGACAAATCTCGTTACGGTGGTCTTGGTACACAAAAGGCTGTTGACAACGTAAACAACATCATTGCTGAAGCAATTATCGGCTACGATGTACGTGATCAACAAGCTATCGACCGTGCTATGATCGCTCTTGACGGTACTCCTAACAAAGGTAAATTGGGTGCAAACGCAATCCTTGGTGTGTCTATCGCTGTAGCTCGTGCTGCTGCTGACTACCTTGAAATCCCTCTTTACAGCTACCTTGGTGGATTCAACACTAAAGTTCTTCCAACTCCAATGATGAACATCATCAACGGTGGTTCTCACTCTGACGCTCCAATCGCTTTCCAAGAATTCATGATCGTACCTGCTGGTGCACCATCATTCAAAGAAGCTCTTCGTTGGGGTGCTGAAATCTTCCACGCTCTTAAGAAAATCCTTAAATCTCGTGGTTTGGAAACTGCCGTAGGTGACGAAGGTGGATTTGCTCCTCGTTTTGAAGGAACTGAAGACGGTGTTGAAACTATCCTTGCTGCTATCGAAGCTGCTGGTTATGTTCCAGGTAAAGATGTATTTATCGGATTTGACTGTGCATCATCAGAATTCTACGATAAAGAACGTAAAGTTTACGACTACACTAAATTCGAAGGTGAAGGAGCTGCTGTACGTACTGCTGCAGAACAAATCGATTACCTCGAAGAATTGGTAAACAAATACCCAATCATCACTATCGAAGATGGTATGGACGAAAACGACTGGGACGGTTGGAAAGCTCTTACTGAACGTCTTGGTGGTAAAGTTCAATTGGTTGGTGACGACTTCTTCGTAACAAACACTTCTTACCTTGAAAAAGGTATTGCAGAAGGTGCTGCTAACTCAATCCTTATCAAAGTTAACCAAATCGGTACTCTTACTGAAACTTTTGAAGCGATTGAAATGGCTAAAGAAGCTGGTTACACTGCAGTTGTATCACACCGTTCAGGTGAAACTGAAGATTCAACAATCGCTGACATCGCAGTTGCAACTAACGCAGGACAAATCAAGACTGGTTCACTTTCACGTACAGACCGTATTGCTAAATACAACCAATTGCTTCGTATCGAAGACCAACTTGGTGAAGTAGCTGAATACCGTGGATTGAAATCATTCTACAACCTTAAAAAATAATCTAGTTCAGTGAACTATTTTATCCCGAACCTTGAAATTTAAAAGTTTGTCTCTTGATGAACAAGGTTTGAAGCCCCTCGGATTTTATCCGAGAGGCTTTTTTTCTGTTCAGGGGGCAAAAAGAGGGCAGGGTTTATGGTATAATAAACAAAAACACTTGTATTAGAAAGAAACTATGTCTAAAGAAATTGATATTGAGTATTACCACCAGCTAGCCTTGCAAAAACAGAAGGAGCACCGCAAAGTTTTAGCAAATCTAAAGAAAAAACCTCCTAAAAACTTAGATAAGATAGCTCAAGAGATTCACGAAGAAGTTTTTGCTGAGATTGATTGTACTGCCTGCGCTAACTGTTGCAAGACATTGGGGCCTGATTTTAAGGAAGCCGATATTACCCGTATTGCTAAGTACTTTAAGATGAAATTACCAGCTTTTGAAGCGGAATTCCTTCAGGTAGATGAAGATGGGGACAAGGTTTTCAAATCCATGCCTTGCCCCTTTCTAGGAGGAGACAATCTCTGCTCAATCTACGACGTTCGTCCCAAGGCCTGTCGCGAGTTCCCTCATACAGATCGGAAAAAGATTCATCAAATCAACCATTTGACGATTAAGAATACTTTGACCTGCCCAGCAGCTTATCTCTTTGTTGAGAAATTAAAAGATAAGTTATAGAATTTACACCTTTAAATCTTGTACAAAGATTCTAGGGTGGAAGTATCTAATATCTGTTAGAATATATAGATAGAATTGAACACGGCCTAAAAGCTATGCAAAAAAGACAAAATTTCCTAGGATCAGAAGCTCCAGCGTTAATTTTCCTATTTTCACTTTGCTTTTAACGGTCTTTGTATTTTGTGGAGGTAAGAAGAAAAGAATATGATGCATCAATTCAATCAAACCATGGATTATTTGGAGCAGCAACTGACTGGAGAAGTGGATATGAAAAGATTTCAGCAGCTATCGGGCTATTCTTACCCTCTCTTTAGCAGGCTCTTTTCTATCCTAGCAGATATGACCTTGGCAGAATACTTGCGCAATCGCAGGTTGTCAGAGGCTGTGACAGACTTGCGGGAAGGCTCTGAGAAAGTCATCGATATAGCACTGAAATACGGCTATGACTCTGCGGATGCTTTTAGTTCAGCCTTCAAGAAATTCCATAGGGCAACGCCCTCAGAAGTTCGAAATGGAAAACCTTATCGGGTCTTTCCTAGACTTCAATTATCCTTAAAAATCACAGGAGGAAAGAACATGGATATCAAGATTCAAAAGAAACCTGCTTTTACCGTGGCAGGCGTCCTATTAGAAGCGATTGACAATAGTCAGTGCCCGTCTGCATGGGAGCAGCTCTATGCAAATCACAGCTTTGAAAGCCTAGAAAGTCTGGGCAGTGGCCAATCCTTTGGCCTCTGCTCTGATGTCAAAGAGGGTGAAATCATTAACTACATGGCGGCTTATGATGTGACGGATAAAGCGAAAGCAGAAGCCCTAGGCCTTTCTATCAAGGAAATCCCAGCAGCTGAATATGCCATCGTACCAGTCAAGGGGGCTATACCTGCCAGCATCCACCATGCTTGGAAATATGTCTTGGAAGTCTTCTTCCCAGAAACAGGTTATCGCCACTCAGGAGCACCAGACTTTGAAGTTTACACCGAGGGAGACATGTCCTCGCCAGACTATCAAATGGAACTCTGGATACCAGTGATCAAGGGCTAGATAATTTTCTGATTTTTTATAAAGATGCAAATCGAACTCTGTAGAAAGAATCTCTACAGAGTTTTTAATTGTTGACATTCATGTCCGTAAATTAAACATACCATATTTTTTGTTTGGATTTTATGGGGCATGAGAATAGTTTTCTCGGTATAATAGTCCCATAGAAGATAAGGAGGCATGAATATGCAGATGTATTTTGGAGATGTGTCGCTTTGCTATAGCTATTCATTGGCAATGGCACTGGATGGCTATGGCTATGACTTTAAAGCAGACTTTCTAGAGGCAATCATGGCGATGGGAAATGGCGCTAGTATCGTAAAAAAAGATGACCAGCACCCTCTAGTATTTTTTGATAATGGAATGCCAGATATTTCTATTTCTCATTCTTTAAAAATACTTGGATTTGACTATGAGGATTTCTATCTAAAAGATGGAGCAGAAGTTGATTTGGAAGAAATTAAAAGAAAATTGGAAACCTTTCTGTCCAATGGACCTGTCGTACTGGGACCTCTTGATATGGGCCATCTGACCTACAATCCCAATCACACAATCCTTTATGGTGTGGACCATTTTGTAACCGTGTATGGCATTGATGATCAGTACCTTTATTTGCATGATCCAGCTGGTTTTGCGTGTATGAAGGTTGCTTTTAATGACATCTTAGAAGCCTGGAAGGCAGAGGCTATTGACTATAAGCGCGGAGCATACTCCATGTGGGGAAATTTTAAGAAGGTCAAGAGTCCTAGTCAGACTGAAATCTATCAGGAAACAGAAAAGATTATAAAGACCCGATATCTGAATGGTCAAAACGCTGTATTGGAATGTTATGCAAAAGCAGTTGCTGAAAGCGGCTTAAATACGGAGCAAAAACAATTGCATCAGTATTTCAGCTTTAAACTTGCAGCTGTTCGAAATCTCTATCTCAGTAAATTCTTAAAAGCGTATGATCCAGAAGGGGCAAGATTAAAAGAGGAATTGGCATCTCTATTTGGCCAAGCCCATCTTTCATGTTTAAAAGAAGATTACCAAGAACTATCCCACTTGCTCTATCAGATAGCAGAAG
>CAJPSM010000035.1 GCA_905373305.1 uncultured Streptococcus sp. | reverse complement strand
CCTTTTTCTTGCAATACTGACAAATGGTCTTGATTTCGTCAATCTTGTCTGCTAAAAGCAAGAGATATTTGGAACCTTCAAACAATTCATTCCGAAAGTCATTTTTCAAACCAAATGCCATTACAGGGATGTCTAACTCATCAACAATACGAGCTAGGTCATAAACATGATGACGTTTGAGAAACTGGGCCTCATCAACCAGCACACAGTAAGGTTTTTCAGGTAGGTCTCGGATATAGCCAAAGATATCCGTCGTCTCCTCAATCGCAATGGCTGGGCGTTTCATACCAATCCGACTAGATACATAGCCAACACCGTCACGCGTATCCAGAGCAGAAGTCATAATCACAACTCCTTTTCCTTGCTCCTCGTAGTTATAGGCCACTTTTAAAATCTCAATCGTCTTACCAGAGTTCATGGTCCCATAACGATAATACAACTGTGCCATGCTTCTATTTCACGTCCATTTCTAAATTTTTGCTACATTCTAGTATATCATAATTTTCTGAAGCTTTAAATGGCAAAATGTGGTAAAATAGAAGAAATCAAAAACTAGTGGAGGAAACTATTATGCCATTTGTACGCATCGATTTATTTGAAGGACGCACGCTCGAGCAAAAGAAAGCTCTGGCTAAGGAAGTAACGGAAGCTGTTGTTCGTAATACTGGAGCACCTCAATCAGCCGTTCATGTCATTATCAACGACATGCCAGAAGGAACTTATTTCCCTCAGGGAGAAATGCGCACCAAATAAGCTAGCTTAAGCAGAATTGCTTAGGCTTTTTCAATCTCCAAGTAGCCTCCATTGAAGAAATGGTTTAAATTTGTTACAATTTGAAGAGATGCTTGGATACATATCCTAAGAAAAGAAATACAAAAGGAATTAGTATGATTACACGTGAATTTGATACCATCGCTGCTATCTCCACTCCACTAGGTGAGGGGGCTATTGGTATTGTCCGCCTGAGCGGAACAGATAGCTTTGCCATTGCGCAAAAAATTTTTAAAGGAAAAGACTTGAGTAAGGTTGTTAGCCACACTCTTAACTACGGGCATATTATCGATCCTTTGACTGGTAAGGTCATGGACGAGGTCATGGTTGGGGCTATGAAGTCTCCAAAGACCTTCACTCGCGAGGATATTATCGAGATTAATACCCACGGTGGGATCGCAGTGACCAATGAAATTCTCCAGCTAGCTATACGCGAAGGAGCTCGGTTGGCTGAGCCTGGTGAGTTTACCAAACGTGCCTTTCTAAACGGTCGTGTGGACTTGACACAGGCTGAGGCGGTGATGGACATCATCCGTGCCAAAACAGACAAAGCTATGAATATTGCAGTCAAACAACTCGATGGTTCCCTTTCTGATCTCATTAACAATACTCGCCAAGAAATCCTCAATACACTTGCCCAAGTTGAGGTCAATATCGACTATCCTGAGTATGACGATGTTGAGGAAGCTACTACTGCAGTTGTCCGAGAGAAGACAATGGAGTTTGAACAATTGCTAACCAATCTCCTTCGAACAGCCCGTCGCGGTAAAATCCTTCGCGAAGGAATTTCCACAGCCATCATCGGTCGTCCCAACGTTGGAAAATCTAGCCTTCTCAACAATCTCTTGCGTGAAGATAAGGCTATCGTAACAGATATCGCTGGTACTACACGAGATGTCATCGAAGAATACGTCAATATCAACGGTGTTCCTCTTAAATTGATTGATACAGCTGGTATTCGTGACACGGATGATATCGTCGAACAAATCGGTGTTGAGCGTTCGAAAAAAGCTCTTAAGGAAGCTGACTTGGTTCTTCTAGTGCTAAATGCCAGTGAACCACTGACCGCCCAAGACAGACAGCTTCTTGAAATCAGCCAGGATACCAACCGCATTATTCTTCTTAACAAAACTGACCTGCCTGAAGCGATTGAAACTTCGGAACTTCCAGAAGATGTTATCCGTATTTCAGTTCTTAAAAACCAAAATATCGATAAAATTGAAGAACGCATCAACGACCTCTTCTTTGAAAATGCTGGTTTGGTTGAGCAAGATGCTACTTACCTATCTAATGCCCGTCACATTTCCTTGATTGAAAAAGCAGTTGAAAGCCTACAAGCAGTTAATGAAGGCCTTGAATTAGGAATGCCAGTTGATTTGCTTCAAGTTGACTTGACTCGTACTTGGGAAATTCTCGGTGAAATCACAGGTGATGCTGCTCCAGATGAACTCATCACTCAACTTTTTAGTCAATTCTGTTTAGGAAAATAAGAAAAATCCATGATCTAAGGATCATGGATTTTCTATTCGTTAGTAATCTGGTCTTAAGACACCTGTTACAGTAGCTTTTGTCGCTTCGTAGTCGCCATCTACAACAACCTTGATAATTCGTTTGGCATCTTCCTCTGGTGCTGGAACAAGAGGTAAACGAGTTGGACCAGCTGCAAATCCCATGTAGTTCAGAACTGCCTTAACTGGTGCAGGACTTGGATAAGAGAAGAGCGCATTGACCTTAGGAATGAATTTACGCTGAATAGCTGCAGCCTTCTTCATATCACTATCGGCAATGGCAGTAAACATCTCGTGCATTTCATCCCCATTTGTATGAGATGCAACAGAAATAACCCCGTCAGCACCAAGGTTCATGGCATGGAAAGCATCTCCATCCTCACCAGTATAAATCAAAAACTCTTCTGGCTTATGTTCAATCAAATAAGCCATATTTGCCAAGCTAGTACATTCTTTAACACCGATGATATTAGGATGGTCAGCCAAGCGAAGCAAGGTTTCTGGAGTCAATTCGACAACCACACGACCTGGAATGTTATAGATAATAATTGGTAGGTCAGAAGCATCTGCAATAGCCTTAAAGTGCTGATACATTCCTTCTTGAGAAGGTTTGTTATAGTAAGGAACAATAGCAAGTCCAGCTGCAAAACCACCAAATTCTGCTACTTCTTTGACAAACTCGATAGAGTCTCGCGTATCATTGGTACCCACACCCGCAATCAAAGGAACCCGTCCATTGACCACTTTTTGTACAGCAGTAAAAATCTCCAACTCTTCATCGTGAGTCAAAGTCGGACTTTCAGCTGTAGTTCCAGCTAGCAAAATACCATCTGTATGGTGGGCCAACAAATGCTCAATTAAGGATGGAATGGCATCAAAGTTGATAGAACCATCTGCATGGAAAGGGGTGATGAAGGCAGTGATAATTTTACACTCTTTTAGATCTTGGTAAGACATGAGAAACACCTCTCTATTTCAAAGAAGGAGTTCATTCGAACTCCTAAACCATTATTTCAATTCAAATTTCAGCTCAGCTGTTGGACGAACCAAGCCACGTTCATGAAGCGTTTCTGCGATCTGTACTGAGTTCCAAGCTGCACCTTTAAGAAGGTTATCTGAAACAACCCACATGTGAATTCCTTTTTCAGCATCCAAGTCCTTACGGATACGACCAACAAAGGTATCACGTGAACCTACTGCATTGATAGCTTGAGGGTAGATTTGGTGCGCTACGTCATCCTCCAGAACTGCACCTGGGAAGGCTGCAATGGCTGCTTTCACTTCTTCGATTGGAGCCACTTCTTTTGTTTCGATGTAAACAGACTCAGAGTGAGCAGACAAGACTGGAATACGCACACATGTTGCAGACACTGCAATGCTATCATCTTCCATGATTTTCTTGGTTTCCTTGGTCATCTTCATCTCTTCGTAAGTGTAATCATTGTCAGTGAAGACATCGATTTGTGGAAGAGCGTTAAAGGCAATAGGATAGTGTTTTTTGTCACCACCTGAAGGCAAGATTTTCGCATGTAAATCACGTGGGTTTACACCATCATTCAAGACTTCACGAAGTTCACGCTGTGTTTCAAGAATCGCTCCCATACCTGCACCAGAAACCGCTTGATAAGTTGAAACAATGATACGATCCAAGCCCCATTTTTGACGAACAGGTTCAAGAGCCACCATCATTTGGATAGTTGAACAGTTAGGGCAGGCAATAATCCCATTGTGAGCATCAAGTGCATGAGCATTGACCTCTGGAACCACCAAAGGCACATCTGGATTTTGGCGGAAATAAGATGTATTATCCACCACTACCGCTCCAGCTTTAACGGCGTATGGTGCATACTTAGCTGATGTAGAACCACCTGCTGAAAAGAGAGCAATATCAACACCTTCAAAAGCTGTCTCAGTCGTTTCCTCAATCGTAATATCTTGATCTTTAAATTTCAAAGTCTTACCTGCTGAACGTGCTGAAGCAAGGTAACGAATTTTTTCGATAGGAAGTGTTGATTCTTCCAACATTTTTATCATCTGAGCTCCGACAGCACCTGTCGCGCCGACTACAGCAACTGTATATCCCATAAATAACCTCTTTCGGAATTTTCTAAAAATTTCTATAATAGGAACATTATACTACTTTTTCTAAAAATTGAAAAGCATTTTTGGCTTCTATTTTCTGAAAATTAAAAATCCCTAGCCATTGACTAGGGACTAAGAGGCATCTTCATGTGATGAGCAGGTTCACACAACTCATCAAGGTCCGCTCCTGCGTTATGACCTCCTTATGCTCAATAGTAGTCCGAAGACTACCTATCGACTCATCGCACCTACTATTCTACTAAAGAGAGTCACTTTTGTCAACAGCCAAAACTCTTTGGCTTCATTTACACAGGTCTATAAGAAAAACCTTGGTTGCCCAAGGTTATTTCGTTTCATTCATGCTAATTGCCGGGATTGAACCGGCGACCTCATCCTTACCATGGATGCGCTCTGCCAACTGAGCTAAATCAGCTTACCTAAAAAGTATACTATAGTTCTATGTTCTTGTCAAGCGCTCTCTTTTAATTTTATGGAATGAAAAAAGCTAGATTTGGCAAGAATCTAGCTTATAAACTTCTTATTTTGTGAGGTCGATTCGCTGTCCCAGTTTTCCGATTAGGATTGCACCTACGATAAGTGATGCAAACTCTCCAACTCCTGTAGAGAACCAAGTGAAGAAGAATGGAGCTTCAGCAACGATATGAAGTTCTGCTGCAATGGTAATCATTGAAATAGAGAATAGGATTGAAAAGAAGAAATGATCTTTTCGAATCAAACCATTGAACAAAAAGTCCTTCTTGTACTTACTAAAGAGCCAGACACCTAAACTTAAAAAGACTAGGGTAGATCCCCCTCCAACAAAGACATCAATCACACCAAAACTAAAGAAATTAGCAATCATACAACCAATCGTCACACCAATGATATATTTAGGATTGTAAAAGGCTAGAAAATTCATCATCTCAGAGATACGGAACTGGTAAGCACCGTAGCTAATAGCATTTAGCGGTGGGGTAATGGTCAAAACCACATAGATAGCAGCAACGATAGCAATATCTGCCATGTCACGAACAGTTAAATTTTTCATGTTTTCTCCTTTGGCGGTTTCCCGCGTGAAATATGCTTGGTGAAAGAAGCTAAGCACCAAGGGTTGATTGAATCAACCTTACTAGTATAGCACAATATATGACTTTATGCTATACTAAAATTATGAAAAATCAAATAAAAGCTTTCTTTGATAACGAGATTCTCTCCTACTTATTTTTCGGTGGTGCTACTACTTTAGTGTCTATCCTATCACGTTTAGCTATCTACCATATCAGTCATCAGGAAATCCTAGCAACTGCACTGGCAAATATTATCGGTATCCTCTTTGCTTTTGTTACAAATGATACCATCGTTTTTAAACAAGAGAGAAAGAATTGGGCAATCCGTCTGGCTAAATTTTTCTTAGCACGTCTGTCTACACTTGGTCTTGACGTTCTTTTAACTTATATCTTCGTTACATCTTATCCTGATATTATCGGGCAATTTGTCAACGATCAACTAGATCAGGTTAATGCCATCGAAACGATAATTGCGCAGGTTTTGATTATCATTCTTAACTATATTTTTAGTAAAGTCTATATTTTTAAAACAAAATAATGGGTTAGTAGAGCATCAGAGTTGCATTATTTCACTATTTGGGATATAATCAATAAGAATTTTTGAAAGGAATTTATGAAAATGTTAAAGGATCTTAAAGCATTTTTGCTTCGTGGTAATGTTGTTGACCTCGCTGTCGGTGTGATCATTGCCTCTGCTTTTGGTGCTATCGTTACTTCATTCGTTAACGATATCATCACTCCACTTCTATTGAATCCTGCTTTGAAAGCAGCAAAAATCGAACGTATTGCTGAACTTTCATGGAATGGTGTTGCGTACGGTAACTTCTTGAGTGCTGTTATCAACTTCCTTGTAGTTGGTACTGTTCTTTTCTTCGTTATTAAAGGTATGGAAAAAGCTCAAAGTCTTACTAAGAAAGAAGAGGAAAAAGAAGAAGAGAAAAAACCAACTGAACTTGAAGTCCTTCAAGAAATCAAAGCTCTTCTTGAGAAAAAATAATCGATTAAAAGGATCTAGCACAAAGCTAAATCCTTTTTTCTTTACTCTTTTGGTAACTTGCCTGCTTTCTCAAGCATTTTTTTGATAAGATATGGCATCTTGACATTCTCCCGACCTTTTTTCTCAATCAATTTTTTCACAAATTCAGGCATCTGAAGGTCGTCTGTCTCTTTCATGATGTCCTTGGTAGTTACTGAAGGCGTTAACTCATCAAAAGTTTCTTCTTCTGGGAGAAATTCCTTAAATTCTTGATGTTCATTAGCTCTAACTGTATTAACCAAGGCATCAATCAAACGAGAATCCGTATTTGGCATTGGTGAACGATGGTAATGCACCCCCAATTCCTGACATAACTCATAACATTCCACATCATTATCAAACAAGACTTCAATGTGCTCACTGATAAAACTAATAGGTACAAAAATATAATGATCTGGATGTTCTGACTGTTCTCTGAGATATTCTAATACATCTGGCTTAATCCATGGAATCCCGATATCACTCTCACTCTGCCAAGTGTTGGTATATTGCTCGGAACTCAAACTCAGTTTTGCAGCAACTAACTTGCTATTTTCAAAAATTTGGTCGATATATGGGTCACCAAAATCCAAAGCAAAAATTGGAACACTATGGGCTGAAAAGATGACTTTAAAGCTATCTTGCTTCACTTCTTCTTTTAAAATCTTAGCAATTTCATCTGCCCAATAGTTTAAGAGCGCTTCTTCTTGATACCAGTCCTTAATAACTAAAAATTGAATTTGCTTGCTTTCTAAAAATTTCTCATAGCCCATAACAGAGTAAAAAGAATAATGGGGCTCCAAAATCAAACAAATACACTGCTCAATTCCGTCTGCTTCCATCTGACCAATCACATCTGGGATAAAGGGTCTAGAAAACTTATTAGCAAAATAAACACTATACTCATTCCCCAGCCTAGCTTCTACCAAGGCAACCTCTTCACGGGTAATTTTTTGCAGAGGAGTGCCACCAATTCGTATATAATTATCATAGAGAGTTTGAATCTCGTGGTCTTGAGGTCTCACTCCACGACGAATATTTGTGAAAAAATCAGCCACACCTTCAAAGGTAATCTCTTCTGGCGAACCAAAAGTCATCATTAAAATTGCTTTTTTCATAACTGCTTCCTTGTGATATTTTTATCAAGTTTATTTTATCATGAATTCACTAATAAGTAAACGCTAACATAGCGACATTCACAATCTTTTGTTTTTCTCTTCTTTCTATGATACAATGGAAAAAATAAATTCAAAAGGAGTTTTTATGACTTATCCAAATCTCTTGGACCGTTTCTTAACCTACGTTAAGGTCAACACGCGCTCTGATGAACACTCTACTACTACTCCAAGTACGCAAAGTCAGGTAGATTTTGCGACCAACGTTCTTATTCCTGAAATGAAACGTGTTGGTCTACAAAACGTCTACTACTTACCAAATGGTTTTGCTATCGGAACACTGCCTGCCAATGATCCAAGTTTGACCCGTAAGATTGGCTTTATATCTCACATGGATACTGCTGATTTTAATGCAGATGGAGTGAATCCGCAAGTTATCGAAAACTATGATGGTGGAGTCATCGACTTAGGTACTTCTGGTTTTAAACTAGATCCTGCTGACTTCAAGAGTCTTGAAAAATATCTAGGTCAAACGCTTATCACAACAGATGGCACGACCTTGCTGGGCGCTGATGACAAATCAGGTATTGCTGAGATTATGACCGCTATCGAATACTTGACTGCTCATCCTGAAATCAAGCATTGTGAAATTCGTGTTGGTTTTGGACCAGATGAAGAAATCGGTGTCGGTGCCAATAAATTTGACGCAGCTGATTTTGATGTGGACTTTGCTTATACTGTTGATGGTGGTCCGCTAGGAGAACTTCAGTACGAGACTTTCTCAGCAGCAGCTGCTGAACTCCATTTCCAAGGGCGCAATGTTCATCCTGGTACTGCTAAAGGTCAGATGGTCAATGCCCTTCAGCTAGCGATTGATTTTCATAATCAACTTCCAGAGAATGACCGACCTGAATTGACAGACGGTTATCAAGGTTTCTATCATCTTATGGATGTGTCAGGTAGCGTTGAGGAGGCGCGTGCAAGCTACATCATTCGTGACTTTGAAAAGGATTCCTTTGAAGCTCGTAAAGCAGCTATGCAGTCTATTGCTGATAAGATGAATCAAGAGCTTGGGAATGATCGCGTTAGCTTGACTCTGACAGACCAGTACTACAATATGAAGGAAATCATTGAAAAAGACATGACGCCTGTTACCATTGCTAAGGCTGTTATGGAAGATTTAGGTATCACGCCAATTATCGAACCAATCCGTGGTGGAACAGATGGGTCTAAGATTTCCTTTATGGGTATCCCAACTCCGAATATCTTTGCTGGTGGTGAAAACATGCATGGACGTTTTGAATACGTCAGCCTTCAGACTATGGAGCGTGCAGTGGATACCATCATTGGCATTGTATCTTATAAAGACTAAAAAAGACGAGGTAGCTCAGCTACTTCGCCTTTCTTTTTAGTCGTTTGGTTGAGTACTTGGATCAGACTCACTTTTCTCTTGATTTTCGCTTGCTTGAGAAGCAACTGTTTCACTGCCTTTCTCAGACTTAGATTTACTAGCAGTTTCACTTGATTTTGAACGAAGTTCTTGATTCAAGCTAATAATCTCTTTATCTAGAGCAAGGAGACCTTCTTTATCACTACTTTTGGCTGCAAGTTGATCAAATAGGGCATCAACACGTTCAAAGTCTGCATCGGTTCCTTTGTTATCCTCTAAGTACTTGTGAAGAGAGAGCAAGACATTATAGAGTTTTTGGTAGATGATCACCGTTTGTGGATCTTGTTCCGCTTCTTTTTTCTCTCGTTGGATAGTCGCTGCAATACGATTTAAAAGATCCTCAAGTTGTGTTTTAGCTTCGTCAAGGTCTGCATTTTCCTTTTCAGTAGCCGCTTTGATATTAGCTGCTTCTTCAGCTAGGGATTGTTTGACCCCGTCTTCTTTGACACGCGCTAGGAGTTGAGCAGCTTTTGTTAAAAGAGCATCCACTTCTTCCTTCTTAACATGGCTAACCCGCTCTTCTGGCATAAAATCACCGTAGAGTTCTTTTAAGAATTCATAGATGGCAGTCTTAGCAGTTTGACTATCTACTTTTTCCGTATCTAGAATAGTCTTACCAGCTTTTGTAGAAACGGGTTCTTCTTTGAGAGCTTCTTCTACTTCTAGCTTAGTTTGGTAAATAGTTGGGAATAGCTTGTTCAAGTCGGTTGCTTTGAGGAAAGATTGTGACTGGTAAAGTTCCCATGTCAACTTGGCAACACGGTTCCGAAGTTCTTCTCTCAAACGACCATCAGATACATGTTCATAGAAATACTTGATGTACTCTACTGTTGTAACCCCTGTTCGATCTCGGAAATCTTGCAAGGCCTGCAGTTTCGCTTCAATCGCGGCCAACTCTGTCTCATCTTGTGCTAACTTCGCATCCTGCAAATATAGCAAAAGATCCTTCTTAGATAAACCATAAGCGTCCGTATCCAGTGTATTGATCTTGTCTACTAGGGCTTGATATTTCTTGTCCAAAGGTGATGTTTCAACTGGAGACACACTTTGATCCACATGGATATATTGCTTATCAAAGAGATCCAAGGCTGCTAGGTAACCAGCAGTTGAGTTGGTCGCCAGTTTTTTCATGTTCTCGGTAAATTGCCCCAAAGCAAGTTCAACCCGTCTCTGCATGATAGGTTGGTCTTTGTAGAGACTTCTGCTATCTGCTAACAGTTGACCAACTTTAGAAAGAACAGTTTGCTCGTCAAAAGCTCCAGGCTGATAGCTTGATTGTAAGGTGGGAATCTTGTTCTTTAAAGCAACCTCATAGCCCTTGGTCTGAACCTTAATGTAGTGATTGTGATCACCATGTGGAATGACAAAACTACCATTTTCAACCTGCAAACTATAAGGAGACACATTGTCGCGTAGGGCAGTAGTATAAAGTTCATTTAAGAAATCAAGTTCAGGATCACCTGTCTGCAGCGGTATACGAACATGTTCTTTTCGTACTGCATAGGGATGGATATGAGTTGGATCATAGGCTTGATCTGGATTTCCAAAGACAAAGAATCCATTTGAAATACGAATCGCTTCTAGCGGTACTCCGTAGGTCTGTGAGATATACTTGATTTTTTCTTCATCGCTCGCATCTCTTGAGAAACTTCCCACAGTCTTGGCAAGTGGTTGAACAGGCTCAGACTGATGATTTTCTTTCAAGTGGTTTTGGGCAGCTTTGATTTGAGCTTCAGTCAAATCCTTCTTAAAGAAATAATGAGCGTGATCTCCATGAGAAACTACAAAACCTTGCTCATCCTCACTGATAACGCGTTCAGCTGCAAAGCCATGATCATGTTCTTCACTATGATGATGGTCATGATCTTTATGCCTGGTTCCCTGACTTCCATGGTCACCGTCTTGGTCATGATGATGATCTTGCTGAGCAGGATGTTCTACTGGCTTACTTGGACTTTCCAAAGGTGCTGGTTTCCCACTGTCGCTAGCAAGAGGAATCATACGTGCAATCTTTTCTTCCAAGGCAGAAAGCTTTGTATACGGAATGAAATGATAGTGATTACCATGCGGAATCGCTACGCCACTTGGTGTTCTGCTTGAAATCTTAGCTGGGTCAAAAATCAAGCCATCCGATTCTGCATAACGTTGATTACTTGGAAGAGCATAGAGCTTGTCTAATAGACTCTGAAGACTCTCTTTTGGATTCCTAGGTGTTTCAGTTTGTTGACCAGGATTAGTGATTTGACTGGTTCCATTTTGGCTTGGACGATAGTCAGTCACACTCGGTTGTTTTCTAGTTCCAGAAAGATAGGCTTGAGCAGCTGCCAATTCGCTAGCAGACAAGGAACTCTTTGGAATGTAGTGGTAATGTCCACCATGAGGAACGATATAAGCATCACCAGTATCCTCTATAATATCAGATGGATTAAAGATGTAGCCATCATCGGTAATATAGCGTCCTTGTGATCGTGCAAGTGTCACTGCACTGTTAGAAGTTGGTGCATCGTGTGTATGACCTTGTTTTTGGCGTTCAATTTCGTCCTTCGTACGAACGTTATCAGCATGTGCCGCATCCTTAAGGTAAACATAATACTTACCATCCACCTTGATAATGTAGCCACCTTTGATTTCATTGACAATATCAGCGTCTTTGAGTTGATAATTGGCATCTTTCATCAACAGTTCTTCACTGAAAATCGCATCAAAAGGAACTTTACCATTGTAATAATGGAAATGATCACCGTGTGAAGTCACAT
>CAJPSM010000034.1 GCA_905373305.1 uncultured Streptococcus sp. | reverse complement strand
CAGCAACAGCCGACTCGATAAAGCGAGACTTGTTGAGGTTTTGAGAGACATCTTCCAGCTCAATGCGATAACCATTAAACTTAATCTGGAAATCCATGCGTCCACCATAGAGAAGCAATCCCTCATCTGTCATGGTTCCTACATCCCCTGTGTGGTAGGCTGGAAGACCTTCGAACTCAAAGAAAGCTTCTGCCGTTTTTTCAGGATTATTCATATAGCCTTTTGAAACAGCTGGCCCTGAAACAATGATTTCTCCTTGCTCACCATTTGGAACTTTCTTACCTTCCTCATCAATGATAAAGGTCGGAGAATCGGCCTTGGTATAGCCGATTGGCAGGCGTTTGAGAGTCGTCAACATCTCATCAGTGACGGCAACTGCTGACAAAGCTACTGTCGCTTCTGTTGGACCATAGGCATTGATAATACGAGCATCTGGGAATCGCTCGCGCAGTTTTTGAGCAGTTTTGACCGTCAATTCTTCACCATCAAAGTAGAAATGCGTGATGCCAGGCATTTTCTCGCTGTTAAAGTCTTCTGACAACATGGCCATATCTGCAAAAGAAGGCGTTGAGGTCCAGATAGCGATTGGCAATGCAAAGATGATCGCAAAGAGTTGCTTAAAGTCCTGAGTAATGGCTGAAGGAAGAGCGAAAAGCGTGCCACCCAGTGCCAAGGTTGGCGCCCAATACATGACAGATAGGTCAAAAGAATAAGGGGGCTGAGCCAGCATTTGCGGACGACTTGGCGTCGCAAATTCCTTATCTGTAATCATCCAGTTGGTAAAGCTGAGGAGATTATCATGGGAGATCTGCACTCCCTTAGGCTTACCAGTCGTACCAGAAGTAAAGATGATGTAGTAGTTGTCATCTCCCTTGACTGGATGGGTCATCTCGTAGCTGGAAGCTTGAGCAAAAGCTTCATGGACTTGCTTTAAATTCAGCATCGGTGTGCTAGTTTGCTCTAATGGAAAATCTGAGATAGTAATAATCAAGCTTGGCTTTGCAACTTCTACGATAGCAGAAACTCTTTCCAAGGCCGAATGGCTATCAATTGGGATATAGGCATGACCTGACTTAGTTAGCGCTACAAAGGTAGCCAACATCTCATATTCCTGACCACCAAAAACGACGACTGGAGATTTCTCAGGCAAGCCTAGTTGGTCGATAGCTGCAGCTAAACTATCTGAATCAGCCTTCAGATCACCATAAGTATGCTCTTGACCTAAAACATTGTAGACAGGATATGTTGGTTGCGTTTGAGCAAAGTGCTCAATCGTTTCAATCATATCTTTTATCGGTTTATTAGACACTGTTCCTCTTCTCCTTTAAACTAGAACTCATTATAAATAAAGGTGCCTTGGCTCTGACCAAGGTAACTAAAAAAATAAAGCAAACCAAGTAAGATTACAAAATATAGAGCCGTCCGGCCTAAGAATACATGTAAATTTCGTTGTTTTTTCATAAGCTATCCATTAATATATTATTTCTATTAGCTATCAGTATGTATTGTTAGCATCTTATCTTCCTAACATTTTACCACTTTATCAACCTTTTTTTCAACTGTTTACCATAACTTAAAAATTGGTTTTAGCTTATTTTAAGATAAGTTAAAATATTAATGTTTTGCCCATCAAAAAAGAGCCTGAGATTTTCATCTCAAACTCTGTTGCCAATCACTCTTTTATCTTAGAAAAGTGAAAATACGAGAACTGCTAGGGCCGCACCAACAATAGGTCCTACAACAGGAATCCAAGCATAAGACCAGTCCCCGTCTCCCTTGTTTGGAATTGGCAAGATGCTGTGCATGATACGAGGTCCAAGGTCACGAGCTGGGTTCAAGGCATAACCCGTTGTCCCACCTAGTGAAAGACCGATACCGACAATCAAGGTCCCCACTGCAAAGGTCCCTAAACCAGCTTGAAGGTCATAGAGTCCCAAGGCAAAGATTGTCAAGAGCAAAACAAAAGTTCCAAGGATTTCGCTGATCAAGTTCGATACTGTGTTCTTGATTGCTGGTCCAGTACTGAAGGTTGCTAGGATATTGTCTGCATTTTCTTCTGCCTCATAATGCGGTTTGAATTGCAACCAAACCAAAATCTGAGCCACCATCGCTCCTGCGAATTGGGCTAGGATATAAGGGAAAACAGAAGCCCAAGAGAGCGTTCCTTTTAAGGCCATAGCAAACGTCACAGCTGGATTTAGGTGGGCTGGACTAAGCGTGCCAGATACAAAGGCTGCAACGGCTACAGCAATTCCCCATCCCATAGTAATCACAATCCATCCTGAATTGTTGCTCTTGGTTTTGGGAAGAACCACACCTGCTACAACTCCATTTCCTAGGAGGATGAGGATTAAGGTCCCCAAAAATTCTCCAAATAATTCTTTCATCATATCTTTGTCTCCATTTAAAAGAAGGGGTGGGCGACAAGGAATGCTGCCCTCCACCTCTTTTCCTTTTTTAATTTTTTAGTTCTGTCAAATCGTTTTGAGCAAGAGCTGCTTCAACATCCGCACGGTAGGCTGCTTTTTCTTCTTCGGTCCAATCATAGAATCGTCCCATTTCATCCAGAACTGGCTCAACGATGCTATCCAAACTATCACGCATAAAGAGCATGTGGTTGGTACGACGAAGGAGGAAGTCAACTGGGCTCAGAGCCAACTCATTGCGCATTGCATAGTGAAGGGACAAGGTATCTGCCAAGCTGAGTCCTGGCGCTTGTTCCAAGCTGTGAGCAAGGGCAAAGACTTTCGGTGCATTTGAACCGTAAAGATTTGCGAGATACTGGGCTTCCTTGCTATCCAAACCACGTGACACTCCAAGTTGAGCAAAGGCTTCGATTTCTGAGTCCACATTTGCTGGGTTCAATTCTCCACCTGAAACAGGATAAGTCTTAGAGTTGATCAGTTTAAAGCTACGGTCAAATTCGGCTTTGAGGATGTCAACCACGCGCTCCATAGCTCCTTCAGCCATCTTACGGTAGTCTGTGATTTTACCACCAGCAAGGGTTAAAAGACCATTATCATCACGATCCAAGCTCGAACCACGAGAAACTGCAGATGGATCCAAATGTTTCTCAGATGTGCTGCTTTCAAGCTTGCTGACAGCAGATTCAACATCTTCACGCGTTTTTTCTTTCGATAGATATGCCTCGACAGTCGCAATCAAGCTATTGAAGCTTTCATCGCTAATGGTTCCGTTATTTCCACCATTGTAGTCAGAAGCGCTATTGCCTGCGATCAATGGACGAAGACCAGCCCAGCTGCTTTCAATATCAGCAACGGTAATGTTTGCTTCTGGGAAGCGGTTGTTGACAATACCTAGTAGATAATCTACATCTTCCTGCGTCACTTTTGGATGTTCCAAATCGCCTGTGTAGTCTGTATCGGTTGTACCAAAGTAGGTCTTGTTTTCACGTGGGAGAACGAAGACCATACGACCATCTCCCAAACCTGTGTCAAAGTAAACTGGCTGTGAAACCTTGATCTTGCTTGAGTCCACTACCAAGTGAACTCCCTTAGTTGGACGCATTTGTGAGAATTGCGTTCCCTTATTAGACAAATTGCGTACCTTGTCGCTCCAAGGTCCAGTTGTGTTAATAACTAGGCGAGCCTTGATTTCAAAGACTTGGTCTGTCAACAAATCACGAGCTACAACACCTGTAATCTTGCCGCTTTCGTCAAAGAGGAAGCCTTCTGCCTTAACATGGTTGGCAATGAGGGCACCGTCTTGGTTGGCACGTTTGATGTTTTCAATCACGAGACGCGCATCGTTATTACGGAAGTCAAGATAAACCCCACCTCCTACCAAGCCTTCTTTCTTCAAGTTTGGCTGGCGTTCCAAGACTTCTTCCTTGCTCAAGACCTTGTTAGCAGCTGGCGTATTGTTAACACCTGCCAAAAGGTCGTACAAGTCCATGGCTACTTTGAGACGGAAGAGACTAAAGGTCGCTCCATCCTCATCAAAAACAGGCAAGAGCATTGGATCTGGTTTTGGAATGTGTGGAGCGATTTGTTGAACCACCGCGCGCTCAGAAACTGTATCTGATACCACTTCCACGTCAAATTGTTTGAGGTAACGCAGACCTCCGTGGACCAATTTTGTTGAACGGCTAGATGTTCCTTCTGCGAAGTCCTGCATTTCAATCAAACCAGTGTCAAGACCACTGGCTGCCGCCTGCAAGGCTACACCAGCTCCTGTAATCCCCCCACCAATAATCAAGAGATCCAAGGTACGTTCCTGCATTTTTTTAATTGACAATTCACGTGTTTTCTTTGAAAATTCCATATTTACACACTTTCTAACTGAGTCGTTTCATTCTTAAGCTGATCATTGCATCAAGAAACAGTATTAGTCGTCGATTTCCGCAAAGACTTGCGTTGCTTTCACAGCTTTCTTCCAGCCCTTGTAGAGTTGTTCCTTGCGCGATTCGTTCATCGATGGCTCAAAGAGTTCTCCTGTCTCGTTCAAGAGTTTCAACTCATCCAAGTCCTTCCAATAACCCACTGCCAAACCAGCTAGGAAGGCTGCACCGAGGGCAGTTGTTTCCAAGTTTTTAGCGCGTGCGATATCAATTCCCAAGATGTCAGCTTGGAACTGCATGAGGAAGTTGTTCATGGCTGCACCACCATCTACCTTCAAGACTTGGATCGCTGTCTGCGCATCCACTTGCATGGTGTCAATGATGTCACGTACTTGATAAGCGATAGATTGCAAGGTTGCCTTGATAAAGTCTTCTTTGCTTGTTCCACGAGTTAAGCCAAAGACAGAGCCTCGAGCGTTTTGGTTCCAGTATGGAGCCCCTAGACCTGTAAAGGCAGGTACGACATAAACTTCGTCATTGTTGTGAGAATTAAGAGCATATTTTTCAGACTCTGGTGAATTTTCAACCATGCGAAGTCCATCACGAAGCCACTGAATGGCACTTCCTGCGATAAAGATAGAACCTTCCAAGGCATAGTAAACCTTACCGTTGATTCCATAACCAATCGTTGTCAAAAGGTTGTTTTCAGACAACTGCATCTCTTCACCAGTGTTCATGATGATGAAAGAACCAGTTCCGTAGGTATTTTTAACCATACCTGGTTCAAAGGCCAACTGTCCAAAGAGGGCTGCCTGTTGGTCCCCAGCCATACCTGAAATTGGCACTTCCCCACCGTAGAAATGGAATGGAGCAGTCTTGCCATAGATTTCAGAGTTAGAACGAACTTCTGGAAGCATAGCCTTCGGAATGTTGAGGATTTCTAAAATCTCATCATCCCATTTAAGATCCTTGATGTTATAGAGCATGGTACGGGCTGCATTTGAGTAGTCGGTCACGTGAGCTGCACCGTCAGTCAATTTCCAAACTAACCAAGTATCGATAGTACCAAAGAGTAATTCTCCTTTTTCTGCTCGCTCTTGAGCGCCTTCTACATGGTCCAATATCCAACGAACCTTGGTAGCTGAGAAGTAAGCATCGATAATCAAACCAGTCTTTTCATGGAATTTTTCCACATAACCTTGGCTTTTTAGTTGTTCAGCCAGGGGAGCAGTTTGACGTGATTGCCAAACGATCGCATTATAGATAGGGAGCCCTGTTTTCTTATCCCAGACGACAGTTGTTTCACGCTGGTTGGTAATCCCGATGGCCTCGATTTGACTTGGTTTCACACCACTTTCGATGAAAGCACCCGCGATAACTGACTGAACAGAGTTCCAAATTTCATTGGCATTGTGCTCAACCCAACCTGCTTGAGGGAAAATCTGAGTGAACTCTTTTTGACTAGAGCTGACCTTTTCTCCTTTTTTGTTAAAAATGATGGCACGAGAACTAGTAGTTCCTTGGTCAATAGCCATGATGTATTTTTCTTGTGACATGTGCTGTCCTCCTGATAAAATCTTGAGGGGGTTCCTCTTTACAGTAACTAGTATACAAAATAAAGCGCTTTCTTGTTTATCAATTTTTTTAAAATTTTAAAAAAATGTGAGGAGATTGTGCGAATTTCACAAAAAAGACCTGAAAATTCAGGCCTTTTAAGCAAAGAGCATCTGACGAATCTTCGCCAAATCCTCCATATCCAAATCATTTTTTAAATAATAAACCGGAGTCTGTTCTTTCTTATGAATCGGGTTGTTGGTAATTAACAAATCATAATGTCGACTGGGGTCATAGGCTTCAATAGTAATGAAACGATTGTATTCCAAATACCGTTTCAAAAGGGCAGCCATCCTAGAAAAGACAAGGAAACCAGATGTCAAATCTAAACCAATCCTCATATGTTGGCCACCATTTTCTGCCATATACTCTATCAACTGGAGCCATTCCCAGAGAATTTTCTTATCCAAATCCGTCCCCTGTTGAAAGGTAGGCAAAATATGAAAAATTCTCTCTGCAGTTCCTCTAAAATCATGTTCCATCAGCAAATAGGGATGGCGATTCTCTGTCTGGTATCTGTACTGATCTTGTAAAATATAGCCCTTGTAGAGATAAACTTGACCACAAAGCTGACTGAGTTCATAGGTGACATGGTCCTCTGTGTAGTCCCCCAGCAGCTCCTCCTTCTTCATCTCTTGAATCAATTGCGTCAGCAAATCGGCTAATTGCCCTCCAAAACCAAGGATATACTCCATAGTATGAAGGGGCAAAATACGATGGGAAAGGAGAAATGAAAAGAATACCATCATCTCACCATCCTCAGTTCCTAGAGGGATATGTTGCCCAGCAAAAAAGGACGGAGCCTTTCTCAGCAAACGAAGGTAGAAAATATTGTCAAAATACCCTCGCATTTTTTCTTCTATAACCTGAAATTGACAGGCGTTAACCCGAAGGCGCTGTTGACTGATGTGAGTCCATAGAACCAAGTCCAATTTCTGACCTGAAGACAAGCTAGCACCGCAGATTTCTTCTAGGGTAGCAATCTCTTGTTTTCTCTCAGCTTTCTGCATGTGACCTTCCCACTCCTGACTGGACCAAATCTTGCGAAAAAGGCAGAAATAAAAATAGCGAATCTGATGCTCCGGACCTCGCCAACGGCCATTTTGGATCGATAAATCAAACTCTGACAAAATCTGATTTAGACTAGCTAAGTGACGACCAAGCGTGGCCTCGCTAATCATCAATTCTTGAGCCAGTTGATGGGCTAGGAACTGTTGGTGATAGAGAAGGTAAACCAAAATTTGGTACTTAATGGCATTGTCTAGAAACAAGCTCCGAATCTCTCTCCCCTTTGTGGCTGCACCAATCGACAGACGCAGATTTTCATCTTCCAAGTGGATGGTCAGCTCTAAACCTCTTTCCGAGGCATTTTCGTTAATCAGAGAAATGTACTTGGTTAAGGTCGCCTTTGAAAAACCTGTTTCTTCCATGGCTTTCTTGACTGTTGTCTGCGAATCTTGTAACAGAAAGGAAAGGACTAAAAATTGACCAGATTCGGCTTTTTCCATCAAATCACCTAAATACATTTGTTACCCCTCTCATTTTCTCCTACAAGCATAGCATAAATCTTTTAAATGCTGAAATAATCTGTTTCGCATTTTATTTTAAGGCTGATTTTCTCGTCATTATTCCACAGAAACAGCAAACACACGACTCCCCCTTTGGGCATTTTTATGCTAAAATAGTAGCTATGGATAAAATTATTAAAACAATATCAGAAAGCGGAGCCTTTCGTGCTTTTGTCCTTGATAGCACTGAAACCGTCCGCACTGCTCAAGAAAAACATCAAACTCAAGCCAGTTCAACTGTTGCACTTGGTCGAACTCTTATCGCAAGCCAGATTCTCGCAGCCAATGAAAAAGGAAATACCAAACTAACAGTTAAAGTTCTGGGAACCAGCTCTCTCGGTGCCATCATCACGGTCGCAGATACCAAGGGCAATGTTAAAGGCTACGTTCAAAATCCAGGTGTTGATATCAAAAAGACTGCAACTGGTGAAGTCCTTGTCGGACCTTTTGTCGGCAATGGCCAATTTCTCGTTATCACAGACTATGGTACTGGAAATCCTTACAACTCCATGACTCCTCTCATTTCTGGGGAAATCGGTGAAGACTTGGCCTATTACCTGACAGAAAGCCAACAAACCCCTTCAGCAGTCGGCCTCAATGTTCTTTTAGACAAAGACGACAAGGTCGAAGTTGCCGGAGGTTTCCTTCTCCAAGTCTTGCCAGGGGCCAAGGAAGAAGAGATTGCCCGCTTTGAAAAACGCATCCAAGAAATGCCAGCCATCTCAACCCTTCTGGAAAGCGATGACCATATTGAAGCCCTTCTCAAGGCTATTTATGGTGACGAATCTTACAAACGCCTATCTGAAGAAGAAATTCGTTTCCAATGTGACTGCAGTAAAGACCGTTTTATGAACGCTCTTGCCAGCCTTCCAAGCTCAGACCTTGAGGAAATGAAAGAGGAAGACCACGGGGCAGAAATCACTTGTCAATTCTGCCAAACAACTTATAACTTTGATGAAAACGACTTGGAGGAACTCATTCGTGACAAATCTTAATACACCTTTTATGATTGGCAATGTTGAGATTCCCAATCGTACCGTTTTAGCACCCATGGCTGGTGTCACCAACTCAGCCTTTCGTACCATCGCAAAAGAGCTCGGAGCGGGGCTCGTTGTCATGGAAATGGTCTCTGACAAGGGAATCCAATACAACAACGAAAAAACCCTACATATGCTTCACATCGATGAAGGCGAAAACCCCGTTTCTATCCAACTCTTTGGTAGCGACGAAGATAGCCTCGCACGCGCAGCAGAATTCATCCAGGAAAACACCAAGACTGATATCGTCGATATCAACATGGGCTGCCCAGTTAACAAAATCGTGAAAAACGAAGCTGGTGCTATGTGGCTCAAGGATCCAGACAAGATCTACTCTATTATCAACAAGGTCCAATCTGTCCTTGATATCCCCCTCACTGTCAAAATGCGCACTGGCTGGTCTGATCCATCCCTAGCCGTGGAGAATGCCCTCGCAGCTGAGGCTGCTGGTGTCTCTGCCCTCGCTATGCACGGTCGTACACGTGAGCAAATGTATACTGGTCATGCCGACCTCGAGACCCTTCACAAGGTTGCTCAAGCTTTGACCAAGATTCCATTTATCGCAAATGGTGACATCCGTACGGTCCAAGAAGCCAAACAGCGTATCGAAGAAGTCGGGGCTGACGCTGTCATGATTGGTCGCGCAGCCATGGGAAATCCCTATCTCTTCAATCAAATCAACCACTACTTTGAAACAGGAGAAATTCTCCCTGACTTGACATTTGAAGACAAGATGAAAATCGCCTACGAGCACTTGAAACGCTTGATTAACCTCAAAGGAGAAAACGTAGCCGTTCGTGAATTCCGCGGCCTCGCTCCGCACTATCTCCGGGGAACATCTGGTGCTGCCAAACTTCGTGGAGCTATTTCACAAGCTAGCACCCTAGCAGAGATTGAAGCCCTCTTGCAATTAGACAAAGCATAATATACAAAAAACCGTAACTCGCTTGAGTTTACGGTTTTTTTATCCTAGGAAATCCTAGATACCATTATTGAATCAAGGCAACACTCGAAACTTTACCATCCGCACCTGTTGTAATTTGGATGATTTTTCCTCCACCGATTTTGGCATTATACTTGCCATCATCAAGAGTATAAGAGTAGCCTCTGATAGAATAGTTTTCTTTCTTTCCATCTGCAGTTTCTACTGTAAACTGGCCCCCTGATGAAACCGTAATAGTTTCGCCATTTGCTCCCTTCCAGTTGCCTGCAGCTGCTGAGAAATCACCATCGACCATGGTTAAAACACCCTTGTAGCGTTTGTTGTGTTCTGCTTGCTTGTCTTGAAGTTTGCGGTCAGTTGTTGGATCATAGCCTGACTGGTTAGACTGGGCTTGAGAACCTTGCTGGGTTGACGGAGCCTGAGAAGGGGCTGGTTGACTAGGAGTTGCTTGTTCTTGTCTTGATTCAGGGGCTGGTTTCGCTTGTGACTGATCTGCTGTTGTAGAAGACTGACCTGAAGATGCCTGAGCCTTTTCAGATGAAGCTGAGCTTGAAGATTTTTGAGTCTTGCTTTCTTTGTTAGAAGAAGCTGCTTTAGAACTTGATGATTGGCTTGTCTTTGCAGAGCTGCTGGTTTGAGTGGTTTCGTTTTTATTTCCACAAGCTCCCAGTAGCAAGGTAGAAGCCAATACAGTCGCTGCCATCAATTTGATATAGGTTTTCTTTTTCATTTTTCTACTCCTTTGTAACATTATTGAAATGTTAAGAAATCTTTTTGTAATATAATTGTAACATTGGACTTTGAATCTGTCAACTATTTAGAGAAACTATTTTAAAAAATTTCTCTCTACTATTTCTATTCGTAATAAAACAGAAAAATAGAAAATTTCTTAGATTAGAGTCCTATTTTTTACATCACCTTTGTGTAATCGCTTGCATTGCATTAGATAAAGGAATATAATAACATTGAAATAGAATACAGGAGGTATGCTCTTATGCTAAATAAGTATTACAAGTATCTTCCTTGGTTGATTTTGGGAGCTATTGGCTCTTATCAATCAGCCACTTACTATGCGCGAACTGCATTTGATGTCTTCTATCTGACTGCAATCTTTATGATTGTCTACATCGCTTTGTTATTTTTGCATGAGAACTATCTCAAGTATCGATACAAAGACTTCTTTACTCACATATTGAGTAATCCTAAGAAAGATAGCCATCCCTAATACAGTCGCAATAGAAAGCCATCTCATGATGGTAGATAAAGAGGTCGGGATTTTGGTCCCGACCTCTTTATTTCAATCGATAGGTTTTTCTTGGTTTCTTTTTGGGCACTCGTTTGAGTCCGACTTCTTCTACATATTCGCCGTATTTTACGAGAAAGTTATTGCTGACGATTGGGCGACCAGGGTTGATGAGATTGACCAGTTCAGTCCCCTCGTAGACAGTGAACTCCTCCTCCAGCAGATAGAGGAAGGTCGGATTCCAGTCGAGACGGCCTTGGATTCGTTTGATGGATTCTTGGATAATGGCATAATGGTCAAAGGCGAAGGCTTGCTCCTCCAGCTCTACTCCCTCTAGGAAGCATTTGCCTGTCTGAAAATCGACATCTACGAAAACGACATCCTTGGCATCGTCACCTGCCTGAACGAGGCCTAAGGCACGACTAGGTAGGTACACTAAGTGGGCAATGGTCACGGTCCAGCCCCGTGGATCACGACCGGGGGTCGATACGGTCATCAATTGCTCGATTTTTTCCAAAGGTAGATCGAGATTGACTTCTTCTCTCACCTCGCGTTGACAGGCATGCGCAGCATCCTCTCCCTTATCCATAAAGCCTCCAACCAGAGCCAAACAGTTTTGATAAGGGTGGGCCTTGCGACGGATCAGTAAGAGCTTGATTTTCCCTTCGACAAAGCAGTAGGCTACCATATCTACTGTCACACTTGGTTTTTCATATTGAGGGAGTTCCTGCTTGTAGTACCAGTCTAAAAACTCCTCCTGACTGGCATAGATTTCATAATATTCTTTTTCCGTCATCCCGGCTGGAATCATCGTATCTGCCATCTTATGCCTCCTTTCGAACTGCCTTAGTCCATTGGTACCATCCCACTAGACTGTTGAGTGTGTAAACCCAGTACATCCCTTGGATGTGGATATTTTCACCCCACCAGAGGTAGATACTAAAGAGATTGGTTGCAATCCAGAAAATCCATTGCTCGCGATAAAGACGTGTCATCAAGAGCTGACCAACACCATTAGTCGCATCGGTAACACTATCACGGAAAGGGCGAGCGCTATTGATACTTTGGTAAGCCAAGCCCATACCAATCCATATAATGGCAGTCAAGGCCAAGTACTTGAGCCAGTCAAGAACAGATAATTTCTTAGCTTCAAAGTGGGATTCTTCTGGTTTTTCCTGTTCATTGATACGATTGGACAGCCAAGCATAGAGACCAATCGGCTGCATGACAAAGAAGTAAACGGTCGTCAAGACTTCGCCATAAAAAGTCGCATTCATGGCCAAAATCAAATAGATAGCCGAGTTAAT
>CAJPSM010000033.1 GCA_905373305.1 uncultured Streptococcus sp. | reverse complement strand
AGAAATTAGATAAACTTGCAACAGCTGTCCTCTATACCATCGCGGGTATCATCGTGACCATCCTGGCGTCCTTGATTCTATATATCTTGGTGAGAGGGTTACCACACATCTCTTGGTCCTTCTTGACTGGGAAATCTTCCTCCTATCAAGCTGGCGGAGGTATCGGGATTCAGCTTTATAATTCCTTCTTCCTTCTGGTTATTACCCTGATTATCTCTGTACCATTATCTATGGGGGCTGGGATTTTCCTAGCTGAATATGCAAAAAAAGGACCTGTGACCAATTTTATTCGTACCTGTATTGAGATTTTGTCTTCTCTACCGTCAGTCGTTGTAGGTCTCTTTGGTTACTTAATCTTTGTAGTCCAGTTTGAGTATGGATTTTCCATTATTTCTGGTGCCTTGGCCTTAACGGTCTTTAACCTGCCTCAGATGACTCGGAATGTCGAAGATAGTTTGAGACACGTTCACCATACACAGCGTGAGGCTGGCTTGGCTCTTGGGATTTCTCGTTGGGAGACAATTGTTCATGTTGTTATTCCGGAAGCCCTACCAGGTATCGTAACGGGTGTTGTCTTGGCATCTGGCCGTATCTTTGGTGAGGCCGCCGCTCTTATCTATACGGCAGGACAATCTGCTCCAGCCCTTGACTGGTCTAACTGGAATATCCTCAGTGTTACTAGCCCTATCTCGATCTTCCGTCAAGCAGAAACCTTGGCGGTCCACATTTGGAAAGTCAATAGTGAAGGAACCATTCCTGATGCTACCATTGTATCTGCTGGTTCTGCCGCCGTGCTCCTCATCTTTATCTTGATTTTTAACTTTGGAGCACGCAAACTCGGAAGCTACCTACACAAGAAATTAACCGCTGCCTAAAGGAGAAGCCATGTCAAAATATAACTGGGATGAAAAGCATATCATCACCTTCCCTGAAGAAAAAGTGGCCCTCTCAACCAAGGATTTACATGTTTACTATGGTAAAAATGAATCCATCAAGGGCATCGATATGCAATTTGAAAAAAATAAAATTACAGCCTTGATTGGTCCTTCTGGATCAGGGAAATCTACTTATCTTCGCAGTCTCAATCGGATGAATGATACTATTGATATTGCCAAGGTCACAGGTCAAATCCTCTACCGAGGGATTGACGTCAACCGTCCAGAAATCAATGTCTATGAGATGCGCAAGCACATCGGAATGGTCTTCCAACGGCCAAATCCATTTGCCAAGTCTATCTACCGCAATATCACTTTTGCCCATGAACGTGCAGGAGTTAAGGACAAGAAAGTCCTTGATGAAATTGTAGAAACCTCTCTACGACAGGCTGCCCTCTGGGATCAGGTAAAAGATGACCTCCACAAATCAGCCTTGATGCTTTCTGGTGGTCAGCAACAACGTCTCTGTATCGCTCGCGCCATCTCTGTTAAACCAGATATCCTCTTGATGGATGAGCCAGCATCAGCCTTGGATCCGATTGCGACAGCCCAGCTTGAGGAAACCATGCTGGAGTTGAAGAAGGACTTTACCATCATTATCGTTACCCACAGTATGCAGCAGGCTGCGCGTGCAAGTGACTACACAGGATTTTTCTACTTGGGCGATTTGATCGAGTATGATAAGACATCCAATATTTTCCAAAATGCTAAGTTACAGTCGACCAATGACTATGTAACAGGACACTTTGGTTAGAAAGGAAACAGCATGACAGAACCGATTTTGCAGGTTAAAGACCTGTCCGTTTATTACAACAAAAAGAAGGCCTTGAATAGTGTTTCCCTTTCTTTCCAACCCAAGGAAATAACCGCCCTCATTGGTCCGTCAGGTTCAGGGAAGTCAACTCTTCTCAAGGCCATCAACCGCATGGGAGATTTAAACCCTGAGGTGACAACAACTGGGACAGTGATTTATAATGGTCACAATATCTACAGTCCTCGCACAGATACGGTTGAATTGCGTAAGGAAATCGGCATGGTTTTCCAACAGCCCAATCCATTCCCTATGTCTATCTACGAAAATGTTGTTTATGGACTGCGTATCAATGGAGTCAAGGATAAACAAGTCCTTGATGAAGCAGTAGAAAAGGCCTTGCAACGTGCTTCTATCTGGGATGAGGTTAAGGACCGTTTGCATGATTCGGCCATTGGTCTCTCAGGAGGTCAACAGCAACGTGTCTGTGTTGCCCGTGTTTTGGCAACTAGCCCGAAAATCATCCTCTTAGATGAACCAACTTCAGCCTTGGATCCTATCTCGGCTGGTAAGATTGAGGAAACCTTGTATGGTCTAAAAGACAAATACACCATGCTCTTGGTAACGCGTTCCATGCAGCAGGCTTCTCGTATCTCTGATAAGACAGGTTTTTTCCTAGATGGAGATTTGATCGAGTTTAATGATACGAAGAAGATGTTCCTTTCCCCTCAAAACAAGGAAACAGAAGATTATATTACAGGAAAATTTGGATAAGGAGTTGAAAGATGTTACGATCTCAATTTGAAGAAGATTTGGAGAAATTGCACAACCAGTTCTACGCTATGGGACAAGAAGTGCTCTCACAAATCAATCGTACAGTGCGTGCCTTTGTCACTCATGACCGTGATTTGGCAAAAGAAGTTATCGAGGAAGATGCAGAGATAAATGAATATGAAGTGAAACTAGAAAAGAAATCATTTGAAATGATTGCTCTTCAACAACCTGTTTCGCAAGACCTTCGTACCGTCTTGACCGTTCTCAAGGCAGTGTCAGACGTGGAACGCATGGGAGATCATGCAGTATCTATCGCTGAGGCGACTATTCGTATGAAGGGGGAGCAACGTATCCCTTCTGTTGAAGAAGAAATCAAAAAGATGGGACGCGATGTGAAAAACTTCGTTGAAGCAGCCCTGGATCTCTATCTGAATGGTTCTGTGGATCAAGCCTACGAAGTAGCAGCGATGGATGAAAAAATCAACCATTACTTTGATAGTATCCGAGATTTGGCTACAGAAGAAATTAGGAAAAACCCTGAAGCTATCGTTACAGGCCGTGATTACTTCCAAGTCATTTCCTTCTTGGAACGAATCGGAGACTACGCAAAAAATATCTGTGAATGGGTTGTTTACTTTGAAACAGGTAAAATCGTCGAACTCTAAGAAACGGATTAAATATGCACTAAAAAGGCTAATCAACTCAGATTAGTCTTTATTTTTGAATAAAAAGGAATTTTTTGAAATGAAAATTCTGAAAATGTTGACAAGCGTTTTCAAATAGGTTATAATTATTCAGAAATAATAGAAAGGTCGTTTATTTATGAAGTTTAAGAAATGGATATTAGTTGTGTGTAGCATGCTTGCCAGCATGGTTTTAGTAGCTTGCCAGTCAGGAACGGATAGTTCTCAGTCTGCTGTGGACGCTATTAAACAAAAAGGAAAGCTAGTCGTTGCGACCAGCCCAGACTATGCACCGTTTGAGTTCCAAGCCTTGGTAGATGGTAAAAACCAAGTGGTTGGTGCAGATATTGATATGGCTCAAGCGATTGCGGATGAGCTTGGGGTTAAGCTTGAAATCTCTAGTATGAGTTTTGACAATGTCTTGACTAGCCTTCAAACTGGAAAGGCTGACTTGGCCATTGCAGGAATTAGTGCTACAGATGAGAGAAAGGAAGTCTTTGACTTTTCAATCCCTTACTATGAAAACAAAATGAGCTTCTTGGTTAGAAAAGCCGATTTAGACAAATACAAGGATATTTCAAGCCTAGCAAGTGCCAATATCGCAGCTCAAAAGGGAACTGTGCCAGAAACCATGATCAAGGAACAATTGCCAAATGCCCAGTTGACATCTTTGACCAATATAGGGGAAGCAGTCAATGAGTTGCAGGCTGGAAAAGTGGATGCTGTTCATATGGATGAACCAGTTGCTCTTAGCTACGCAGGTAAAAACTCAGACCTTGTCGTTGCATCTGTTAACTTGACAATGAAAGATGGCGAAGCCAATGCCGTTGCTATCAAGAAGGATCAATCAGACTTGAAAGCAGTAGTAGATAAGGTTATCCAAAAACTGAAAGATGACGGAACCTATCAAACTTATCTTGAAAAGGCAGCGAAACTAACAGAAGTTGAACAATAAAAAGAAAGCAGAGTTGGACTTTAATCCAATTCTGCTTTTATGTATTCTAATAGCTCTTCTAGATTTTCAAGAGTGACTTTGGCGAACTGATAAGGGCAGGCATCCAAATAAGCCTTCTCAAAAAAGTCTAGTTTGAGTGAGCTGTGTTTCAAACTGGCAATCTTAGGATAGTGTCTCAAATCAAGGAGAAGGCCATCGTGTAGAGGATAGTGGGGCAAGGGACAGGTGTTTTCTTCAAGCACTTTCTTTATCTGAGCCTGATAGTTCTCTTGAAGGGTCAGTCTGGCCAATCGATTTTTTTCAAATAACTGGCTATCGATGTAAAGAGAAAGAGCCTTTTGCATGATGAGATTGCTGTCATAGTCCAGGATATTTTTATAGGAAACAAAGGCCTCTTTTAGGGCATTTGGGAGAATGAGAGCGGTAATACGAAGGGCTGGAAAGAGACTGGTTGAGAAGGACTTGATATAAATGACCCGATCCTCAGTATCCAGATAGTGGAAGGTTTGGCCCTTTCTAGGATCTAGGTCCCCTAAATAGTCATCCTCTACGATGTAAACACCATACTGGTTTGCTAGATCCAGAATAACCCTTTTTTCCTGATCAGAATAGGAATGACCTAGAGGATAGTGGAAGCGAGGAATGGTGTAGAAAAACTTGATTTTCCCGGATTTGAATTGTTTTTCCAGTTCTTCAAGGTTGATGCCATCAATTCGGCGTTCAATGGTCTGGTAGGCTAATCCTTGAGCGACCAAGAGGCGGTTCATTCGGTGGTAGGTCGGCTGTTCAACCAAAATCTCCTCTCCCTCGCTCGGAAAGTTAATCTGAGAAAGGATAAAGAGAGCTTGCTGGGTGCCAGAAGTCAGAACCAGTTGGTCGGGTTTGCAGTAGAGGGCTTGGTTGAAAAGAAGTTGATGGACAGATTGTCTCAGTTCCTCAAGGCCTTCTTGGTTGTCATAGTAGTTGAAGAGGTAGTTTTCTCGACCTATCAGGGTTTCATTGACGCAGAGTCGGAAGTCGTCATAGGCACTGGCATGTTCGTCAGTGACTTCGATTTCCAAGTCCTGATGCTGGCCCTGTTCTAGAACATAGTAGCCACTTTGGGGTTTGGCATAGAGGTATTGTTCATGGCGTAATTCCAGCAGGGCTCGTTGGATAGTGTCCTTGCTACAGTGGAAGTCTTGGCTCAGTTGACGGATGGAGGGAAGCCGGCTACCTGTTGGAAATTTTCCTGATTCGATACCCTTTTTTAGAAAGGAAACGACTGCTTGGTATTTACTTTCTTTCTTCATTCCAGACCTCCCTTGATTCTGTTACATTGTACCTTTTTTTTGCCTCCTTTGCAATGGGAAAAGCATTTCTCCCTTTCACATCTAAGAGCAAATGTGGTATACTTAGAAAGTATGATGATTCATTGAAAAGAAGATAAGAAAGAGAATGGATAGAAAAGTGCAGGAACCAGTAAAATTATTTCAATACAATACTCTAGGTGCCCTAATGGCTGGTCTCTACGGTGGAACCATGACAGTGGGAGAATTGTTGGAACATGGCGACCTTGGTTTGGGAACCCTTGATTCGATTGATGGGGAGTTGATCGTCCTTGATGGCAAGGCTTATCAAGCTAAAGGTTCAGGGGAGCAACCTGAAATTGTAGAAGTTGCACCTGATGCCCTTATCCCTTATGCGGCAGTGGTCCCTCATCAGGCAGAAGTGATTTTCCGCCAGCGATTTGAGATGACGGATAAGGAATTAGAAAAGCGGATTGAGTCCTACTATGATGGGGAAAATCTCTTTCGATCCATCAAGATTCATGGGGAATTCGCCCACATGCATGTACGGATGATTCCCAAATCCACACCTGACACCAAGTTTGCTGAGGTTGCTACCCATCAGCCTGAATATAGTCGTGAAAATGTATCGGGAACCATTGTTGGATTTTGGACACCGGAGATTTTCCATGGGGTCAGTGTGGCGGGTTACCATTTGCACTTTATCTCAGATGATTTGACCTTTGGTGGGCATGTGATGGACTTTGTTATCAAAGAAGGAATAATCGAGGTTGGAGCAGTCGATCAGTTGGATCAACGTTTTCCAGTCCAAGATCGCCAGTATTTGTTTGCGAAATTTAACGTTGATGAGATGAAGAAAGACATTGACAAGTCAGAATAGGAGAAAAAGATGACACTACATATTATCCTTACTATGATTATTTTGCTTCTAGTCCTAGTAGTTGGGACTTGGTACGCCAAAAAACGCTTTAAGATTTCTCTTGCAGTGATGGGCTTGGGGGCAATCGCATTTTTCGTTTCGTCTCAAGTGTTAGAGAAGCTGATTCACCTTCTAGTTCTTCAACCGCAAAAAGATGGAACGATTTCGCTCATGAATGAGCAACCCTTCCTATATGTTCTTTACGCGATTGCCATGGCAGCCCTCTTTGAGGAAACTGCCCGCCTTGTCTTTTTTAAATGGTTGGAGAAAAAGAGAAGTCTAGAAGAGAAAGACGCTTTGGCTTACGGTTTGGGACATGGAGGCTTGGAGTTGCTCTATCTTGGGATGGGAAGCTTGATCAGCCTTTTGATCCTCTTTTCACTCATCCAGTCTTCAAATACTGATGTAGCCAATCTTCTTCCAAAGACGACACTCGAAACGGTTCAGTCTCTTTCTGTGTGGCAGGTTTATTTACTAGGAGTTGAGCGTGTACTTGCTTTGGTTCTGCAAATTAGTCTCTCTTTTTGGGTCTATCAAAGTGTCCGCCAGAAGAAATGGGTCTATCTCGTTGCAGCCTATGGTTTCCATGCCTTGTTTGACTTAGCTCCAGCTTTATCTCAAGTGGGATGGATTTCAAATCCACTTGTAGTGGAGGGCATTCTTCTTGTAGAAGTACTGGCCTTTATTTGGCTAACAAAATCTACATTTTGGAAAAAATTATCATAAAAAGAGGTTTACCTCTTTTTTTATGCGATGCTTTGATGCTTCCATTTTTCGGTTCGTCAAAAGCCTTTAAAAATGGTATAATGAAATGACTTTACAAAAGGATGAGAGATATGACATTAGTAACTAAAATACAAGAACAATTAGAAGGAATTGATATTCGTTTCAAGGAACCCTTGAAGACCTATACCTATACCAAGGTTGGAGGTCGAGCGGATTACCTAGTTTTACCACGCAATCGCTATGAGATGGCGCGTGTCGTCCAATTTGCCAACCAAGAGAATATTCCTTGGATGGTGCTAGGAAATGCCAGCAATATCATCGTTCGTGAAGGTGGAATCCGTGGTTTTGTCATCTTGTGTGATAAGCTCAATAACGTTTCAGTTGATGGTTACACTATTGAAGCTGAAGCTGGGGCCAACTTGATTGAGACAACACGCATTGCCCTTCGTCATAGTTTGACTGGTTTTGAGTTTGCTTGCGGCATTCCAGGAAGCATCGGAGGAGCTGTCTTTATGAATGCGGGTGCCTACGGAGGAGAGATTGCTCACATTTTGCAGTCTTGTAAGATTCTGACCAAGGAAGGGGAAATCGAGACCTTGTCAGCCAAGGACTTGGCTTTTGGTTACCGCCATTCAGCTATTCAGGATTCTGGGGCCATTGTCTTGTCAGCTAAATTTGCCCTAGCTCCAGGAAATCATCAGGTTATCAAGCAGGAAATGGATCGCTTGACCCACCTTCGTGAACTCAAACAACCTCTAGAATACCCATCTTGTGGTTCAGTCTTTAAGCGTCCAGTCGGGCATTTTGCAGGTCAGTTGATTTCAGAAGCTGGTTTGAAAGGCTATCGTATCGGTGGAGTTGAAGTGTCTGAAAAGCATGCTGGTTTTATGATTAATGTTGCTGACGGAACTGCGAAAGACTACGAGGACTTGATCCAATCTGTTATTGAAAAAGTCAAGGAACATTCAGGCGTCACCCTTGAGAGAGAAGTTCGAATCTTGGGTGAGAAGGAGTAAGGTTTCACCAGAATAGCTGCTGCTATGTCAATGGAAAGGGGGTGAAAGCCTATCGGTAGCGAAGATGTATGCAGGTGGTTTTACTCCCTGCAAGAGGTAGTAGCGGCTTGACAGAGCCCTGATCTGTTAATTTATGAAAAAGAAGGAATTTATGCCAATTGAAAAAACCAATTATCGAATTCAAAAACGTCTCTAAAGTTTTTGAAGACAGCAACACCAAGGTTCTCAAAGACATTAACTTTGAGTTGGAAGAAGGGAAGTTCTATACCCTACTGGGCGCATCTGGTTCAGGAAAATCAACCATACTAAACATCATTGCAGGTTTACTGGATGCGACGACAGGAGATATTTTGCTGGATGGGGTACGAATCAATGACATCCCGACCAACAAACGTGATGTTCATACGGTCTTCCAATCCTATGCCTTGTTTCCACATATGAATGTGTTTGAAAATGTTGCCTTTCCACTCCGCTTGCGTAAAATCGACAAGAAAGAAATCGAAAAACGTGTAGCGGAAGTTCTCAAGATGGTTCAGTTGGAAGGTTATGAAAAACGTTCTATCCGTAAACTCTCTGGAGGACAACGCCAGCGTGTGGCCATTGCCCGTGCCATCATCAACCAACCCCGTGTGGTCTTATTGGACGAGCCTTTATCAGCGCTGGACTTAAAATTAAGAACAGACATGCAGTACGAACTGCGTGAACTGCAACAACGATTGGGCATTACCTTTGTCTTTGTCACTCACGATCAGGAAGAAGCCCTAGCTATGAGTGACTGGATTTTCGTTATGAATGATGGCGAGATTGTCCAGTCAGGAACACCTGTAGATATCTATGATGAGCCAATCAACCATTTTGTTGCCACTTTTATCGGTGAATCCAACATCTTGCCAGGAACCATGATTGAGGACTACTTGGTTGAGTTTAACGGCAAACGCTTTGAAGCGGTCGATGGGGGGATGAAGCCAAATGAGCCAGTTGAGGTTGTCATTCGTCCAGAGGACTTGCGCATTACCCTTCCTGAAGAAGGCAAGCTCCAAGTTAAGGTCGATACCCAGCTTTTCCGTGGGGTGCATTATGAAATTATCGCCTATGACGAGCTTGGAAATGAATGGATGATCCACTCAACTCGTAAGGCCATCGTTGGTGAGGAAATCGGTCTGGACTTTGAACCAGAAGACATCCACATCATGCGTCTCAACGAAACCGAAGAAGAGTTCGATGCTCGTATCGAGGAATACGTAGAAATCGAAGAGCAAGAAGCAGGTCTGATTAACGCGATCGAGGAGGAAAGAGATGAAGAAAACAACCTCTAAACTCTTTGTAGTGCCCTACATGCTTTGGATAGCCCTCTTTGTCCTCGCACCCTTGGTCTTGATTTTCGGTCAATCCTTTTTCAATATTGAAGGGCAGTTTAGTTTAGAAAACTATAAATCTTACTTTGCGTCACAAAACTTGACCTACCTTAAAATGAGCTTCAACTCTGTGCTCTATGCGGGGATTGTGACCATGGTGACGCTTTTCATCAGCTATCCAACAGCCCTCTTTTTGACCCGTCTCAAGCACCGTCAACTCTGGCTCATGTTGATTATCCTACCAACCTGGATCAACCTACTCCTTAAGGCCTATGCCTTTATTGGGATTTTTGGTCAAAATGGCTCTATTAACCAATTCTTAGAATTTATCGGAATCGGTTCGCAACAGTTGCTCTTTACGGATTTCTCTTTTATCTTTGTCGCTAGCTACATCGAGCTTCCCTTTATGATTTTGCCGATTTTCAATGTCTTGGATGATATGGACAATAATCTGATCAATGCTAGCTATGACCTCGGTGCGACCAAGTGGGAAACCTTCCGTCATGTTATCTTCCCTCTGTCGATGAATGGTGTGCGAAGTGGAGTTCAGTCCGTCTTTATTCCTAGCTTAAGCCTCTTCATGCTGACACGTTTAATCGGTGGGAACCGCGTTATCACCCTCGGGACGGCCATTGAGCAGAACTTCCTGACCAATGACAACTACGGTATGGGTTCAACCATCGGTGTGATTCTCATCCTGACAATGTTTCTCACCATGTGGGTGACAAAGGAAAGGAGAGAACGATGAAAAAATTTGCCAATCTCTACCTAGCCTTTGTCTTCATCATCCTATATTTGCCAATCTTTTACTTGATTGGCTATGCCTTTAATGCAGGGGATGATATGAACAGCTTTACTGGTTTTAGCTTGAGCCATTTTAAAACCATGTTTGGTGATGGTCGTATCATGTTGATTCTCACCCAAACCTTTTTCTTGGCCTTTCTATCAGCCTTGATAGCGACCATTATCGGGACTTTTGGTGCTATCTATATCTACCAGTCTCGTAAGAAATACCAAGAAGCCTTTTTATCACTCAATAATATCCTCATGGTTGCGCCTGACGTTATGATTGGTGCCAGCTTCTTGATTCTCTTTACCCAGCTTAAGTTTTCACTTGGCTTTTTGACGGTTCTATCTAGTCACGTAGCCTTCTCCATCCCAATTGTGGTTTTGATGGTCTTACCTCGTCTCAAGGAAATGAACGGAGATATGATTCACGCGGCTTATGACTTAGGTGCCAGTCAGTTTCAGATGTTCAAGGAAATCATGCTTCCGTACCTGACTCCGTCTATCGTCGCAGGTTATTTCATGGCCTTTACCTATTCGCTGGATGACTTTGCCGTGACCTTCTTTGTAACGGGAAATGGCTTTTCAACCCTGTCAGTCGAGATTTACTCTCGTGCTCGGAAGGGGATTTCGTTAGAAATCAATGCCCTGTCTGCCCTCGTCTTTCTCTTTAGTATTATCCTAGTTGTAGGATATTACTTTATCTCTCGTGAGAAGGAGGAGCAAGCATGAAAAAACTCTATTCATTTTTAGCAGGAATTGCAGCCATTATCCTCGTTTTGTGGGGAATTTCTCATCATCTAGATAGTAAAATCAATAGCCGAGATAGTCAAAAACTGGTTATCTACAACTGGGGGGACTACATTGATCCCGAACTCTTGGAGCAATTCACAGAAGAAACAGGGATCCAAGTCCAGTACGAGACCTTTGATTCCAATGAAGCCATGTATACCAAAATCAAGCAAGGTGGAACAACCTACGATATTGCCATCCCAAGTGAATACATGATTAACAAGATGAAGGACGAAGACCTCTTGGTACCTCTTGATTATTCAAAAATTGAAGGAATCGAAAATATCGGACCAGAGTTCCTCAACCAGTCTTTTGATCCAGGCAATAAATTCTCTATTCCTTATTTCTGGGGTACCTTGGGAATTGTCTACAACGAAACCATGGTAGATGAGGCTCCTGAACATTGGGATGATCTCTGGAAGCCAGAGTATAAGGATTCTATCATGCTCTTTGATGGAGCGCGTGAAGTGCTGGGACTCGGGCTTAACTCGCTCGGTTACAGCCTCAACTCAAAGGATCCTCAGCAGTTGGAAGAGACAGTGGATAAGCTCTACAAATTGACCCCAAATATCAAGGCCATTGTGGCAGACGAGATGAAGGGTTACATGATTCAGAACAATGCTGCTATCGGGGTGACCTTCTCAGGGGAAGCTAGCCAGATGTTGGAGAAAAATCCTAACCTCAAGTATGTCGTGCCGACTGAGGCCAGCAATCTCTGGTTTGACAACATGGTCATTCCAAAAACCGTGAAAAACCAAGAGGCCGCCTATGCCTTTATCAATTTTATGTTGAAACCCGAAAATGCTCTGAAAAATGCAGAGTATGTGGGCTATGCAACACCAAATCTATCAGCTAAAGAAATGCTCCCAGAGGAGACCAAGGAAGACAAGGCCTTCTATCCAGACGCTGATACCATGAAACACCTAGAAGTTTATGAGAAATTTGACCATAAATGGACAGGTAAATATAGCGACCTTTTCCTACAGTTTAAAATGTATCGGAAGTAGGAGTTATCCATCATGAAACGAATCAGTTGACGCTGGTTCGTTTTTTTGG
>CAJPSM010000032.1 GCA_905373305.1 uncultured Streptococcus sp. | reverse complement strand
GCTTAGTTGAACTGTACGGTCCTCAGGATCGACTTCGATAACTTGAAAGGCTTCCATATGATCGGCTGCAGCCTTGTGATTGAGCACCACATCAGCCATTGGTTGGATTCCATGTTCTTTGAGAGTCTGAATCGTTTGCAGATAATCTTCTTTAAACCCATACTTGGTACGGACAGTCCCTTTTTGGTGAAATTCGCCTAGGTCAAAAAGATCGTAAACACCATAGCCGACATCTTTTTCATTGGTTGCCTTGAAGGCAGGTGGCATCCAGACATGGCTGATACCAAGGTTTGCTAGGTGCTCGGCATCATTTGTCAGTCGCGTCCAGTGTTGGCCGTCGTGAGGCAAATACCATTCAAAGTATTGCATAAGTGTCTGATTTTGCATTATTTTTCCTCTTGCTTATCAATGTTGTGTTTTATTCTACCATAAAGTTTAGAACTAGGCAAACGTTTGCGCAAGATTCTATACTCATTTCTGTTTTTGTCTATTTTTAGCGAATAGAATCTCTCTTTCCATTATAAGGGAAAGGATGTTTTGGTGGAAAAGTAAATGGCATATACTTATTTTAACAAAAATGACACTCAGTAAACTAAAGTACAACTGGTTAAACGGTTTCTTTTTTGAGAATTGTCACAAATTTTGCTATAATAGTAGCTATGAATAGAATTAGGGTCAGCAGACGAGTTGAAAAAAAGCTAGCTAAGGGTCTAGTTCTTTTGGAAGCAAGTGATTTAACAGATATTGAACTGACGGATCAGGCAGTAGAAGTTCTTAGTCAAGACGGGAAGTTTTTAGGGAGCGCCTATCTTTCTCAACAGAATAAGGGAATCGGTTGGTTGGTCAGCAAGGAAAAGGTTGGTTTCAATCAAGCCTTTTTTGAAATCCTGTTTCGTAAGGCTAAGGAAGCTAGAAAGCCTTATTATCAAGATGACTTGACAACTGCCTTTCGCCTTTTTAACCAAGAGGGGGATGGTTTTGGGGGTCTGACTATTGATCTCTATGGAGATTATGCTGTTTTTTCTTGGTACAACTCCTTTGTTTACCAAATTCGTGAGCTAATCGTAAAGGCTTTTAAGGAAGTTTTTCCTGAGGTCTTGGGGGCTTATGAGAAGATTCGTTTTAAAGGTCTAGACTACGAGTCTGCCTATGTTTATGGTGAGGAAGCACCAGACTACTTTACTGTTCTTGAGAATGGCGTGCTCTATCAAGTCTTTATGAATGATGGCTTGATGACAGGGATTTTCCTAGACCAGCATGAGGTTCGTGGGAGTCTGGTTGACGGTCTAGCCATGGGCAAATCTTTGCTCAATATGTTTTCCTATACGGCTGCCTTTTCAGTTGCTGCAGCTATGGGAGGCGCTAGTGAGACGACTTCTGTCGACTTGGCAAAACGATCGATAGAGCTGTCAGAAGCTCATTTTCAGGCAAATGGACTTAGCACAGACAATCACCGTTTTATCGTCATGGATGTTTTTGAGTACTTCAAGTATGCCAAGCGAAAAGGCTTGACCTATGATGTGATTGTCCTTGATCCGCCGAGCTTTGCCCGCAATAAAAAACAAACATTCTCTGTAGCTAAGGACTATCACAAGTTGATTTCCCAGAGTCTAGAGATTTTAAATCCGGGAGGCATTATCATTGCCAGTACCAATGCTGCCAATGTTTCCCGCCAGAAATTTACAGAACAAATTGATAAAGGTTTTGCAGGAAGAAGGTATCAGATCTTGAACCAATATGGTCTTCCAGCTGACTTTGCCCATAATAAAAAAGATGAAAGCAGTAATTACCTCAAGGTGATTAGTATGAAGGTTAGTAGATGAAATTAATCGTTTCAGTGATGCCAAGAAGTTTAGAAGAAGCGCAAGAACTGGATGCAACTAGGTATGAAGATGCCGATATCATTGAGTGGCGTGCGGACTTTCTTGCAAAGGACGCTATTTTACAGGTAGCACCGGCTATCTTTGAGAAATTTGCAGGACGCGAACTTGTCTTTACCCTTCGGACCCGCGCTGAGGGAGGAGAAATCGAACTTTCCTCAGAAGAGTATGTTCAAATCATCAAGGAAGTTACTCAGCTTTATCAGCCGGATTATGTAGATTTTGAGTATTTCAGCTACAAGGACGTTTTTGAGGAAATGTTGGATTTTCCAAATCTTGTTTTGAGTTACCATAATTTCCAGGAGACACCTGAAAATATGATGGAAATCCTGTCTGAGTTGACCAGTCTCTCTCCAAAAGTGGTCAAGGTATCAGTTATGGCCCATACGGAGCAGGATGTTTTAGACCTGATGAATTACACTCGAGGATTTAAAACACTCAATCCTGAACAAGAGTACGTGACCATTTCCATGGGGAAAATGGGCAAGGTATCCCGTATCACTTCAGATGTGACGGGTTCAAGTTGGTCATTTGCTAGTCTGGATGAAGCGAGTGCCCCAGGTCAGATTTCGCTATCAAACATGAAGAAAATCAGGGAGATTTTGGATGAAGCTTGATGGCTATACACGTTTAGCTGCAGTTGTTGCCAATCCTATCAAACACTCTATTTCGCCCTTCATCCATAATAGGGCCTTTGAGGCGACAGCTACCAATGGTGCCTATGTAGCTTGGGAGATTGAAGCGGGTGACTTGGCAGAAACAGTTGCCAATATTCGCCGTTACCAGATGTTTGGCATCAACCTGTCTATGCCTTACAAGGAGCAAGTGATTCCTTATCTGGATGAGTTGAGTGATGAGGCTCGTTTGATTGGGGCGGTCAACACAGTTGTTAATCAAGATGGAACGTTAATTGGATATAATACAGATGGCAAGGGATTTTTTAAGAGCTTGCCTTCTTTTACAATTTCGGATAAGAAAATGACCATTCTGGGGGCAGGTGGTGCGGCCAAGTCCATTTTGGCGCAGGCTATTTTGAATGGCGTCAGTCAGATTTCAGTCTTTGTTCGTTCAGTTTCCATGGAAAAAACAAGACCTTATCTAGACAAGTTGCAGGAGCAAACAGGATTTAAAGTGGACTTGTATGCTTTAGAAGATGTTTCTGAACTGCAATCAAGGATTGCCGATTCGCACTTACTAGTCAATGCCACCAGTGTGGGCATGGATGGCCAGTCGTCACCAGTTTCAGAAAGCATCAATTTGCCGGAAACTCTCTTGGTTGCAGATATCATTTACCAACCCTTTGAAACTCCATTTTTGAAATGGGCTAAAAGTCAGGGGAATCCAGCAATTAATGGCCTAGGAATGTTGCTCTATCAAGCTGCTGAAGCTTTTCAACTGTGGACAGGTAAAGAAATGCCGACAGACGAGATTTGGCAGTCCTTAACAGAAAAATATAAATAGTGAAAAGGAGACCCTCCTATGAAAATCAGAATCGATATTCCGCATCATCCTTATGATATTCAGATTGAAAAAGGTTGTCTGGCTCAGGCTGGTCAATGGTTGCGAGAACTCTGGCAACCGCAAAAAGTGGTCATTGTAACCGACAACCATGTAGCTTCTCTCTATGCAGAGAAGGTTAAACTCAGCCTAGAAGATGCTGGTTTTCAGGTAGCTGTTTTTGACTTTTTAGAAGGTGAAGAAAGAAAGAATTTAACTACTGTTCAGAAAGTCTATGAGTTTCTAGTTAAGCAGGGGTTGACTCGTAGCGATGGGATTGTGGCCCTTGGTGGTGGTGTCGTTGGGGACCTGGCTGGCTTTGTAGCTTCTACCTATATGCGTGGGATTCACTTTGTTCAGATTCCGACTAGTTTGACAGCCCAGGTAGATTCTTCTATCGGTGGAAAGACGGGTGTCAATACTCCATTTGCTAAAAATATGGTGGGAACTTTTGCCCAACCAGATGGGGTTCTGATTGACCCGCTGGTCCTTGAAACACTCGGAAAAAGGGAGTTGATTGAAGGGATGGGTGAGGTTATCAAGTATGGCTTGATTGAGGATCCAGAACTTTGGGCTCTCTTGACGGAGCTGGATGGTTCTGTAGAGAGCATTCTGGAGCATGCAGAGACTTTGATTGAACATTCTTGTCAGGTTAAGCGGAAGATGGTGGTTGAAGATGAGTTGGATAACGGTGTTCGTCTTTACCTCAATTTTGGGCACACTATTGGTCATGCCATTGAAGCAACGGCCGGTTATGGCAAAGTCATGCATGGTGAGGCCGTGGCCATGGGGATGGTGCAGATTTCCAAGGTTGCTGAGGAAAAAGGTCTTATGCCAGAAGGAATAACCCAGTCCATCACAGCTATGTGTCAGAAATTTGGTTTGCCAGTTGACTATGAAAACTGGGATGTTGACAAGCTTTATCAGGCTTTGACTCATGACAAGAAAGCGCGTGGGAACACCTTGAAATTGGTCTTGGTGCCAGAGCTTGGTTCGGCGACTATTCATCCAGTTTCTCTGGAAGAGATGAAAGACTACTTGGTAAAATAAGGAGAGCCTATGAGATATTTAACTGCGGGAGAATCACACGGACCCCGTCTGACGGCTATTATTGAAGGAATTCCTGCTGGACTTCCTTTGACAGCAGAGGCCATCAATGAAGATTTGAAACGTCGTCAAGGTGGATATGGTCGTGGTGGTCGTATGAAAATTGAGAGTGATCAGGTTGTCTTTACATCGGGCGTTCGCCACGGGAAAACAACAGGGGCTCCCATTACCATGGATGTCGTCAATAAAGACCACCAAAAATGGCTGGATATCATGTCTGCTGAGGACATTGAAGACCGCCTTAAAAGCAAACGGAAAATCACTCATCCTCGGCCAGGTCATGCCGACTTGGTTGGTGGCATTAAGTACCGTTTTGACGATTTGCGAAATTCTTTGGAGCGTTCATCAGCTCGTGAAACAACCATGCGAGTAGCAGTTGGAGCAGTAGCCAAACGCCTCTTGGCTGAGCTAGATATGGAGATTGCCAACCATGTCGTGGTCTTTGGTGGCAAGGAAATAGATGTACCTGGAAATCTGACCGTGGCTGAAATCAAGCAACGAGCTGCCCAGTCTGAAGTTTCTATTGTCAACCAAGAGCGGGAACAGGAAATCAAGGACTATATTGACCAAATCAAACGTGACGGTGATACCATCGGTGGAGTTGTGGAGACAGTCGTCGGAGGCGTTCCAGTAGGACTCGGCTCCCATGTCCAATGGGACAGAAAATTGGATGCGCGATTGGCTCAGGCAGTTGTATCTATCAATGCCTTTAAAGGGGTGGAATTTGGTCTTGGCTTTGAAGCTGGTTACCGTAAAGGTAGCCAAGTTATGGACGAAATTCTCTGGTCTAAAGAAGACGGTTATACTCGTCGTACCAATAATCTAGGAGGTTTTGAAGGAGGCATGACCAATGGTCAGCCAATTGTTGTCCGTGGTGTCATGAAACCCATTCCCACACTTTACCAACCACTCATGAGTGTGGATATCGAAACGCACGAACCTTACAAGGCAACCGTGGAGAGAAGTGATCCTACCGCTCTTCCAGCAGCTGGTGTTGTCATGGAGGCTGTTGTGGCTACTGTCTTGGCGCAGGAAATTCTTGAAAAATTCTCATCGGACAATCTAGAGGAATTAAAAGAAGCGGTAGCTAAACACCGAGACTATACAAAGAACTATTAAGGAGTCCTTATGGCAAAAAACATCTATATCGCAGGTCTCGGTTTGATTGGTGCCTCGATGGCGCTTGGTATCAAGCGCGATCATCCCGATTACGAAATTCTAGGTTACAATCGCAGTCAGGCTTCGAGAGACATTGCCTTGGAGCGGGGGATGATTGACCGTGCGACGGATGATTTTGCCAGTTTCGCTCCCCTAGCAGATGTCATCATCCTGACCTTACCAATCAAACAGACTATTGCTTTTATTAAGGAGCTGGCAAACTTAGACTTGAAAGAAGGCGTCATTATCTCGGATGCTGGCTCGACCAAGTCAGCCATTGTGGATACAGCGGAGCAGTACTTGGCTGGCAAGCCTGTTCGATTTGTCGGGGCCCATCCCATGGCTGGTAGCCACAAAACAGGGGCTGCCTCTGCGGATGTTAATCTCTTTGAAAATGCCTACTATATCTTCACACCTTCGAGCCTGACAAGTCAGGACACGCTTGAAGAAATGAAGGACCTACTTTCTGGTCTCCATGCTCGTTTCATTGAAATTGATGCCAAGGAGCACGATCGAGTGACTTCACAGATTAGCCATTTTCCCCATATCTTAGCATCAGGTCTCATGGAGCAAACAGCTGTCTATGCTCAAGAACATGAGATGACAAGGCGCTTTGCGGCGGGTGGTTTTCGAGATATGACCCGGATTGCAGAGAGTGAACCAGGTATGTGGACTTCTATTCTCTTGTCCAATCGCGAGACCATCCTAGAGCGGATTGAAGATTTCAAGGAACGCTTAGATGGAATTGGTCAGGCTATTAGCAAGGGGGAAGAAGAGCAGATTTGGAACTTTTTCAACCAAGCGCGTAAACAACGTCAGGCTATGGAAATCCATAAACGTGGAGGCGTGGACAGCTCTTACGACCTCTATGTCGACGTTCCCGATGAAGAAGATGTTATCTTGCGGATTTTGGAATTGCTACGAGGAACTTCCTTGGTCAATATCCACATCAACGAAGAAAACCGTGAAGATGTTCATGGGATTCTACAAATTTCCTTTAAAAATGCTCAGGATCTGGAGCGAGCTGAGCGCTTAATTACAGAAAATACGAACTACACAGTCGTCATCAAATAAGGAGAAAATCATGTCAAATATTTACGATAGTGCAAATGAACTCAGTCGCGGATTACGCGAATTACCAGAATACAAGGCTGTCAAGGCAGCCAAAGATGCCATCCAAGCAGATGAACAAGCTAGCAAGATTTTTGCAGACTACCTCGCCTTCCAGCAAGAAATCCAAGTCATGGCGCAAACTGGACAAATGCCAGATGCCTCTTTCCAAGAAAAGATGCAGTCCTTCAGCAAGCAGATCCAAGAAAACGCTCTTTTGTCAGATTTCTTTGCCAAGCAGCAACAGTTATCTATTTATCTCTCAGACATTGAAAAAATAGTCTTTGAACCTGTTTCAGAATTATTGAAATAGTATTTTATCTGTATAAAAGCCAGAAATTTCAGGAATTTCTGGCTTTTTTGTGATAAAATAAGAAAAAGTATTGCAAGTATGAGGTCAACTATGAAACTAAAAACAAACATTCGCCACTTACATGGCAGTATCCGAGTTCCAGGTGATAAGTCTATCAGCCACCGTTCGATTATTTTTGGTAGTTTGGCTGAGGGAGAGACCAAGGTTTATGATATTCTGCGTGGAGAGGATGTGCTCTCGACTATTCAAGTTTTTCGTGACCTTGGTGTTGAAATTGAGGATAAAGAAGGGGTTATTACCATTCAAGGTGTTGGAATGGATGGCTTAAAAGCTCCGCAAAACGCCTTGGATATGGGAAATTCTGGTACCTCGATTCGCCTGATCTCAGGTGTACTTGCTGGAGTAGACTTCGAAGTAGAGATGTTTGGAGATGACAGTCTTTCCAAACGCCCTATGGATCGTGTGACCCTTCCCTTGAAAAAAATGGGAGTCAGCATTTCTGGTCAAACAGAGCGAGATTTGCCTCCTCTGCACTTAAAAGGTACTAAAAACCTAACACCAATTCACTATGAGTTGCCAATCGCCTCTGCCCAGGTCAAGTCAGCCTTGATTTTTGCAGCCTTGCAGGCTCAAGGTCAATCAGTCATTGTTGAGAAAGAATGTACACGAAATCACACAGAAGATATGCTACAGCAATTTGGTGGCCATTTAAGTGTGAATGGTAAAAGAATCACTGTCTCAGGACCGCAAAAACTGACCGGACAAAAGGTTATCGTTCCAGGAGATATTTCCAGTGCAGCCTTTTGGTTGGTCGCTGGATTGATTGTTCCAAATTCTCGTGTGGTGCTGAAGAATGTGGGCATTAACGAAACGCGTACGGGTATCATTGATGTCATTCGCGCCATGGGTGGAAAACTAGAAATAACTGATATTGATCCAGTCGCAAAATCTGCAACCCTAACTGTCGAGTCCTCTGACTTGAAAGGAACAGAAATTGGTGGAGCCTTGATTCCACGATTGATTGATGAGTTGCCGATTATTGCCCTTCTTGCCACCCAAGCAGAAGGAGTGACGGTTATCAAGGATGCAGAGGAACTAAAAGTCAAGGAAACAGACCGCATTCAAGTGGTAGCGGATGCTTTAAATAGTATGGGCGCGGAAATCACACCTACGGCAGATGGAATGATTATCAAAGGGAAATCTGCTCTTCATGGAGCTAGAATCAACACCTTTGGTGACCACCGTATCGGAATGATGACAGCCATTGCAGCTCTCTTGGTTGCAGATGGAGAAGTAGAGCTTGATCGTGCAGAAGCCATCAATACCAGTTATCCTAGCTTCTTTGATGATTTGGAGACCTTGATTCATGGCTAAGGTATTACTCGGATTTATGGGAGCTGGCAAATCGACTATTGCAAGAGGTTTAGACCCAGACTACCTCGATATGGATGCCTTGATTGAGGAACGTTTGGGCATGTCCATTGTGAATTTTTTCGCAGAAAAGGGTGAAGTGGCCTTTCGCCAAGTGGAGTCAGAAGTTTTAGCGGACTTACTAAAAACAGACCGAGTTGTGTCAACTGGTGGAGGAGTAGTCGTTTATCAGAGAAATCGTGACTTGCTCAAGCAAAATCCTGATAACATTTATCTGAAAGCAGACTTTGAAACCCTTTACCAACGTATTTCAGCTGATAAGGACAATCAACGGCCACTTTTTCTCAACAACAGCAAGGAAGAGTTGCGAGGGATTTTTCAAGAAAGACAGGCTTGGTACGAGGAAGTAGCCAGTCGTGTTCTAGATGTGACCAAGCTAAGCCCAGAGGAAATTATAGAGGAACTGAGATGAGAATTGCCTATCTAGGTCCTAAAGGATCTTTTTCGCACCATGTTGTGCAGACAGCTTTTCCTAATGAGGAATTACAAGCTTTTGCCAACATCACAGATGTCATCAAGGCCTATGAACAAGGCTTGGTGGACTATTCGGTGGTGCCAGTTGAAAACTCCATTGAGGGAAGTGTGCATGAAAGCTTGGACTATCTTTTTCATCAGGCGGACATTCAGGCTGTTGCAGAAATAGTACAACCCATTCATCAGCAACTGATGGCAGTTCCTGGTCAGTCAAAGATTGAGAAAATCTTTTCCCACCCTCAAGCTCTGGCTCAAGGAAAGAAATTCATAGAGGAGCATTATCCAGAAGCCCAGCTTGAAGTGACGGCAAGCACAGCCTATGCAGCTCGCTTCATCGCTGAACATCCAGACCAGCCTTTTGCAGCTATTGCTCCAAGAAACTCAGCTGCCGAGTATGGTTTGGAGCTGATAGCAGAAGATATCCAAGAAATGGAAGCTAATTTCACTCGTTTTTGGGTTTTAGGATCCGAGATTCCTACTATCCCTTTGCAATTACAAAATGAAAAAATGAGTCTAGCCCTAACCTTACCAGACAACCTTCCTGGTGCCCTCTACAAGGCTCTTTCAACCTTTGCTTGGCGAGGTATTGACTTAACCAAGATAGAAAGTCGCCCCCTTAAAACAGCCTTGGGAGAATATTTTTTCATTATTGATATGGATTATAGTGCCAAAGAGCTGGTTCATTTTGCCAAACAAGAACTAGAAACAATTGGGATCCAGTACAAGATACTGGGAACCTACCCTATTTTCACCATAAGGGATCTAGGAAAGGAGAACCTATGAGCAAAGAAAGCCCTTTAAGTCATCATGAGCAGTTACGTTATGACTACCTTTTTAAGAATATTCATTACTTAAATGACAGAGAAAAGAGAGAATTTGACTATCTGAAAAGAAAAATGGACGGCGAATTACCCTCTAATGAAAGGGAAAAAAATCTAGGGAAGGACATTGGAATTCCACAATATTCCAATCAAAGTCGCTCGAATAGACATCAGAAAATTCCCTCTCTTCCAAAAGTGAAAAAGAAGAAACCAAGAAGATTTTTTAAACGAGTTCTAATTTGGCTTTTACTGTTGATAACCTGTGTGGCTGCGGGCATGATTATTATGTTCCTTCGAGGTTTCCAGTCGGCAACTACTAGCAATAAGTCAGCTGACGCCAAGGCAGCTCAAGTAGAGGTCTTTAATGGTCAGGATACCAAAGATGGTGTGAATATCCTAGTCATGGGGACAGATGGCCGTATCGGTCAAAATAGTGCAGAGACCCGTACTGACACGATCATGGTACTAAACGTTAGCGGATCAGATAAGAAAATCAAGTTAGTCAGCTTCATGCGTGACAACCTAGTCTATATTGATGGCTACAGCCAGATTGTGAATGGAAAGAAGCAGAGGGATAACAAACTTAACGTAGCCTATGAACTTGGGGAGCAGGAGGGACAAAAAGGAGCAGAAATGATTCGCAAGGTTTTAAAAGATAACTTTGATTTGGACATTAAGTATTATGCTCTAGTGGATTTTCAGGCCTTTGCAACTGCTATTGATACTCTATTCCCTGATGGGGTGACCATCGATGCTCAATTCTCAACATTGAATGGTCAGCCTCTGACAGAAGCTACAGTTGGAGATGATCTTCATGCAACAGAAACGGAATCACCAACTCAAACGATTCGTGCTGGCAAGCAACAAATGAATGGCTCAACCTTACTTAACTACGCTCGCTTCCGTGATGATGATGAGGGAGACTATGGCCGTACCAAACGTCAGCAGCAGGTCATGTCAGCTGTTCTTGAGCAAATCAAAGACCCGACCAAACTCTTTACAGGTTCAGAGGCGCTTGGAAAGGTCTTTGGAATGACTTCAACCAATCTACCGTATAGCTTCTTATTGACCAATGGTTTGTCAGTTATCGAAGGCGCACAGAATGGTATTGAAAGGTTGACGGTGCCAGAACTTGGCGATTGGGTGGATGCCTATGATGTCTACGGAGGACAAGGTCTACTTGTCGACCAAAACAAATACCGGACTAAACTCGCCCAAATGGGAATGAGATAAGAGATAGATAAATAAAAATCAAAGCTTCATTCACCAGTAAAAATGGTGGATTGGGCTTTGATTTTTTACGGTATCTGATGGATTTTTAAGGCTTTTTTATGGTATAATAAAACGATATAACTCGTTATTGGACAGAAGAGGAGAGACATGAGTGATTTGAAAGCGATTCAGGCTCGTAGTCTGGAAATGGCTGAATATTTCGTCGCATTTTGTAAAGAACATAATTTGTTGTGCTATCTCTGTGGTGGAGGAGCGATTGGTGCCCTTCGCAACAAGGGCTTCATTCCTTGGGATGATGACCTAGATTTTTTCATGCCTCGCAAGGACTATGAAAAGTTAGCCGAACTATGGCCTCGTTATGCAGATAAGCGTTATTTCTTGTCAAAGAGTCACAAGGATTTTGTAGACCGTAACCTTTTTATTACCATTCGTGATAAAGAAACAACTTGTATCAAACCTTATCAACAGGATTTGGATTTGCCACATGGTTTAGCTTTGGATGTTTTGCCTTTAGATTATTATCCTAAAAATCCAGCTGAGCGTAAGAAACAAGTTCGCTGGGCTTTGATTTATTCACTCTTTTGCGCCCAAACTATTCCAGAAAAGCATGGTGCAGTCATGAAATGGGGCAGTCGTATCTTACTCGGTTTGACTCCCAAATCTCTACGTTATCGTATTTGGAAAAAAGCTGAAAAAGAAATGACCAAGTATGGTCTGGCTGAGAGCGATGGAATCACGGAATTATGCTCAGGTCCTGGCTACATGCGAAACAAGTACCCAATCGCATCCTTTGAAGACAATCTCTTCTTGCCATTCGAAGGAACTGAGATGCCCATTCCGGTCGGTTATGATGCCTATCTCAGCACTGCTTTTGGGGATTATATGACACCGCCACCAGCGGACAAGCAAGTACCGCATCATGATGCCATTATAGCAGACATGGACAAGAGTTACACAGAGTACAAGGGAGAATATGGGGCATGATGGCAGACAAAATTAGCGTTATTGTTCCAGTCTATAATGTAGAAGCCTATCTGGAGCGATGTGTGGAGTCAATTCTTCATCAAACTTATACCAATTTTGAACTAATTCTGATCAATGATGGCTCTACCGATTCCAGTGGACAGATCTGTGATCACTTAGCCTCTCAGCATGAGAATGTCAAGGTCTATCATCTTGAAAATGCTGGAGTCTCAAATGCGAGAAATAAGGGAATCAAGCTGGCGACTGGTGCTTGGATCACCTTTATTGATAGCGATGATTTCGTTACTAAAGATTATCTAGAAATCTTGATTGGTGCAGTTGATGA
>CAJPSM010000031.1 GCA_905373305.1 uncultured Streptococcus sp. | reverse complement strand
TCTCTGAGCACTATGCCTGTCCAGTTTGTGGTTTTACCGTACCAGAGTTAGAGCCACGTCTCTTCTCCTTCAATGCCCCGTTTGGCTCGTGTAGTGAGTGTGATGGTTTGGGAATCAAGCTGGAGGTGGATACTGATTTGGTGGTTCCTGATACCAGCAAAACCTTGCGTGAGGGAGCGCTGGCGCCTTGGAATCCTATCTCATCTAACTACTATCCAAATATGCTAGAGCAGGCCATGATAGCCTTTGGGGTGGATATGGATAAGCCCTTTGAGGACTTGTCAGAAGAAGATAAGAGCTTGATTCTCTACGGCTCAGATGGCAAGGAATTCCATTTCCACTATGAGAATGAATTTGGTGGCGTGCGCGATATCGATATTCCTTTTGAAGGAGTTGTCAATAATATCAAGCGTCGCTACCATGAAACCAATAGTGACTATACTCGCACCCAGATGCGTCTCTATATGAATGAACTGACCTGCGGAACCTGTCACGGCTTTCGTCTTAACGACCAGGCCTTGTCTGTTCGTGTGGGTGGCGAGCAAGGTCCTCATATCGGTGAAATATCAGACCTGTCTATCGCAGACCATTTGGAGTTGGTCAGCCAGTTGACTCTTTCTGAAAATGAAGCCATTATCGCTCGTCCCATTCTCAAGGAAATCAAGGATCGCTTGACCTTCCTCAATAACGTGGGGCTTAACTATCTGACCCTGTCACGTTCGGCAGGAACCCTTTCGGGTGGGGAAAGTCAGCGTATTCGCTTGGCAACCCAGATTGGTTCCAACCTATCAGGTGTCCTTTATATCCTGGATGAGCCGTCGATTGGTCTTCACCAGAGGGATAATGACCGCCTCATTGCCAGTCTGAAAAAGATGCGTGACTTGGGCAATACTCTCATTGTGGTGGAACATGACGAGGATACCATGCGCGAGGCGGATTATCTGATTGACGTTGGTCCGGGTGCTGGTGTTTTTGGTGGCGAGATTGTCGCTGCAGGAACGCCCAAACAGGTGGCTCGCAACAGCAAGTCTATCACAGGTCAGTACTTGTCAGGAAAAAGAGCCATTCCAGTGCCAGCAGAGCGCCGTTCCGGAAATGGTCGCTTTATCGAGGTGACAGGAGCGCGTGAGAACAACCTGCAAAATGTCACAGCCCGCTTCCCGTTAGGGAAATTCATCGCGGTGACGGGGGTATCAGGTTCAGGGAAGTCGACCTTAATCAACAGTATCCTCAAAAAAGCCATTGCTCAAAAACTCAACCGCAATTCAGACAAGCCTGGTAAATTTAAGACGATTAAGGGGATTGAGCATGTAGACCGCTTGATTGACATTGACCAGAGCCCTATCGGACGGACTCCAAGGTCTAACCCTGCTACCTATACGGGAGTTTTTGATGATATACGTGACCTCTTTGCCCAGACAAATGAAGCTAAGATACGAGGCTATAAGAAGGGCCGCTTTAGTTTCAACGTTAAGGGAGGCCGTTGTGAAGCCTGCTCAGGTGACGGAATCATCAAGATCGAGATGCACTTCTTACCAGATGTTTACGTGGCTTGTGAAGTATGCCACGGGACTCGCTATAACAGTGAAACCCTTGAAGTTCACTACAAGGAAAAGAATATCTCGCAGGTCTTGGATATGACGGTCAACGATGCGGTGGAATTCTTCCAACATATTCCGAAAATTCAACGCAAACTTCAGACCATCAAGGATGTGGGGCTGGGCTATGTAACGCTAGGTCAACCAGCTACCACCCTTTCTGGGGGAGAAGCCCAGCGTATGAAGTTGGCTAGTGAGCTCCACAAACGCTCGACAGGTAAGTCTTTCTATATTCTGGATGAGCCGACGACAGGGCTTCATACAGAGGACATCGCTCGCTTGCTTAAAGTCTTGGCTCGCTTTGTCGATGACGGCAATACAGTCCTCGTCATTGAGCACAATCTGGATGTCATCAAGACTGCAGACCATATCATCGACTTGGGACCTGAGGGCGGTGTTGGTGGAGGAACTATCATCGCAACAGGAACTCCAGAAGAAGTAGCGGCCAATGAAGCCAGCTACACAGGACACTATTTGAAAGGAAAGTTACATCATGAATAAACGCGTGCAAGCATTTCTAGCTAAAATGCAAGAAAAAGAACTAGATGGCATCATCATCAATAATCTTAAAAACGTATACTACCTGACGGGTTTTTGGGGATCAAACGGAACAGTCTTTATCAGCCGTGATCGTCAGGTCTTGGTGACAGACTCTCGCTATATCATTGCAGCTAAGCAAGAAGTGACAGGTTTTGAGATTGTGGCTGACCGTGATGAATTGGCTGTCATTGCAGGCATTGTTAAGGATATGGGCTTGTCTCGCATCGGTTTTGAAGATGAAATTTCAGTTTCTTATTACCACCGTATGCAGGCAGCCTTTGAAGGGATTGACTTGCTTCCTCAGACTCAGTTTGTTGAAGCGCTTCGTATGATTAAGGATGAGAAAGAGATTGCGACTATTCGCAAGGCTTGTTCTATCTCAGACCAAGCTTTCCGCGATGCCCTTGACTTTATCAAACCAGGAAAGACTGAAATTGAAATTGCCAACTTCCTTGATTTCCGCATGCGTGAGCTAGGGGCGGCAGGCTTGTCTTTTGATACCATTTTAGCGAGTGGTATCAACTCTTCTAAACCACATGCCCATCCTATGCACAAACCAGTTGAACTAGGCGAAGCTATTACCATGGACTTCGGCTGCCTGTACGAGCATTATGTGAGTGACATGACTCGTACCATCTACCTAGGCCATGTCAGTGACGAACAAGCAGAAATCTACAACACTGTTTTGAAGGCTAACCAAGCCTTGATTGACCAAGCCAAGGCGGGGCTAGGCTTCCGTGATTTTGACAAGATTCCTCGTGATATCATTGTGGAAGCGGGCTATGGAGAATACTTTACCCATGGTATCGGACATGGTATCGGCCTCGATATCCACGAAGAACCTTACTTTAGCCAAACTTCTACTGATACGATTAAGGCAGGAATGACCCTGACAGACGAGCCAGGTATCTATATCGAAGGAAAATATGGTGTTCGGATTGAGGATGATATCCTAATTACAGAGACAGGTTGCGAATTATTGACTCTTGCTCCAAAAGAATTGATTGTTATCTAAAAAATGAGATAAATCGTTGACTTTTATATTTTAAAGGTTTATACTGATAGACGAAAACGGTAGGTGAGGCTACCATAGGGATACGGATGACTACCGCAAAGCAGTGGAGACACTACTCGTTGGTCAACAGTCCTGGTCGCGAAGGCCAAGACTAAGCTCATTTCATTGCCCTATGGAGTTAAAGCTTGAACGAAAAACAGATAATTAGTTTTTTAATCCTGCCATTTTATGGCAGGATTTTCTACTGTTTTAGAACAGGGAAAGGAGACAGACGATGCAAATTGACGACCACCCAGAACCGCACATACACAGCCAATCGCTGATTTGTGTCGTTCTGCCCTTATAAAGTGATTGGTCTCTGTGTATGAAACACATCATTCATACAGATAGGAGAAACCAATGAAAACTACAAAAGAAAGATTAGCAACAGCTATTCACACACCTCTAAACGAAACTCTATCTTTTTATAAGACAAGTCTAACAGGCTTGACTGAGGAGCAGGTGGAGAAAAATCGTGATTTATATGGTGAAAACACCATCACCAAGGGTCAGGAAGACAGTATCCTCAAAAAAATTTACGAATCTATTATCAATCCATTTACAATCATCTTGCTGGTCATTGCAATGATTTCCATGGTGACCAATGTCTGGTTGGCGAAGCCTGGGCAAGAAGATCCGACGACCTCTATCATCATCGTCGTTCTCGTTCTAATCTCTGGCGGCATACGCTTTGTCCAAGAACTGCGGAGTGACAAGGCTGCGACCAATCTTTCAAAAATGATTGTGAACACAGCCACAGTTATTCGCGAAGGCCAGAGTTTAGAGATCGCAATTGAAGATTTGGTCGTTGGAGATATAGTCAAGTTGAGTGCTGGGGATATGATTCCAGCAGACCTCCTTTTGATTGAATCACGTGATTTCTTTGTTCAACAGTCTGGCTTGACGGGTGAAAGTGATTCGGTTGAAAAATTGGCTTTGTCAAAAATGAGTCAGTCAAATTTTGATAGTCTGCTAGAAGCAGAAGCGCTCGCCTTTATGGGAACCAACGTGATATCAGGAAGTGCCAAGGCTTTGATTCTAGCAGTTGGTGATGACACCATGATGGGGGAAATAGAGCAGACTCTCAATACTTATGACGAGCCTACCTCTTTCGAACGGGATATGAACAGTATCTCCTGGCTTTTAATCCGTTTGATGTTGGTCATGGTTCCCATCGTATTTCTCTCCAATGGTTTGACAGATGGCGACTGGCTGGAAGCTGGCGTATTTGCTTTGAGCGTGGGTGTCGGGCTTACACCTGAGATGCTTCCCATGATCATCACGGCCAGTCTAGCAAAAGGCTCCATTATCATGGCCAAGGAAAAAGTCGTTATCAAAAAACTCAATGCCATACAAGATCTAGGTGCTATTGATATCCTGTGTACGGATAAAACTGGAACCCTTACCCAAGACGAAATTGTCCTTGAATATCCTTTGGATATACATGGGGATTTGGATTTGTCTGTGTTGAGACGAGCCTATCTCAATTCCTATTTTCAAACCGGTTTGAAAAACTTGATGGACCGTGCCATTATCAGTAGAACTGAAAAAGAAGCTAAAGAACACGCTATTCTACAAAATTTGGATACTAGCTTCCAAAAAATAGATGAATTGCCCTTTGATTTTGAACGTAGACGGATGAGTGTCATCGTCAAGGATGAAAACGAAGTTGTTAGTTTGGTAACCAAGGGTGCCCTAGAGGAAATGCTTGCGATTTCAACCCATGTGGAATATCAAGGTCAGATTAGCCCTCTGACGGATGATATCCGAGTGGAAATCTTAAAAGAAGTGGACCAACTCAATCAACAGGGCTTACGAGTCTTGGGAGTCGCTTATAAAACAGGTCTAAAAGAAGGTTTTGCTTACTCCGTTGAAGATGAAAAGGAAATGATTCTAACAGGATATCTTGCCTTCCTAGATCCACCAAAACCATCTGCAGCCCCTGCTATCCAAGCTTTATTAGAGTATGGTGTTCAAACCAAGATCTTGACGGGGGATAATGAGAAGGTAACCCAAGCAGTATGCGAAAAAGTTGGTTTAGACGTTGATCAAATCTTGTTGGGTTCTGATATTGATGCTATGGCGGACGAAGAGTTAGCACAAGCAGTTGAGAAGGTGACTGTCTTTGCTAAACTCTCTCCGGATCAAAAAGCACGAATCATTTTACAAATCAAATCTAATGGACATTGTGTCGGCTATATGGGAGATGGGATCAATGATGCCCCTTCTATGAAAGTAGCAGATGTAGGGATTTCTGTCGATACAGCAGTAGATATTGCCAAAGAGACAGCTGATGTCATTTTGCTAGATAAGGATTTGATGGTGCTTGAAACAGGTCTGGTTGAAGGACGAAAAGTCTATGCCAATATGACCAAATATATCAAGATGACGGTCAGCTCTAATTTCGGGAATATTCTGTCACTCTTAGTGTCTGGTATCTTTTTACCTTTCCTCCCTATGGCTCCGATTCACTTGATTGTGTTAAACCTAGTCTACGACCTTTCTTGCATTGCCTTGCCATTTGATAATGTGGATGAAGACTTTTTGAAACATCCTCATAAGTGGGAGGCTAAGTCTATTACTCGTTTTATGATTTGGATGGGGCCGATTTCTTCTGCCTTTGATATTTTGACCTTTATCTTACTCTATTTTGTTATTGTCCCAATGGCGACAGGTCAAGCCTATGTTCATGGAGCAGATTCTGCAAGGGGCTTTATCATCTTGTTCCAGACTGGTTGGTTCATTGAATCCATGTGGTCCCAAACCATGGTTATCCATATGCTTCGTTCAGCAAAACTTCCTTTCTTACAAAGTCGTCCATCATGGTTTGTTCTTGGAACAACCTTGCTAGCAGCTAGCTTTGTGACTTTCCTTCCCTACTCTTCAATTGCTAGCCTTCTTCATTTAACCCCTTTGGAACCAATTTATTTCCTCTTTTTGCTTTTGATAATCGTTTTCTATATGATCAGTGTTACAGTAGTGAAACGAATCTATATCAAAAAATTTAAAAGTTGGCTATAAATTGATTTTGTCAAGAAAAAAGTACGAAAATCGCTAAAAAAGTTAAATTTTTTTAAAAATAGGTCGCAAGTCGGATGTTTTTTATGGTATAATAGACTAAACTGATAGTAACATGTAGCGAAAGGGGTAGGCACATGATTAAGATTTATACCGTCTCCAGTTGCACAAGCTGTAAGAAAGCGAAGACTTGGCTCAACGCACACCAGTTAAGTTATAAAGAACAAAACCTTGGTAAAGAAGGGATTACGAGAGAAGAACTACTTGATATTCTGACAAAGACAGATAATGGAATTGCCAGCATTGTATCATCAAAAAACCGCTATGCGAAAGCTTTAGGAGTTGACATCGAAGATTTGAGTGTCAATGAAGTACTCAACTTAATCATGGAAACACCACGGATCTTAAAAAGTCCTATTCTAGTTGACGAGAAGCGTTTGCAGGTCGGTTACAAAGAAGATGATATCCGTGCCTTTTTACCACGCTCTGTCCGTAATGTAGAAAATGCAGAAGCACGTTTGCGTGCAGCTCTATAAACATCGAGGCTGGGGTATCTCCTAGCCTTGTTCATTTTTTATCAAAAAATTATGTGAGGAATTATGAAAAAGATAGTAATTGGCGCAGCTACTCTCCTCCTGCTACTTGCAGGATGTGGCCAAAAGAAGGAAACGACATCCAGTTCAAAAAGTGAATCCGAAACGCTCCAGTCTACTCTGCCCATTTTGGAAAATGCGGAAAAGAATACGGTTGTGACCAAGACTTTGATTTTCCCTGAGTCAGGAGATGGCGTCAAGCAAACGCAAACCATTACCTATAAAGGGAAACAATTTCTAAAATTGGTTATTCGGCAGATACGCCCCTTAAGTGAGGAATTGAAATCCTTTATCGCTGACCACGGTCTTGAAGAAACTCAAAAAGCTCTTTTAGAAGCAGAAGAAAAGGATGAAATGCTTCAGGAAGCGCGCAAATTGGCAGGTTTTACACTTGAAACCAAACTGCTCAGTGAGACTGAAATCCAGACCACAACGACCTATGATTTACAAGTCTTGGATGTCAAAAAGGCGTCACAGACAGATTATTTGAAAAATCTTGGCTTAGAGACTCTTTTGAAAAATGAACCAAGTCAATATATCGCAGACAGAGTGGCAAATGGTGCGACAGAACAGTAAGAAAATCCAAATAAATGGGTTGACTTAATTGTAGAACGTAAGGAAATATGCTATAATAGTACTATTCTAAGGAAAGAGGGTGTTAGAATGGGATTTACTGAAGAAACTGTACGTTTTAAATTGGATGATTCCAACAAGAAGGAAATCAGTGAAACGTTGACAGATGTCTATGCTTCTCTGAATGAAAAGGGTTATAATCCGATAAATCAAATCGTCGGTTATGTATTGAGTGGAGACCCTGCCTACGTTCCTCGTTACAACAATGCACGAAATCAAATCCGTAAGTATGAGCGTGATGAAATTGTTGAAGAATTGGTGCGCTACTACCTTAAGGGACAAGGAGTCGATCTATAATCTATGAGAATTATGGGGTTGGACGTCGGTTCAAAAACGGTAGGCGTGGCCATTAGCGATCCACTAGGCTTCACCGCTCAGGGACTTGAAATCATCCAAATCAATGAGGATCAGGGCCAGTTTGGCTTTGACCGTATCAAGGAATTGGTTGACAGCTATAAGGTGGAACGCTTTGTAGTAGGTTTGCCAAAAAACATGAACAATACCAGCGGTCCGCGGGTTGAAGCTAGTCAAGCCTATGGTGCCAAGCTAGAAGAACTCTTTGGTTTGCCAGTAGACTATCAAGATGAGCGCTTGACGACAGTCGCAGCTGAGCGTATGTTGATTGAGCAGGCTGACATCAGTCGCAACAAGCGAAAAAAAGTTATTGATAAGTTGGCTGCTCAGCTGATTTTGCAAAATTATTTAGATAGAAATTTTTAAGACAGAGGAGAAACTATGTCACACGATCACAACCATGACCACGAAGAACGTGAATTGATTACACTAGTAGATGAGCAAGGAAATGAAACCTTGTTTGAAATTCTTTTGACCATCGACGGAAAAGAAGAATTTGGTAAAAACTATGTTCTGCTAGTGCCAGTTAACGCGGAAGAAGATGAAAACGGTGAAGTTGAAATCCAAGCTTATTCATTCATCGAAAATGAAGACGGAACAGAAGGCGAATTGCAACCAATCCCAGAAGACTCAGAAGATGAATGGAACATGATTGAAGAAGTCTTCAACAGCTTTATGGAGGAGTAAAAACGTCCGGGGGACGTTTTTAGCCCAACTCCTAGAAATTGGAAGAGTTGGAATATTCGGGGGGGATTTTTACCCCAGTTCCTTGAAATAAGAGAGAACTGGTAAGTCCGGGAGACTGTATCAGCCCAACTCCTGAAAATTAGAAGAGTTGGAACGTCTGGGAGACGTTTTTAGCCCACATTGAAATTCATAGTAGCTAGTGATTAGCTAACCAGGTAAGAGGTCGGGATTTTAGTCCCGACCTCACTTTTTATTTGTAATCATACTTTGATGCGGTAGTTGATTGGACTTTTGTTAAGGAGATATGTATGTTTGAAGTAGAAGAGTGGCTCCATAGTCGGATTGGTTTAAACTTTAGATCTGGTCTTGGACGAATGCAACGAGCAGTGGATTTGCTGGGGAATCCTGAGAAGACTTATCCCATTATCCACGTAACAGGGACTAACGGTAAGGGGTCAACTATTGCCTTTATGAGAGAGTTGTTTGCAACTCATGGTAAAAAAGTTGGTACTTTTACCTCTCCTCATATCATCAGTATCCACGATCGAATCTGTATCAATGGGCAACCAATCGCAGATGAAGACTTTATCCGTATAGCTAACCAAGTCAAAGAGATGGAAAAGACTCTTTTAGAAACACATGACCAATTGTCTTTCTTTGAGTTGTTGACTTTGATTGCTTTGCTTTACTTTAAAGAGCAGGAAGTGGATCTAGTCCTGCTAGAAGTGGGGATTGGTGGTTTGCTTGACACGACTAATGTCGTAACAGGCGAGCTTGCAGTTATTACTTCGATTGGGTTAGATCATCAGGAGACCTTGGGGGATAGTCTGGAGGAAATAGCAGAGCAGAAAGCTGGTATTTTCAAGGTTGGAAAGAAGGCGGTCATTGTCAAGCTTGCTCCAGAAGCGGAGCTTGTCTGTCAAAAAAGAGCAAGAGAGTTAGCTGTTGACCTTTATCAAGCTGGGCAAGACTTCACTTTGAAAGCTGGGGATTTTTCAAGTAAGCTAGCAAGCTTTTCACAGCTTGAAATCGGTTTGGAAGGTGCCTATCAGCAAGAAAATGCCGCCTTGGCTTTAGAAACTTTTCTTCTGTTTATGGCGTCAAGAGGTGAAAGGGTCGAAGAAGAGCTTGTCAGACAGGCTTTGAAAGAGACCCACTGGGCAGGTCGATTGGAACGGATTCGTCCACAGATCTATCTAGATGGGGCTCACAATCTGCCAGCCTTGACTCGTCTAGTAGAGTTTATCCAGGGGAAAATCCAGCAAGGCTACCAGGTTCATGTCCTTTTTGGTGCCCTTAAACGCAAGGATTATCAGGGGATGCTAGGCTATCTAACGGAGCAGATGCCTCAGGTGGAACTTAAGGTAACAGGCTTTGACTACCAAGGCTCTTTGGATGAGAAGGATGTGGCGGGTTACGATTTGATTCCTTCTTATGGCGATTTTATCAGAGAATTTGAAGAAAAGTCCAACGCCCAGGACTTGCTTTTCGTGACGGGATCCCTCTATTTTATCTCGGAAGTACGAGCGAGTTTAGTAGGAAGCGATGGGATTAGTTGACCGTCTAGGTTTAAGTTGCTATACTGGAGGTAGGAGGTACATCTGGAAACGATTCCAGCAAATTATTGGCACAAAAGAAAGGAAATCGCTATGAAAACGAAAACATTCATACTTTCTATTGCTTCCCTAGCAATTCTTAGTCTTTTAGCAGCTTGTGGATCTAAGACACAAGCACCTACCCAGCAATCTGCTCAACAATCATCTACTCAACAAGAATCATCTTCTAGCTCCGCAACAAGTACTAGTCAACCACAAGCCTCCTCAAGTCAGGACACTACTGTAGCTCAACCTACGAATATCGATGGTACCTATACTGGAAAAGATGAGAATGACCAAATCACTCTTGTTGTAACAGGTAAAACTGGTACATGGACTGAGGTCGAGCCAGATGGAGATAAGGAAATCAAGCAAGTCACCTTTGAGCCAGAAAATCAACGTGTCATTATCGGAGATGATGTTAAAATTTACGCGGTTAATGGTAATCAAATGATTATCGATGACATGGACCGAGAGGCAGCTGACCGAGTAGTCTTAACGAAGCAATAATGATTAAGTAAAAGTTCCAATGAGATGAAAGATATCTTTTTGGAGCTTTTTTTCTTGGAAAAGTAGCTGGCCGTTCTTTACTAACTTTTTACTTAAAACGCTTACAAATATTTGTAAAACTTCTTATAAGGTCGTATACTTATGGTAAATAATCAAATAGCGCAGAGGCGCAGGAGGAAAAGCATATGGCTACATTTTACGTTCCATCAGTTAACCTTATTGGTAAAGGTGTTGTAAATGAAGTAGGTCCGTATATCAAGGAACTGGGGTATAAGAAGGCCCTTTTGGTGACAGACAAGTTCATCGAGGGAAGTGATATTTTACCTAAGGTCCTAAAACCATTAGATACTGAAGGGGTCGAATATGTGATCTTTAGCGATGTTGAGCCAAATCCGACTTGCAAGAACGTCAGAGACGGAGTGGCTGCCCTGAAAGAGCATGGATGTGACTTCATCATCAGTCTTGGGGGAGGATCTCCACAGGATGCGGCTAGTTGTATCTCTATCATTGCTACAAATGGTGGAAAACCTCAAGACTATGAGGGTCTCCACAAGTCTGCTGAAAAAGGGTTGCCAGTGGTTGCTATCAATACAACAGCTGGAACTTCTGCAGAAATTACGATTAACTATGTCATTACTGACGAAGAGCGCAAGGTCAAGATGGTAATGGTTGATAAGAACAGCTTAGCCCTTATCTCTGTCAATGATCCAGAACTCATGCTTTCAAAACCGAAAGGATTGACAGCAGCGACAGGTATGGATGCTCTTACCCATGCTGTTGAAGCCTTGGTAACACCGGGTGCTTATGATGTGACCAAGAAACTCTCTATCGGAGCTATTGAACTCATCAAAGAGTATCTTCCTCGTGCTGTGGCAAATGGCCAAGATATTGAAGCGCGTGAGGCGATGGTCAATGCCATCTTCCTCGGTGGTATGAGCTTTAACAATGCTGGTTTGGGCTATGTTCATTCTATGGCTCACCAACTCGGTGCGGTATATAACTTGCCGCATGGTGTCTGCTGTGCCATGCTTCTCCCTGTTGTAGAACGTGAAAATGCCAAACGTGTACCAGAAGCTTTCCGCAATGTAGCCAAGGCTTTGGGTCTCCATGTTGAAGGGAAAACAGACCAAGAATGTGCTGACTATGCTATTGCTGAAATTGAAAAACTATCTGAAACCGTTGGTATTCCTAAGAAACTCACTGAACTAGGTATCGACGAAAAAGACTTTGACTTTGATTACCTTTCTAAGAATGCCTTGATTGATGCCTGTGCACCTGGAAATCCATTTATGCCAACCTTGGAAGAAACTATAGCTCTCTACAAAGAACTCTTCTGATTCATAAAGTGAAAAAGAAGCTAAATAATGCTGGAAAGAACTATCATTTTGGTAGTTCTTTTTTTAAAAATTTGCTATCCTAGACATATGAGGAAAATCAAAATTGATGTGGTTGTAGTGCCCTTAAGTGGGCATCTCTTCCCAACACTGAATCTACTCGCACCCTTGTTGAAGGATCCCTTGTATGAGATTCGATTATTTACAGGACCACAACGAAAAACTGTCGCAGAGGAGATGGGATTCCAGGTGCTTCCCATTTTAGAAAATTCTGTAGATGAGTTTGAGCGTGTAGCCAACAATGAAGGGCAATTAAACCTTATTTCTGCTTATCGACAGTTGTCAGCTAGTCTTGATTTGATCAATGCGGTTTCTGATCAATTAGTGCAAGAGTGGCAGAAAAATCGACCAGATATTGTGATTGCGGACTTTATAACCCTCTCTGGAGGACTTGTAGCGGAACAGTTGGGAATTCCTTGGATAACAACCATGGCGACACAATTTGCCATTGAAACGACAGATGGACCGCCTTGTTTCTTTGGAGGAATGGGCAGTCCAAAGAATCCTTTCCAATCTACCCAGCAATGGCTAGGAAGAAAAGTGACTCGTTTAGGGAAACGAATCGTAACCTTTCTACTTAGAGAACGCTTGAAACGTTACGATTTTAAGCTCTACAATCACAAAAATCAGGAGACCATTTATTCGCCCTATTCCATCTTGGGAATTGGGATGAAAGAGTTGGAGCTGAAAAGTGGTTTTCCAGAGCACTACCTTTGGGTGGGACCTTTTGGGTCTTCGATTGAGAGGGCAGAGAATTATCCCCTAGATTTGGCTCCTTATGCAAATCATAAGAAAGTCCTCGTATCTTGTGGGACTCAGCTAGCATGGGCCAAAGACAATCTCCTCTACCAGACACAACAATTGGCAAAAGCCCATCCGGACTGTCACTTCTTTGTGACTTTGGGGTTCGGCGGACAAGACTTCCAATGTGAGGAGCTCATGGACAATGTTTCTGTGGTATCCTATCTTCCCTATAAGGAATACATTCCCCAGATGGACTATGTGATTCATCATGGCGGCGCGGGTATTTTTTACCAATGTATTATCTATGGCAAGCCTGCCTTGATTCTCCCTCATGACTATGATCAGTATGACTATGCGGTTCGCGGGCTTGAGGCAGGGATTGCCCTGACTGCTAAACGAGAGGATAGAGAAGCGATTGGACGCGCTTTCGATGAGCTATTGGCTAGAGATGACTGGTCAGACTTGAACAAACTTAGTCGTGTAGCTCAAGACTATCAGCCAACAGAGATTCTGAAGAGCGAAATACATCGGCTCTTAGAGGACAAGGAGAAATAAAAGATGAAGAAAGTATTGGTAACAGGTGCTACGGGCTTTCTAGGTAAGTATGTTGTTGAAGAACTCAGTCAGCATGGCTATCAGGTACGCGCTTTTGGACGTAATCGCAAGGTTGGTCAGTCTTTAGAGAACTCCTCTGTGGCATTTTTCCAGGGAGATTTGACCAAGCAAGAGGATCTGACTCAGGCTTGTCAGGGTATGGACATGGTTGTGCATGCGGGAGCTCTTTCTACCGTCTGGGGACCTTGGGAAGATTTCTACCAGACAAATGTCTTAGGGACCAAGTATGTTCTAAAGGCTTGTCGGGAGGCAGGGATGCAGCGTTTGGTTTATGTGTCATCGCCTAGTATCTATGCTGCGCCTCGAAACCAGTTAGCTATCAAAGAAAGCGATGCGCCTCAGGAAAACAATCTGAACAACTACATTCGTAGTAAGCTGGTTTCGGAGAAGCTGTTTAAGGATTATCCCGATGTTCCGAGTATTATTTTACGACCT
>CAJPSM010000030.1 GCA_905373305.1 uncultured Streptococcus sp. | reverse complement strand
GAGGGGCCGGAAACGCGAAGTCAATTGTTAATTCTTTTTCTTCAAATGTGTTTGTATAGCTACCTATCAACCTCGCGAGGGGCCGAAAACTCATCATCGTTCTTAAAGCGTAATATACCCTTATCATCCAGAGTATAGCTACCTATTTACCTCGCGAGGGGCCGGAAACACTTCATGTCCGTGAAAGTTAAAAATTTCGTTCATTGTATAGCTACCTATCAACCTCGCGAGGGGCCGGAAATATTCATGAGTGTTCCTTCTTTCTTACCGATTAGAGTATAAGAACCTATCTACCTCGATAGGGGACGGAAACTGTATCATAAGTCACCGCATAAACTGCAACTCCATCTTTCGTATAGATCCCTATCTACCTCGCGAGGGGCCGGAAACTGTTCAGCACATGAGATTTGGTCGGGACGACGTTCATCACCGTATAGATACCTATCAACCTCGCGAGTGGCCGGAAACTTATCCTCATAATATTCTTCAAGATTCATACTACGTCCGTATATATCTCCCTATCTACCTCGATAGGGGTCGGAAACAGTGTTACTTTATTCTGTAAGCGTAGTTTTCAGTGTATAGATACCTATCAACCTCGAGAGGGGACAGTTTCATAAGGGCAAAGGATTCCAAAAGTAAAATAAAAAAGCGCTTATGAGAAAACAAAAGCGCAAGTGTATCAATAAAGGAGGCATATGAAACGCATCGAACTATCATTTAAGCGGATTGACCAATCACCGAGCGACCTATCGACAAAATTCCAAGGTTTTCTCATGGAAAACTTGGAACCAGACTATGTGACTTGGCTACATGAGCAGGAGACCAACCCCTACTCACTAAAAACCATCCATCAAAAGGACAAGACCCTATGGTCCCTTCATCTCCTGACGGATGAGGCTGTCAAGCAGATTTTGCCTGTTCTATTGGAGCTCAAGAAAGTAGAACTTCATGATTTACCGACTCTCATGGTGGAGTCTTTGTCCTTGCAAGATCTCAGTTCGGAGCAACTCTTTGAGTTTTTTAATGAAAACCAAGATCGGTCACTCTACACTATCCATTTTCAAACTCCAACAGGATTTCGCTCCCAGGGAGAGTACGTGCTCTTTCCGACCATGCGTCTTATCTTTCAGAGTTTGATGATGAAGTATGCACGTCTGGTCGAGAATCGTAAGGACATCGAAGAGGAAACTCTGGACTACTTGGTCAAGCATAGTAGGATTACCAGCTATCGATTGGAATCTAGCTATTTTAAAGTCCATGGCAAAAAAATCCCTGGTTTCAGGGGGAGACTGACCTTTAAGATTACAGGTCCAAATACCTTGAAAGCTTATGCTAATATGCTTCTAAAATTTGGAGAGTACTCAGGTCTCGGTATGAAAACTAGCTTAGGGATGGGAGGTTTAGAACTTGAAGAAAGAAAAGATTGATTTAGTTTATGGATCGCTTTTGCACGCTATCGGCAAGGTGATTCAAGGTTCCAGGTATGATGAGAAAGACCTGGGTACCATTGGGTCCGAATGGTTTAAACGCTTTTCGGATAATGAAAAAATAGCCCAGCAGATAGCCAAGGCGACTTCTAGTGATTTGCCGACGGACTTAGCTCCTGATAGTTTGGTCTATATCACGTCAGTTGCCGCAAAGATTGCTTCAGGCCTAAAAAGAGCAGCAGATACTCATGGAGGTAAAGAAGATTTCCTAAGCAAACAATCGGATATCTTCAATGTATTTTTAGATACCGCTAGTCAGCGTTATCTTGATGCACGACCATTAGAGCTTGACGGGGAACCAAACTATGCTAAGGAATCGAGTGAGCCGTCTGACCAGTCAGATTATGACTTGATAGTAGAGACCTTAGAAAAAGAGTTTGAGAGATTGGACTTTAGCCAATCTGAGATAGATACCCTTTTGAATCTCCTTGAGTCTACTCTTTCCTATGTACCTGTTTCGACAAGAACTCAGGAATTATCGGATATTTCTCTAGCAACCTACAGTCGTCTAACAGCTGGCTTTGCCCTAGCTATAGAGGACTATTTAGCAGACAAGAATTGCCGTGACTATGAGAAGGTACTAGGGCAAGATTTAGAAGCTTTTTATAGCGAGAAGGCCTTTTTACTAGCAAGTTTTGACTTATCAGGGATTCAGGATTTTATCTACAATATCGCAACAGCTGGAGCAGCCAAGCAACTAAAAGCACGTTCCTTGTATCTAGATTTTATGGGGGAACATATCGCTGACAGCTTACTGGAGAAGTTAGAGCTTACGAGGGCTAATCTTCTCTACGTCGGTGGCGGGCACGCCTACTTTATCCTTCCAAACACCGAAAAAACTAGAGAAACCTTGGCTAACTTTGAAGCAGAATTCAATCAGTTTTTGGTCAAGCATTTCCAGACAGGTCTGTACGTAGCATTTGGTTGGAGTCCGTTTTCTGCCAATGATATGACAACGACACTGGCCGACTATCGAAAAGTCTATCAAACAACCAGTCGGATGATTTCCCAAAAGAAAGTCTCTCGTTATGATGCTAAAACTCTCCTTGAACTCAACCAAGGAGGAAAAAGTTCCCAGAGAGAATGTGCTATTTGCCACTCAGTCGAAAAGCTTACCAAGTATAAAGAACAAGAGGTCTGCCATATCTGTGCAGGAATGTATCGCTTTGCCAAGGAAATACAAGAAAGCTACTATATTGTGACAAAAGAAAAAGGCCTGCCGATAGGTCCGGGAGCCTATATTAGTGGTATTTCCAAAGCCGACCTCGCTAATGAAGAGTGGGATCGTGTTTATGTCAAGAATAGCTATAGGACAGATATCCTAAAAGCAACCCATGTCTTTGTCGGAGATTACAAGTATGATGAGATTTACGAGTATGCTAAACTATCTCAGGAGTCTGGTCAAGGTATCAAGCGTCTGGCAGTCGTTCGACTAGATGTGGATGACCTAGGAGCAGCCTTTATGGCTGGGTTCTCCTATCAAGATGGTGGCAAGTATAATACTCTGGCACGCTCGGCGACCTTCTCTAGAAGTATGAGTCTCTTCTTTAAGGTCTATATCAACCAGTTTGCGAAGGAGAAAAAACTATCGATCATCTATGCCGGTGGTGATGATGTATTTGCTATCGGTTCTTGGCAGGATATTATTGAGTTTACTATTTGTCTCCGACAAAACTTTATCAAGTGGACAAATGGCAAATTAACCCTATCAGCAGGGATCGGACTCTTTCCAGATAAGACTCCAGTTAGCCTCATGGCTGAAGAAACTGGTAAGTTAGAAGGAGCAGCCAAAGATAACGACAAGGATAGTATTTCCCTTTTTGAAAAAAATTATACCTTGAAGTTCGACCAATTCATTAACAATGTTTATAATGGAAAACTTAAGAGTATCCGATACTACTTTAATATTCAAGATGAGCGCGGAAAGAGTTTTGTATACAGACTGATTGAGCTCCTTCGTAACTACGATCGTATGAATATTGCTCGATTAGCTTATTATTTGACCCGTTTAGAAGATCAAACTTCTAAGGATAAAAAAGAAGAGTTTAGAAAGTTCAAAGATTTATTCTTTTCTTGGTATAAAGGTAGCGAAAATGAACGTAAGGAAGCAGAGATAGCTTTACTTCTATATATTTATGAGATTAGAAAGGATTCATAGATGGCAATTTTAACAGATGATAATTACGTAGATAAGGCAGAGAATGTTATTAAATCTTTAAATCATACTAAAGATCATAGAAATAATAAAATTAAATTTTTTTTAACAACTACAAAAATTCGAAATCTACTAAATTTGACTAGTAATCTTTTTGATGAAAGCAAGGTCAGAGAGTATAAGGAATTGGCTGATAAAATTGCTTATTTGAGAGTGCAGTTTGTTTATCAATCGGGCCGAGAAACTGCGGTTAAAGACTTGGTGAAAAAGGCTGAGATTCTAGACATTCTAAAAGAAATAAACAATAAGGAAAGTCTCCAACGTTTTTGCCGCTATATGGAAGCACTAGTAGCTTATTTCAGATTTTATGGAGGAAAAGATTAATGGCATTTGCAAAAATTCAAGTAACAGGACAAATTCGTCTAGAGACAGGACTTCATATTGGAACAAGTAATGCCTTTGCAGCAATTGGGGCTACGGACTCACCGGTGATTAAAGATCCAATAACTAATTTACCCATTATTCCAGGATCTAGTATCAAAGGGAAAATGCGTACCCTTCTGGCAAAAGTATATAATACTAAATTAGCAGACAAACCAGGAGACGATGGGGAAATTATTAGTCGTCTCTTTGGGAATAGTTCAGACAAAAACTATAAAGTAGGAAGACTCATTTTTAGAGATGCCTTTCTAGCTAACAAAAAAGACTTAGATTCACGAGCTGTCAAAAGTTATACTGAAGTTAAGTTTGAAAATACTATTGACCGTATCACTGCTGAAGCAAATCCAAGACAAATTGAACGTGCTATCCGAGACAGTGTCTTTGGATTTGAGTTGATCTATGAGGTGACAGACAAGAGTCAAGCTCAAGTAGAAGAAGATTTCAAAGTGATTCTTGATGGATTAAAACTGTTGGAACTTGATTATTTAGGCAGTTCAGGCTCTCGTGGATATGGTAAAGTTGTTTTTGAGGATCTTAAAGCAAATACAGTTTTCGGAAACTATGATGTTAGTAGATTGAATGAACTTTTAACTACGGAGGTCTAGTATGACCTACAAGATGTATATTATGAACTTCCATACTGCTCACTTCGGAGCAGGAACTCTGGATAGTTCTAAAATGACTTTTGCAGCGGACCGATTGTTTTCAGCCTTAGCTATAGAAGCAAAAAAAATGGGGAAAATGGAGGAATTCGTGTCAATAGCGGGTCAAGATGAATTTGTTTTGACTGATGCCTTTCCTTATAAGTCAGGACCATTTTTACCTAAGCCTATAGGATTTCCAAAGTTTGATCAGGCAGATTTAACGACAGATGTCAAAGAAGTGCGACGCCAAGCGAAAATGGCAAAGAAACTTCAGTTTATTCCTCTAGATAAATTTGATTCTTATGTAAATGGGACTCTTTTTGAAGACGCAGAACATGGAGTAACAAACATCGTCACTAAAAACCAACCTCATATAGATGGGGCTCTTTATCAAGTTTCTACAGTTCGATTTGCTGATAAGTCTGCTCTCTATGTGATTGCTACCGAATCAGAACTCTTAAATGAACTCATGGCAAGCTTGCAGTATACAGGAATTGGTGGGAAACGCTCCAGTGGTTATGGACAATTTGATTTGACTATATTAGATTTACCAGATAGCTTCAAAAATCGTCTCACCAAGGCCCATCAAGGACCTGTCATGACCTTGACGACTTCTCTACCAGTCGAAAAGGAACTTGAATATGCTATGGAAACTGGTTCCTATTTACTAAGTAAATCAAGTGGTTTTGCTTTTAGTACAGAAACTAATGAAAATTACCGTAAGCAGGATTTATATAAGTTTGCTTCTGGATCTACTTTCTCTGAAACCTATACAGGACAGATTGTAGATGTAAGACCTCTTGATTTTCCACATGAAGTATTAAGCTATGCTAAACCATTATTTTTAAAGATGGAGGGAGAAAGATGAAAACAGAGTATAGAACCTTTCAATTCAGTCTCCTAGCCATGGCTCCTATCCATACTGGCAGTGGTGATAAGTACACATCTCGTGAATTTATCTATGAAGATGGGTACTTTTATTTCCCTGATATGGGTAAGTTTTATAATCGAATGGTGGAGAAAGGTTATGATCAGAAGTTTGAGCGCTTTTTACAAGAGAGAAAGGCAAGTGCCAGTAATAATCGTTTGGTTTCCTTTTTAGAGGATAACCGTATTTCTGACCGTGATTTTGGTGGTTATAGGATTAAAGAGACTGGTTTTGAAACCGAAAAGAACAACATTGATTCCCAGTTAGGTACTATTAATGAAGTAGCAAAGTTTATGAGAGACCCTTATGGTAATCCTTATATACCTGGTAGTTCGTTAAAGGGAGCCATTCGAACTATTTTAATGAACACAAATCCTCACTGGAACAATAAAAAGGTGGTTGATACTAGAGGTAAGAATCCTAAGGAAAATAAAAATATGATTCCTTGGGTGCCTAAGAAGGGTAAAGAATTCAATAACATATTTAATGCCATTCGTGTTAGTGATAGCAAACCATTTAACAATGACAGTCTTATTTTAGTTCAAAAATGGGATTATTCAGCCAAGTCCTTAACTCCCAAGCCTCTTCCCTTATACAGGGAAGCCATCGCACCCTCAACTAAAATCAATTTCACCATTACTACAACTACTAAGGAAGCTGGAATCCTAATGGAAGAATTAGGACAGAGAGCGCAAGCCTTTTACAAAGAATATAAAAACTTTTTCTTATCAGATTTTCCTGAAAATAAAATTCAGCCAAATAGTCAATATCCTATCTACTTGGGTGCTGGTAGTGGAGTTTGGACAAAAACAATTTTTAAACAAGCATATGAAATTGTAAAAGAGAACCACAAGAAACCAGTACAAGCTAAGATGAAGGGTAAAGGTGTATTAAAGCTTACAAAAGCCCCTATCCTTTTGGAAGATGACTCTGTTCAGCCTTCCATATTAATAAAAAATGATGAATTCTTCTATGAAATGGGCAAGGCAAACTTTATGATTAAGGAGATTACTAAATGAAGGTTTTGATTTCAGCAGTGGGTGATACAGATCCAATCCGTAATTTTCACGATGGAGCTTTAGTACACATTGCGAGAAAATATCGTCCAGAAAAGATTATTATTGTTTTTTCAGAGAGAACAATTAGTAAGAAAGATGATATTGAGAAAGTAATTCACTCTATCGATTCTGAATACCTCCCAGAAATTGTATGTCATGAACCAATTATCTTGAATGAAGATGTATTTGTTTTTGATACTATGTATGATCAATTTGATGCTATTATACAAGAGTATTATACAAAAGACGATGATTTTATTCTTAATCTTTCAAGTGCAACTCCTCAAGTAAAATCAGCTTTGTTTGTAATTAATAGACTTAGTGAAATCAATGTCAAGGCAGTACAAGTTTCAAGTCCTGAAAATGATTCAAATGCAGGAGTTGGACATGATGATTCAGAAGATATTGACGCACTAATTGATACGAACTTAGATAACAAACAGGACTATATCGACCGAACCATTGAAGATACTTCAGAGAAGTTTAAACAAGGCTTAATGAAGAAAACTTTACGTGATTTTATTACGAAATATGATTACAAAGCAAGTTTAGAGGTTGCTAATCAATTATCAGACTTTCCTGGATTGAAAGATTGTCGCAAAAAGTTGCAAGATATTGTGGATTCATTAGACAGGCAAGCTGTACCTCAAGTCCTCCAAAAGAAAAAATGGAGCGAAGAACAGAAAAAAGTATTAAATGCTTATTTGACTATTGATTTGCAAAAAGAACGTGGTAATTTTAGTGAAGGTCTGATTAGAATTAAAAACCTCACAGAGTTTATCTTAGAAGACTATATCGAAAATCGTTATCCAGGATTTTTGGATAATTACGTGAGTGAATCAGAGAAATATTATCTCGGGATTTGGGATTATAGTAAGATCTTAAAAGAAAAACATGAGTGGAATCAATATAAAAAAATCAAACCGATTATTAACATGAATTCAACTCGAAATACTGTAGCTCACAAATTGGATCCATTAGATTCTGCGGAATTAAAACAGTTAGGTCCTGTTCTAAAAACTCTAAAAGGGCTAATCAAGGAACAGTATCAACTCACTGAGAAGGATTTTAATTTTTACAATGATTTTAATAAGGAATTATTAGAATTACTGAAATAATGAGAGGTAGAATATCTTGGAAATTTTAATTTCAGCAGTTGGAACGACAGATCCGATAAGTTATAATCGAGATGCAGCTTTATTACATATTGCTCGAACTTACAGACCTGAACAGATTGTTTTGGTTTATAGTGAAGAAATGTTAGTAAAAAATGATCTAGTTGAGAAAGCATTATGTTCAATAGAGGGTTATCATCCTAAAGTGGTTATTGAATCAATCATATTGAAAAATGATGAAGTCTATCTATTTGATAAAATGTATGAAGTGATGGGACAGATTATCGAAAAATACTCTGGAACAGATCATCAATTAATCTTAAATCTATCCTCAGGAACACCTCAGATTATTTCTGCTTTATTTGCCTTAAATCGAATTAATGATTATAATACGCAAGCTATACAGGTTGCAACACCAAACAAATCAGCAAATAGAAAGTATGTGCCACTTTCAAGTGAAGGTGAACAGAAGCTTTTTGACGAGAACGAGGATAACCAAAAGGATTACGAAGATCGTACAATCAAAGATGAAGCTGAAAAATTCAATCAGTCTCTTATCAAGCGCCACTTAAGAAATTTAATCTCTTCTTATGATTATCTTGCTGCAGAAGAATTAGTTACTAGAAAAGAATACAATAAATTACTTTCTAAAAAGAAATTAGCTCGTTTAAGAGACATATTAAATGATTTTGTAAAAGTATTTAAAACTCAAGCGATTTTAAAAGATATTCAGGGATATTCACTCACAGAAGTTGAGAAAAAAGCTCTTAATTACTTTTTAATGATTGAAGTTTTGAAAGAAAGAGGGCAGGTTGCTGATGTCTTAATCAAATCAAAGTCTTATGTTGAATTTATCATCGAGGAGAAGATAAAGAAAGATTATCCAGAATTGATAAAATATGATGGAACTTTTCCAAAGTTAAATGAGGAATACAAGGATTTTGAAGCTATTTTAGATTTCATAGACCTAGAATTTAAGAAAGCCAAGGGTATAAAAGATGAGAGAGAAAGAATCTATTCCCCTCAGTCAACCTTAAATCTCTTGTCATATGAAAATATTCTATCTTATTATCAAGTTTCTCCTGAATTACTTAAGTCCATAAAGTTAATAAATAGCTTAAATGGTGAGAGAAATAAGGTGGCACATGGCTTGTCAGAGATTGATAGTAAACTAGTCAATTCTAGAAAATTGCAACAGACAATAGATACCTTACGCTTTATTTTACAAGATACATTTGAGATTGATGACAGCTATTTCTCTTGTTATCAAACACTCAATAATGAAATGCTTGACTTACTTCGTCAATAATATACTTTATCAATAAATCTTTTTTTGCTGATGATACATATAATGAGATTGCATGTGCCTGCTTTCCCGGTTGACTAAAACTCAAAAAAACAGTATAATAGGAATGTTGAGAATTGATTTTCAGTTGCCTTAGTCCAGAGAAATGGCGGTGCTGCGAGCCATCTAAGCTAGGAAGTCGTGCTACTCAATCTAACAATTGCATAAGAATTAGAGAATGACAAGTTCATTGAATGAAGGTGGTACCGCGGTTTTTCGCCCTTCGTGATATGGACTTGTCTTTTGATTTTTGGAGGTGTTTATGAAGACATTTCTCGTGAAACAAAAGTTTCGTCTTGGAGGCGAACGCTTTGATATCAAGGATGATAGAGGAGTAGTGAACTATCAGGTGGAGGGATCTTTTTTCCAAATTCCTAAAACCTTTACCATCTATGACGCCTATGGTGAGCAAGTCAGTGAAATCAGCAAAGAATTTTTCACTTTGCTTCCTCGCTTTAACATTCAGTTACGGGACGGTTCAAATTTCGTCATTCGTAAGAAGTTGACCTTCTGGCGAGATAGGTATGAGTTTGATGATTTAGGCCTTCGTATCGAGGGCAATATCTGGGATTTGAATTTCAAATTGCTGGATGACCGAGATCAACTTGTCGCCGAGATTCGGAAAGAGATTTTCCATTTAACCTCAACTTACACCGTAACCGTCTATGAAGACTCTTATGCAGATCTGGTCATTTCCCTCTGTGTCGCGATTGACTATGTGGAGATGCTGGAAAGCCAATCAAATTAAACAAGTAAATAAGGAGACAATATGAAACAACTATCTAGTGCACAAGTCCGCCAAATGTGGCTTGACTTCTGGGCAAGTAAAGGACACTCTGTAGAACCATCAGTGAGTTTGGTTCCTGTAAATGACCCAACACTTTTGTGGATTAACTCTGGGGTAGCAACTCTTAAGAAATACTTTGACGGAACCATTATCCCTGAAAACCCACGTATTACCAATGCGCAAAAAGCCATTCGTACCAACGACATCGAAAACGTTGGTAAGACTGCGCGTCACCATACTATGTTTGAAATGTTGGGGAACTTCTCTATTGGGGATTACTTCCGCGATGAGGCTATCACTTGGGCTTATGAGCTTTTGACAAGCCCTGAATGGTTTGATTTTCCAGCTGAAAAACTCTACATGACATACTATCCAGATGATAAAGATTCATACAACCGCTGGATTGAAGTCGGAGTAGATCCAAGTCACTTGATCCCAATCGAGGACAACTTCTGGGAAATCGGTGCTGGACCTTCTGGACCTGATACTGAGATATTCTTTGACCGTGGAGAAGCTTTTGACCCAGAAAATATTGGTCTTCGTCTGCTTGCAGAAGATATCGAAAACGACCGTTACATCGAAATCTGGAACATCGTTTTGTCACAATTTAACGCGGATCCTGCTGTTCCTCGTAGCGAATACAAGGAATTGCCACACAAGAACATTGATACGGGCGCTGGTTTGGAGCGTTTGGTGGCGGTTATCCAAGAAGCTAAGACAAACTTTGAAACGGACCTCTTCATGCCGATTATTCGTGAAGTGGAGAAATTGTCAGGTAAGGTCTACGACCAAGATGGCGATAACATGAGCTTCAAGGTCATCGCTGACCACATCCGTTCTCTTTCATTTGCCATCGGTGATGGTGCCCTTCCAGGAAATGAAGGCCGTGGCTATGTCCTTCGTCGTCTGCTCCGTCGTGCTTCCATGCATGGTCAAAAATTGGGTATCAACGAGCCTTTCCTTTACAAACTCGTTCCAACTGTTGGAAAAATCATGGAAAGCTACTACCCAGAAGTGCTTGAAAAACGTGACTTTATCGAAAAAATCGTTAAGAGCGAAGAAGAGTCATTTGCTCGTACCCTTCACTCAGGACAACATTTTGCAGAAACCATTGTAGCTGACTTGAAAGAAAAAGGTCAATCTGTCATTGCTGGTTCAGATGTATTCAAACTTTATGACACTTATGGATTCCCAGTAGAATTGACAGAAGAAATCGCTGAAGAAGCTGGAATGACTGTGGACCGTGAAGGTTTTGAAGCAGCCATGAAAGAACAGCAAGAACGCGCGCGTGCATCAGCTGTCAAAGGTGGATCAATGGGAATGCAAAATGAAACCCTTCAAAACATTACAGTGGAAAGCCGCTTTAACTACAATGCTAGTCAATTGTCTTCTAAATTGGTAGCTATCGTAGCGGATAATGCAGAAGTAGAAACTGTCTCTGAAGGAACTGCCTCTCTCATCTTTGCTGAGACTCCATTCTATGCTGAAATGGGTGGACAAGTAGCTGACCATGGTCAAATCTTGGACACTGCTGGAAACATCGTGGCTACTGTAACAGATGTTCAAAAAGCACCAAACGGCCAACCACTTCATACTGTTGAAGTCCATGCTCCGCTTACTTTAAATGCAGAATATACTTTGGCAATTGATACTGACCGTCGTCTTCGTGTGATGAAGAACCACACAGCGACTCACTTGCTTCACGCTGCCCTTCACAATATCCTTGGTAGCCACGCAACTCAAGCAGGTTCACTTAATGAAGTCGAATTCCTTCGCTTTGACTTTACGCATTTTCAAGCAGTGACTCCTGAAGAATTGCGTGCCATTGAACAACAAGTCAATGAGAAAATCTGGGAAGCTCTTGCAGTCAAGACTGTTGAGACAGATATTGACACTGCCAAAGAAATGGGAGCTATGGCTCTCTTTGGTGAGAAATACGGCAAGGAAGTCCGTGTTGTGACGATTGGTGATTACTCTGTTGAGCTTTGTGGTGGTACCCACGTTGGCAACACTTCTGAAATCGGCCTCTTCAAGATTGTCAAAGAAGAAGGAATCGGATCAGGAACTCGCCGTATCTTGGCAGTGACTGGTAAGGAAGCCTTCGAAGCTTACCGTGAACAAGAAGACGCTCTTAAAGCAGTCGCAGCAACCTTGAAAGCACCGCAAGTTAAGGAAGTGCCTCACAAAGTCGAAGGACTTCAAGAGCAACTTCGTCAATTGCAAAAAGAAAATGCAGAATTGAAGGAGAAAGCCGCAGCAGCGGCAGCAGGTGATGTCTTCAAGGATGTGAAGGAAGTCAACGGACACCGTTACATTGCTAGCCAAGTTTCTGTATCAGATGCTGGTGCCCTTCGTACCTTTGCGGATAACTGGAAACAAAAAGACTACTCTGACTTGCTTGTTCTAGTTGCGGCTATCGGAGACAAAGTCAATGTCCTTGTCGCAAGCAAGACAAAAGACCTTCATGCAGGAAACCTTGTCAAAGAATTGGCTCCAATCGTCGATGGACGTGGTGGTGGGAAACCAGACATGGCCATGGCAGGAGGAAGCAACCAAGCTAAAATCCAAGAATTGTTGGATTCAGTAGCAGGTAAATTGTAAGAAAATAAAGATCTATCCACTTGGGTAGGTCTTTTTGCCTACTTAAAAAGCCAAATCCTAGTGGACTTGGCTTGATGCTTATGAACCATTAGATAGTATTGGCTGCCCAGACACTTACCGAAGCAGCTGAGACTGGAAATTGTCCATAACCTTCCTCATCGATTGTAACTTGACCTTGGTGGTTTCCAAGTAAATCTACAAATGTTTGGTCAGCCCATTCTTGACCGACAAACATGGACTTGCTGTTTTCTTGGTCATTTGAGATAAGGACTGCGATTGGGGATTGATTTTCAGCACCTGAACGAACCCATCCGATACAGTTAGCATCATCGAAGTAGTCTGTTTGCTCTCCATAGGCCCTGTCTTTTCGGATGGCTAGGAGTCGGTCAAGGATTTCTCTAAAATCTTCTTGGGAATATTGCCCTGAAATGCCATAATAGTCTCCATAAAAGACACATGGAAGGCCTTGCTCACGAAGAAGGATGAGCGCATAGGCTGCTGGCTTGAACCATTCCTCGACAGTAGATTCAAGCGCTTGACCACGTTGGGTATCGTGGTTATCGACAAAGGTTACAGCTTTGTCGGGCTTGAGTTCAACTAAGCTATCTGTGAAAATACCACGGAGGTCGTAGTTTGCTCCAGCTTGACTAGCTTCAAAGAGATTCTGGTGGAGACGAACATCGACAAGGTCAAAACGTTCCTCCGTTTTCTCGAGATAGTCTAGGTTGGCTTCCTTGTCTGGATTCCAAAATTCCCCGAAAACATAGAAATCCTCACCGTATTTTTCCTTTATATCACGGATGAAATTGCCCATAAAGAAGGAATCGATATGCTTAACGGCATCCAAGCGGAAACCAGCCACACCAGTCGTTTCCATGAACCAGTCAGCCCAGTCATAGATGTTTTGGATGACTTCAGGGTGCTTAAAGTCCAGGTCAGCGTACATGAGGTAGTCGTAGTTGCCGTTTTCGTTATCGACTAATTCCTCATTTGCCCAACCTTTATTGTCCCCTTGGATCAGATAAATGCCAGACTTACGGCGTTTGGCATCGTAGTCTGTACCTGTAAAGTGGTACCAGTGCCAGTGGAAGTCATTATAGGTATTTTGGCGACCATCGAAGGTAAAGTGAGTCCAGCCATTGATAGTAAATGGCTCGCTTAGTTGAACTGTACGGTCCTCAGGATCGACTTCGATAACTTGAAAGGCTTCC
>CAJPSM010000029.1 GCA_905373305.1 uncultured Streptococcus sp. | reverse complement strand
GGATTAAAAGAAAAATATACCTTTGATAACTTTATTCAAGGTGATGGGAATGTTTGGGCGGTGTCAGCTGCACTAGCTGTATCTGAAGATTTAGCTCTGACCTATAATCCTCTTTTCATCTATGGAGGACCTGGTCTTGGAAAGACTCACTTGCTCAATGCGATTGGAAATGAGATTTTGAAAAATATTCCTGATGCGCGTGTCAAGTACATTCCTGCCGAAAGCTTTATCAATGACTTTCTTGAACACTTGCGACTTGGGGAAATGGAAAAGTTCAAAAAAACTTACCGTAGCCTTGATCTCTTGTTGATCGATGATATCCAATCTCTCAGTGGCAAAAAAGTCGCGACCCAGGAAGAATTTTTCAATACCTTCAATGCTCTTCATGATAAGCAGAAACAGATTGTCCTAACCAGTGATCGAAGTCCTAAACACCTAGAAGGACTTGAAGAGAGACTTGTCACACGCTTTAGCTGGGGATTGACGCAAAATATCACTCCTCCTGACTTTGAGACACGTATCGCCATTCTTCAAAGTAAAACAGAGCACTTGGATTACCATTTCCAAAGTGATACTCTGGAATACTTGGCTGGCCAATTTGATTCAAATGTTCGAGAATTGGAAGGAGCAATCAACGATATCACTTTAATTGCCAGAGTGAAGAAAATTAAGGATATTACTATTGATATTGCTGCGGAAGCTATTAGAGCACGTAAGCAAGACGCCCGCCAGATACTTGTTATTCCAATTGAGAAAATCCAAACTGAAGTTGGTAATTTTTATGGAGTGAGTGTCAAAGAAATGAAGGGGACGAGACGAGTTCAAAACATCGTTTTAGCGCGTCAAGTTGCTATGTATCTAGCTAGAGAATTGACAGATAACAGTCTTCCAAAAATCGGAAAAGAATTTGGCGGAAAGGATCACACCACCGTTATTCATGCCCATGCTAAAATCAAATCATTGATTGACGAAGACGATAATTTACGTTTAGAAATAGAAGCAATCAAAAAGAAAATTAAGTAGCTTGTGGATAAGTTTTCCTTTCTTATCTTTTTTATCCACATTTTTTAAACAAGCTTAGGAGCTTAAGTTTACTAAATAGCACTCAGTTTTCCACAGAATTCACACACTCTATTATTACTATTAACTTTCTAATACTAAAAATAAATAAAGGAGAATCCATGATTCATTTTTCAATTAATAAAAATTTATTTCTACAAGCCTTAAATACCACAAAACGAGCAATTAGCTCCAAAAATGCTATTCCAATTTTATCAACAATCAAAATTGATGTTACCAATGAAGGAATTACTTTAATTGGATCAAATGGTCAAATCTCCATTGAAAATTTCATTTCTCAAAAGAATGAAGATGCTGGTCTTTTGATTACTTCCTTAGGTTCGATTCTTCTCGAAGCCTCTTTCTTTATCAATGTTGTATCCAGTCTTCCAGATGTGACGCTTGATTTCAAAGAGATTGAACAAAAACAAATTGTCTTAACAAGTGGCAAATCAGAAATTACCCTAAAAGGAAAAGATAGCGAACAGTACCCACGAATCCAAGAAATTTCAGCAAGCACTCCTTTGGTCCTTGAAACCAAACTACTCAAGAAAATTATCAATGAAACAGCTTTTGCTGCAAGTACGCAAGAAAGTCGTCCAATCTTAACAGGTGTCCACTTTGTATTGAGCCAACACAAGGAACTAAAAACAGTTGCGACAGACTCTCATCGCCTTAGCCAGAAAAAATTAACTCTTGAAAAAAATGGTGATGATTTCGATGTGGTGATTCCTAGTCGCTCTCTACGCGAATTTTCAGCTGTTTTTACGGATGATATTGAAACAGTGGAGATTTTCTTTGCCAATAATCAAATCCTCTTTAGAAGCGAAAATATTAGCTTCTACACCCGTCTCCTAGAAGGAAACTATCCTGATACAGATCGTTTGATTCCAACTGACTTTAACACTACAATTACTTTTGATGTTGTAAACTTACGCCAGTCAATGGAACGTGCTCGTCTTTTATCAAGTGCGACTCAAAATGGTACTGTGAAGCTTGAAATTAAAGGTGGTGTTGTTAGCGCCCATGTTCATTCTCCTGAAGTTGGTAAAGTAAACGAAGAAATCGATACGGAGCAGGTGACTGGTGATGATTTGACTATTAGTTTCAACCCGACTTACTTGATTGATTCTCTTAAAGCTTTAAATAGCGAAAAGGTGACTATTAGCTTTATCTCAGCAGTTCGTCCATTTACTCTTGTGCCAGCAGATACTGACGAAGACTTCATGCAGCTCATCACACCAGTTCGTACAAATTAAGTGAAAGAGTTTGAGCCTAGCTCGCCTCTTTTATGATATAATCAAAAAAGAAAAGGAGAGTAGTATGTATCAAGTTGGAAATTTTGTTGAGATGAAAAAACCACATGCTTGCACAATCAAGTCAACAGGAAAAAAAGCCAATCGTTGGGAAATTACACGTGTAGGGGCAGATATCAAAATCAAATGTAGCAATTGCGACCACCTTGTTATGATGAGTCGCCATGATTTTGAACGAAAAATGAATAAGATTATTGACTAAGAACCCTTAGTTAGAGAGTTAGCAAGTTTTCCCTTTTTGTGTTATAATGTTAGGGATTGAAATGAGAACGGAGAATGAGAAAATATGGCTTTAACAGCAGGTATCGTTGGTTTGCCAAACGTTGGTAAATCAACCCTTTTTAATGCAATTACAAAAGCAGGAGCAGAGGCAGCAAACTACCCATTTGCGACTATTGATCCAAACGTTGGAATGGTAGAAGTTCCAGATGAACGCCTACAAAAACTAACTGAAATGATTACTCCTAAAAAGACAGTTCCAACAACTTTTGAATTTACAGATATTGCAGGGATTGTAAAAGGCGCATCAAAAGGAGAAGGTCTAGGGAATAAATTCTTGGCCAACATCCGTGAAGTAGATGCGATTGTTCATGTCGTGCGTGCATTTGATGATGAAAATGTCATGCGTGAGCAAGGACGTGAAGATGCCTTTGTGGATCCACTTGCAGATATTGATACCATTAACCTGGAGTTGATTCTTGCTGACTTAGAATCAGTTAATAAACGCTATGCGCGTGTAGAAAAAATGGCACGTACGCAAAAAGATAAGGAATCTGTGGCAGAGTTTAACGTCCTTCAAAAGATTAAACCAGTCCTTGAGGATGGAAAATCAGCTCGTACAATCGAATTTACAGATGAGGAACAAAAGGTTGTCAAAGGTCTCTTCCTTTTGACCACTAAACCAGTTCTTTATGTAGCGAATGTGGATGAGGATGTAGTTTCAGATCCAGACTCTATCGACTATGTCAAACAAATTCGTGAATTTGCAGCGACAGAGAATGCTGAAGTAGTCGTTATTTCAGCGCGTGCTGAAGAAGAAATTTCTGAGTTAGACGATGAAGATAAGCAAGAGTTTCTTGAAGCACTTGGCTTGACAGAATCAGGCGTTGATAAATTGACTCGAGCTGCTTACCACTTGCTTGGACTTGGAACTTACTTTACAGCTGGTGAAAAAGAAGTCCGTGCTTGGACCTTTAAGCGTGGTATGAAAGCTCCTCAAGCAGCTGGTATTATCCACTCAGATTTTGAAAAAGGTTTTATTCGTGCAGTAACCATGTCATATGACGATCTAGTAAAATACGGATCTGAAAAGGCTGTAAAAGAAGCTGGGCGTTTGCGTGAAGAAGGAAAAGAATATATCGTTCAAGATGGCGATATCATGGAATTCCGCTTTAACGTTTAATTAACATTTTAAATAGTGTCAATTAGGTTGGAAAAAAATTCCAACCCTTTTGGCTTTTGAAAGGAAAATAAATGACTAAATTACTTGTAGGCTTGGGAAATCCAGGAGATAAATATTTTGAAACAAAGCACAATGTTGGTTTTATGTTGATTGACCAATTAGCTAAAAAACAAAATATCACTTTTACACACGATAAGATATTTCAAGCTGACCTAGCATCTTTTTTTCTTAATGGCGAAAAAATTTATCTTGTCAAACCAACGACGTTTATGAATGAAAGCGGGAAAGCTGTTCATGCTTTATTGACTTACTATGGTTTGGATATTGAAGATTTACTCGTCATTTACGATGATCTTGACATGGAAGTTGGGAAAATTCGTTTAAGAACAAAGGGTTCAGCAGGTGGTCATAATGGGATCAAATCCATTATTCAACATATAGGTACTCAGGTCTTTAACCGTGTTAAAATAGGTATCGGAAGACCTAAAAAAGGTATGTCAGTAGTTCACCATGTTTTAAGTAAGTTTGATCAGGATGACTATGTGGGTATTTTACAGTCTATTGACAAGATTGACGATGCTGTAAACTACTATTTACAAGAGAAAAACTTTGAGAAAACGATGCAGAGGTATAACGGCTAAATGGTGACTTTATTAGATTTATTCTCAGAAAATGATCAGATAAAAAAATGGCATCAAAATCTGACAGATAAGAAAAGACAACTGATACTAGGACTGTCAACTTCTACCAAGGCTCTTGCAATTGCAAGTAGTCTAAAAAAAGAAAAAAAGATTGTGTTATTGACATCGACTTATGGAGAAGCAGAACGAATTATTAGTGACCTTCTTTCTATCTTAGGAGAGGAATTTGTCTATCCATTTTTGGTAGATGACTCTCCTATGGTAGAGTTTTTGATGTCTTCACAAGAAAAAATTATTTCGCGAGTTGAAGCCTTGCGTTTTTTAACTGATTCCTCTAAGAAAGGGATTTTAGTTTGTAATATCGCAGCAAGCCGATTGATTTTACCTTCTCCAACTGTATTTAAAGAAAGTATTATAAATATTTCAGTTGGTGAAGAATATGACCAACATAACCTTCTTCACAAATTAAAGGAAATAGGCTATCGCAAAGTTACGCAAGTACAAACTCAAGGTGAGTTTAGTATTCGAGGAGATATTTTAGATATTTTTGAGATATCTCAGTTAGAACCTTTCCGAATCGAGTTTTTTGGTGATGAAGTAGATGGAATTCGGACTTTTGAAGTAGAAACACAATTATCAAAAGAAAATCAAACAGAACTCACTATCTTTCCAGCTAGTGATATACTTTTAAGAGAAAGAGACTATATACGAGGTCAGTCAGCTTTAGAAAAGCAAATTTCGAAGACCTTATCACCAATTTTAAAATCATACTTGGAAGAGATTTTGTCAAGTTTTCATCAAAAACAATTACATTCAGATAGTCGAAAGTTTTTATCTTTATGTTACGATAAAACATGGACTATATTTGATTATATTGAGAAAGATACGCCAGTATTCTTTGATGATTACCAGAAATTAATGAATCAGTATGAAGTCTTTGAAAGAGAATTAGCGCAATACTTTACAGAAGATTTACAGAACGGTAAATCATTTGCTGATATGCAGTATTTTGCAGATACAGAGAAAAACTATAAAAAACAAAGTCCAGTTACCTTTTTCTCCAATCTCCAAAAAGGATTAGGTAATCTTAAGTTTGATCACATTTATCAATTTAATCAATATCCTATGCAGGAGTTTTTCAATCAATTTTCTTTTCTTAAAGAAGAAATTGAACGATATAAAAAAATGGACTACACCATTATTCTGCAGTCTAGCAATTCAATGGGAAGTAAAACATTGGAGGATGTTTTAGAGGAATACCAGATTAAATTGGATTCAAGAGATAAGTCAAGTATCTGTAAAGAATCTGTAAACTTGATTGAGGGTAATTTAAGACATGGTTTTCACTTTGTAGATGAAAAAATTCTCTTGATTACTGAACATGAGATTTTCCAAAAGAAATTAAAACGTCGTTTTAGAAGACAACATGCTTCGAACGCAGAGCGATTAAAAGATTATAATGAACTTGAAAAAGGGGACTACGTTGTTCACCATATCCATGGAATTGGTCAATATTTAGGCATTGAAACAATTGAAATCAAAGGGATTCACCGTGATTATGTCAGTGTTCAATATCAAAATGGGGATCAAATCTCCATCCCAGTTGAGCAGATTCAATTACTGTCCAAATATGTTTCAAGTGATGGTAAAGCGCCAAAACTCAACAAATTAAATGATGGTCATTTCAAAAAGGTCAAGCAAAAAGTTAAGAACCAGGTAGAGGATATAGCTGACGATTTAATCAAGCTTTATTCTGAGCGTAGTCAGTTGAAGGGTTTTGCTTTCTCAGCTGATGATGATGAGCAACATGCTTTTGATGATGCTTTCCCTTATGTTGAAACGGATGATCAACTTCGTAGTATTGAGGAAATCAAGAGAGATATGCAGGATTCTCATCCCATGGATCGACTTTTAGTTGGAGATGTTGGTTTTGGGAAGACTGAAGTAGCAATGCGTGCAGCCTTTAAGGCGGTCAATGATCATAAACAAGTTGTCGTTCTAGTTCCGACGACGGTTTTAGCGCAACAACACTATACCAATTTTAAGGAACGATTCCAAAATTTTGCAGTTAATATTGATGTGTTGAGTCGCTTTAGAAGTAAAAAAGAGCAGGCAGAGACACTTGAAAAATTAAAGAATGGTCAAGTTGATATTTTGATTGGAACGCATCGTGTTTTGTCAAAAGATGTTGTGTTTTCAGATTTAGGATTGATGATTATTGATGAAGAGCAACGATTTGGTGTCAAGCATAAGGAAACATTGAAAGAACTGAAGAAACAAGTGGATGTCCTCACCTTGACAGCAACTCCAATACCTCGTACTCTTCATATGTCTATGTTGGGAATCCGAGATTTATCTGTTATTGAAACACCTCCGACTAATCGTTATCCAGTGCAAACCTATGTTTTGGAAAAGAATGATAGTGTGATTCGTGATGCTGTCTTGCGTGAAATGGAGCGTGGAGGTCAAGTTTACTATCTTTACAATAAAGTTGACACGATTGACCAGAAGGTTTCAGAATTACAAGAGTTGATTCCAGAGGCTTCAATTGGTTATGTTCATGGGCAAATGAGTGAGATTCAGTTAGAAAATACTTTGCTGGATTTCATTGAAGGTCAGTATGATATTTTGGTGACAACTACCATTATTGAGACAGGAGTTGATATTCCAAATGCCAATACTTTATTTATTGAAAATGCGGACCATATGGGCTTGTCAACCTTGTATCAATTAAGAGGAAGAGTTGGTCGGAGTAATCGCATTGCCTATGCCTATCTTATGTATCGTCCAGAAAAATCAATCAGTGAAGTCTCTGAGAAGAGATTAGAAGCAATCAAAGGATTTACAGAATTGGGATCTGGATTTAAGATTGCGATGCGAGATCTTTCTATTCGTGGAGCAGGAAACCTCTTAGGAAAATCCCAATCGGGCTTCATTGATTCTGTTGGTTTTGAATTGTATTCTCAGTTACTAGAAGAAGCTATTGCTAAACGCAATGGCAATGAGAATACAAGAACTAAAGGAAATGCTGAGTTGATTTTACAAATCGATGCCTATCTTCCTGATACTTATATTTCTGACCAACGACATAAGATTGAAATTTACAAGAAAATTCGTCAAATTGACAATCGTGTCAACTATGAAGAATTACAAGAAGAGTTGATGGATCGTTTCGGGGAGTATCCAGATGTAGTGGCCTATCTTTTAGAGATTGGTTTGGTCAAATCATACTTGGATAAGGTCTTTGTAGAACGTGTGGAAAGAAAAGAGAATAAGATCACAGTTCAATTTGAAAAAATCACTCAGCGACTGTTCTTGGCTCAAGATTATTTTAAAGCCTTATCCGCAACGAACTTAAAAGCATCTATAGCTGAGAATAAGGGAGTAATGGAAGTTATATTTGACGTTCGAAACAAGAAGGACTATGAAATTTTAGAAGGACTGTTAATTTTTGGAGAAAGTTTACTAGAGATAAAAGAATCAAAGAAAGTTAATTCTCTTTGACGTTTTTCTTCTATAAAAGGGATAAAAATGGTAAAATAATAATTTGAGGTAATAAAAATGAGATTAGACAAGTATTTAAAAGTATCACGAATTATTAAGCGTCGTACAGTCGCAAAGGAAGTAGCAGATAAAGGTAGAATCAAGGTAAATGGAATCTTGGCTAAAAGTTCAACGGATTTGAAAGTTGATGACCAAGTTGAAATTCGCTTTGGAAATAAGTTGTTGCTTGTAAAAGTACTGGAGATGAAAGATAGTACAAAAAAAGAAGATGCAGCAGGCATGTATGAAATTATCAGTGAAACACGGGTAGAAGAAAATGTCTAAAAATATTGTACAGATGAACAATCCTTTTATTCAAAATGAACACCAACGTCGTCGTTATCTGATGAAGGAAAGACAAAAACGAAATCGCTTTATGGGTTGGGTTTTGATTTTGATGATTTTATTGTTTATTTTACCGACCTATAATCTGGCCAAAAGTTATAATCAGTTACTGCAACGTCGTCAGCAATTGACAGAGTTGAAAGAACAATATCAAACTCTCAGTGATGAAAAGGATAAGGAATCCGCTTTTGCTACAAAGTTGAAAGATGAAGACTATGTAGCAAAATATGCACGCGCCAAGTACTATTACTCAAAGACACGAGAAGCGATTTACACCATTCCTGATTTGCTTCCGAGGTAATGTCATGGAAAATTTATTAGAAGTTGTTGAGAAGTTTTTAAGTTTGTCAGATGAAAAACTAGAAGAATTAGCAACTAAAAATCATTTATTACGATTACAAGAAGAAAGGGAAGGGAAGAATGCGTAAGTTCTTAGTAGTGTTATCACTACTATCTGTTTTTATCATAACTTCAAGAGTAGTTAGCACAGAAAAACAGCTTCCTTACTCTTCACAAGAAATTTATTATCTAACCGAGTCTGATTATGGATTCTACTATAAAGAACCCCTTGAATCTCCAATGGTTTATGGAGAAACGGCTATCTATGCAAATGAGGATTTGATTAAGGAATCTGGAAAATTGACTCCTGGAACCACCTTTAAAATCGTAGAATGGCGTTTGAATAGACAAGGTGTTCCTGTTTTTAAATTAAACAATCATCAGTTTATCGTTGCAGATAAACGTTTGGTCTATGATCAAAGTCAAGTTCAAACTCAAAATAGACAAGTATGGTTGGAGCCGGGGTTTGTCATCTATAACAGTCCTTATGGTGCTAAAGAAATTTCTTCATCCCTTTCTCCCTATCAACGCGTAACAGTGGATAGAACCCTTTTTGCTGAGGGACAAGAATTTCTTCATATTAATCAAGTTGGGTGGGTATCAAAAGAGTTTATCTCAGAAGAGGATAATCGCATCCAGAAGGTTCAAGAAATCTTGTCAAACAACTATCAGAATGAAAATTATTCTATTTATGTTAAACAACTGAGTACAGGTAAAGAGGCTGGGGTGAATGAAGACAGCAAACTCTATGCAGCTAGCATCTTGAAACTAGCCTACCTTTATTACGCTCAAGATAAGATAAATCAAGGGGAATATACGCTGAACAGTAACTTCAAGTATATCCCAGAGGTAAATAGCTTTCCCGGATCCTATAAACCAGAAGGTAGTGGTAGTTTACCTAAAACAGGAGACAACAAAGATTACAGTCTCCAACAGCTAATTACCAAGATAACAAAGGAGTCTGACAATGTTGCTCATAATATTTTAGGTTATTATGTGACCAATCAATCTGACGGGGCTTTTAAAGAGAAAATGTCTACTATTATGGGTGAAAATTGGGATGTGAATGATAAATTAACTTCTTCAAAAATGGCTGGAAAGGTCATGGAAGCTATTTATAATCAGAATGGCTTTGTACTAGAGTCTCTAAGTAAGACGAATTTTGATAACCAACGAATTGCGAAAGGTGTTTCGGTTAAGGTAGCTCATAAAATCGGAGATGCGGATGAGTTTAAACATGACACTGCGATTGTTTATACGGACTCTCCTTTCGTTCTTTCCATTTTCACCAAAAATTCTGATTATGACACTATTGCTAAAATAGCCAAGGATGTCTATGAGGTTCTAAAATGAGGGAGCAGGATTTTTTAAATCATTTTCTCCGAAAAGAGTATTTCAAAAAACATTCTAAAGTCGTGTTGGCTCTGTCTGGTGGACTGGATTCAATGTTTTTATTCCATCTACTGTCCACCTATCAAGAAGAGTTGGAAATCAAGCTGATTTTAGCTCATGTCAATCACAAGCAGAGAAGTGAGTCTGACTGGGAGGAGAATGAACTAAGGAAGTTAGCTGATGTAGCTGGACTTCCTATTTGTATCACAAGCTTTTCAGGAGACTTTTCAGAAGCGCGTGCTCGAGAGTTTCGTTATGATTTTTTTAGGAAAATCATGAAAGAGGTTGGGGCGACAGCCTTGGTCACTGCCCACCATGCAGATGATCAGGTTGAAACCATTTTGATGCGGTTCATTCGCGGAAGTCGGTTACGTCATTTAATAGGAATAAAAGAAAGTCAAGTAGTTGATGATATTGAAATCATCCGTCCCTTGCTGCATTTTCACAAAAAGGATTTTCCACCAATTTTTCATTTCGAAGATCAAACAAATCGTGAGAACAGCTATTTTCGCAATCGTATTCGAAATAGGTATTTACCAGAACTTGAAAAAGAAAATCCCCGCCTTAGATCCGCTCTTTTAAATCTAAGAAGTGAGATTTCAGACTACCAAGCAGCCATAACGGAGCTTTCTGAACAGATTGATGTAGAAGATTTGAATGAGCTCTTTTCATACTCAAAACAAACTCAAGGGGTCTTGCTCCAGAACTATCTCAATCAATTTCCTGACTTAAATCTTACAAAGGCTCAGTTTGATGAAGTTAGACAGATTTTAGCAAGGAAAAGTCAGTATCGTCACCCACTGAAAAATGGTTACGAATTGATAAAAGAGTATCAAAATTTTCGAGTTTGCAAAATCAGTCCTCAGGCTGATGAAAAGGAAGATGAACTTGTGTTACACTATCAAAATCAAGTTCGACATAAGGGCTATTTATTTTCCTTTGGCATTCCTATTGAAGGGGATGCTGTTCAAAAAATAATGGTTTCACGGGAAACATCTGTACATATTAGATATCGAAAACCTGGTGATGTTCTGCTTATAAATGGTCATCGAAAGAAACTGAGACGCTTATTTATAGATTTGAAAATCCCTATTGAAAAACGGGAAACAACTCCTATTATTGAGCAATTTGGAGAAATTGTCTCAATTTTGGGAATTGCTATCAGTGATTTGAGTAAAAACACGAAAAATGATATAATGAACACTGTACTTTATATAGAAAAAATAGATAGGTAAAAAGATGTTAGAACACGATATTAAAAAAATCCTCATTTCACATGATGAAATTACAGAAGCAGCTAAAAAGCTAGGTGCACAATTAGCCAAAGATTATGAGGGAAAAAATCCAATTCTTGTTGGAATTTTGAAAGGATCGATTCCTTTTATGGCTGAATTGGTTAAACATATTGATACACATATTGAGATGGACTTCATGATGGTATCTAGCTACCATGGTGGAACTGCAAGCAGTGGTGTGATCAATATCAAGCAAGACGTAACTCAAGATATCAAAGGAAGACATATTCTATTTGTAGAAGATATCATCGATACAGGTCAAACTTTGAAGAATTTGAGAGATATGTTTATTGCAAGAGAGGCAGCTTCTGTTAAGATTGCAACCATGTTAGATAAACCAGAAGGGAGAATTGTTGAAATCGAAGCTGATTATACTTGCTTTACGATTCCAAATGAGTTTGTAGTAGGATATGGTTTGGACTACAAAGAAAACTATCGTAATCTTCCTTATGTTGGAGTGTTGAAAGAGGAAGTTTATTCAAATTAGAAAGAGCATTCTTTAATGAAAAAACAAAATAATGGTTTAGTTAGAAATCCATTTCTATACTTGTTAATTATCTTCTTCCTTGTAACAGGATTCCAGTATTTTTACTCTGGAAATGCTGCTGGGAAAAGTGAAAAAATTAACTATACAGAATTGGTAAAAGAAATTACAGCAGACAATGTAAAAGAATTGACCTATCAGCCAAATGGTAGCATCATTGAGGTGTCTGGTGTTTATAAAAATCCTAAGACTAGTAAAGAAGAAACAGGGATTCAATTTTTCACTCCTGCTGCCACAACAGTAGAAAGATTCTCAAGTACCATTCTTCCGTCTGATTCAACAGTTTCAGAATTGCAAAAACTTGCTTCTGAACATCAGGCTGAGGTAACGGTTAAACATGAGAGTTCTAGCGGTATGTGGATCAATATCCTTGTCTCTGTTGTGCCATTTGCTATTCTCTTCTTCTTCCTATTCTCTATGATGGGAAATATGGGAGGAAATAATAGTAGAAATCCAATGAGTTTTGGACGTAGCAAGGCCAAAGCTGCTAACAAAGAAGATATCAAGGTACGATTCTCAGATGTTGCAGGTGCCGAAGAAGAAAAACAAGAATTAGTCGAAGTTGTTGAATTTTTAAAAGATCCAAAACGATTTACAAAACTTGGTGCCCGTATTCCTGCCGGAGTTCTTTTAGAGGGACCTCCGGGAACAGGTAAGACCTTACTTGCTAAGGCAGTTGCTGGAGAAGCAGGCGTTCCATTCTTTAGCATCTCAGGATCGGACTTTGTAGAAATGTTTGTCGGAGTTGGTGCAAGTCGTGTTCGTTCTCTTTTTGAGGATGCAAAAAAAGCAGCGCCAGCTATCATCTTTATCGATGAAATTGACGCTGTTGGTCGCCAACGTGGTATCGGCCTCGGTGGAGGAAATGATGAACGTGAACAAACCTTGAACCAGCTCTTGATTGAAATGGATGGTTTTGAGGGAAATGAAGGAATTATCGTTATCGCTGCGACAAACCGTTCAGATGTCCTCGATCCTGCGCTACTACGCCCGGGACGTTTTGATAGAAAAGTCTTGGTTGGCCGTCCTGATGTTAAAGGTCGTGAAGCAATTTTGAAAGTTCACGCTAAAAACAAACCTCTAGCAGAAGATGTTGATTTGAAATTAGTTGCCCAACAAACTCCAGGTTTTGTTGGTGCCGACTTGGAAAATGTTCTAAACGAGGCGGCCTTGGTTGCTGCCCGTCGCAACAAGTCAGTCATTGATGCTTCAGATATTGATGAGGCAGAGGACAGAGTGATTGCTGGACCGTCTAAGAAAGATAAAACAGTATCACAAAGAGAACGTGAATTAGTTGCTTATCATGAGGCTGGACATACCATTGTTGGTTTAGTCTTGTCAAATGCCCGTGTTGTTCATAAAGTGACCATCGTACCACGTGGACGTGCAGGTGGATACATGATTGCACTTCCTAAAGAAGACCAAATGCTTCTTTCTAAAGAAGATATGAAAGAGCAATTAGCAGGTTTGATGGGTGGTCGTGTAGCTGAAGAAATTATCTTTAATGTCCAAACTACAGGAGCTTCAAATGACTTTGAACAAGCTACACAGATGGCGCGTGCAATGGTCACTGAATACGGTATGAGTGAAAAACTTGGCCCAGTTCAGTATGAGGGTAATCATGCTATGTTTGGTACACAAAGTCCTCAAAAATCAATTTCAGAGCAAACAGCCTATGAGATTGATGAGGAAGTTCGTTCATTATTAAATGAAGCACGGAATAAAGCAGCTGAAATAATTCAATCAAATCGTGAAACTCACAAACTGATTGCAGAAGCATTATTGAAATACGAAACATTGGATAGTACACAGATTAAATCTCTTTACGAAACAGGAAAAATGCCTGAGACTGTAGAAGAGGAATCTCATGCCCTATCTTATGATGAAGTAAAATCAAAAATGAGTGAAGAAAAATAACCCTAGAGAGGCTGTGCCTCTCTTTTTGTGTGCAGTTGAGGCAACGAGAAG
>CAJPSM010000028.1 GCA_905373305.1 uncultured Streptococcus sp. | reverse complement strand
CTTGGTCAAACTTGGTCGTCGCACTCATGTAGATGAGTTGGTGGTCACGAGGTGCATAGTGAGTGATTTTCTCGACAAAGTGAATCTGAGAATCATCAAGCAATTGGTCAAATTCATCCAGAATGATGGTTTCCACATTCATCATCTTGATTTTTTTCAATTTAATTAGTTCAAAGATACGGCCAGGGGTTCCTATCAGAATTTCTGGTCCTTTTTTGAGGCGTTCAATCTGGCGTTTCTGACTCGAACCTGATAAGAAGAGCTGAGCAGTCAAGCCAATAGCCTCTGCCCAGGTTTTACACACGTCAAAAATCTGTCCAGCTAGTTCTGTATTTGGTGCTAGGATCAAGAGTTGTTGGGCTTTTTTCTTTTGTAGTCTGAGAAGACTTGGAAGTAAATAAGCTAGCGTCTTACCAGTTCCTGTTGGGCTCACTCCCAGTAGGTTTTCTCCAGCAAGTATAGGCTCAAATAGTTGAGTTTGAATGGGGGTGAATTCTTGGAAACCGAACTGGTCGCTCAGTTCTTGCCATTCAGTCGGTAGTTTGGTTTTCATTTTTCTGCCTCAAATCTAATGCCAGCAGTCTGGCGCATAGTGTATAGTAGCTCATGAACAGAACCTGCATCATCCAGCCAGTTCTGGTAAAGTTTCTGGTCTGGTTGCTGGATCATGTGTGCAAATGCAGTGACTTCCTCAGTCATTGTATGAGGAGCCTGTTGGATAGGGAGTTGAACTTGATTTCCTCGGTGGTTAGTAAAAATAGCTGAGCGGACATGTTCAATCGTGTTGAGGGTCAAGGTTCCATCCGCTGTATAAATCTCACAAGGAAGATTGGAAGTGATGTTTTTTCCAGCCTTGATATGAACTTGAAAGTCAGGGTAGAAGAGGATACCGTCTCCATTTAGGTCAATGCTATTGCTAAGTTGTTGGGCCTGATAGGTCGCGTCCTTAGCTTCTCCAAAGAGACGAACAGCAGCGTAGACAGGATAAATCCCCAAATCCATAAGGGCTCCACCGGCAAAACGATCTGAAAAGACATTTGGCGTCTGCCCAGCCAACAAGTTCGGCATCTTGGAAGAATACTTGGCATAGTTGAAATCTGCGCCTAAGATTTGCTTGTCTGCCAAAAAATTCTTGATAGTGGTAAAGGCTTCCTCGTGGTAATTACGAGCTGCCTCAAAGATAAAACAGTGATTTTTCTCAGCTGTCTGTCTCAAATTCAGCCATTCTTGTGGCTGAGTGACAGCTGGCTTTTCAAGAATGACGTGCTTACCAGCAGACAAGGCAGCCTTGGCTTGAACAAAATGCAAGGAGTTTGGACTGGCGATATAGACCACATCAAAGGAAGACTTAAAGAAGTCTTCTAATTGATCAAAGAGTTGGATATTTTCATAGCGAGAAGCAAAGGTTGCGGCAGTTTCTAGTTTTCTAGAATAGACTGCGACCAGCTGGTATTCTCCGCTAGCATGGGCTGCTTCTATGAAGTGATGACTGATAGCACTAGTTCCGATGACACCTAATTTAAGCATAAATACTCCTTTTCCGACTTCAAATCCTTCCTTCATTATAACATAGAAAAGAAGGACTATCCAACAGATGGTAAAAATTTTCAAATGGACTACGAATTTCTCAAAGAAAGTGGTACAATATTTAGATAAGTAGATGAAATGAGAAGGGGGAGAAAATGAGATTATTACCAATAAGAAAAATATCACGTCAGTCTAAAAGGCTAGCGCTTTTTTTGACTTTTTGCGCAGGATATGTTGATGCCTATACCTTTATCGTGCGAGGAAATACCCTTGTGGCAGGACAGACTGGAAATGTAGTTTTTCTATCAGTAGGACTCATTCAACATAATGTGTCAGATGCCAGTGCCAAAGTAATGACCTTGATTTCCTTTATGATGGGGGTCTTTTTACTGACAGTTTATAAGGAAAAATTGAGAATTGTGAAAAAGCCAATTTTGTCATTGATACCACTCGCGATCTTATCCATAATCATTGGGTTTGTTCCCTTGACAGTTGACAATATCTATCTAGTACCGCCTTTAGCCTTTTGTATGGGACTGGTAACAACTGCTTTTGGAGAAGTTTCGGGTATTGCCTATAATAACGCTTTTATGACGGGGAATATCAAACGAACCATGTTGGCTTTTGGAGATTATTTTCGGACTAAGCATACACCTTTCCTACGAGAGGGCTTGATTTTTGTTAGCTTGCTTAGCAGTTTTGTCTTTGGAGTTGTTTTTTCAGCTTATCTGACGATTTACTATCAGGAGAAGACAATTTTAGGTATTCCTCTTATGATGAGTATCTTTTACTTCAGTATGTTTTTTGCTTCTTGGAGGAAGAAAGGGAAAGAAAAAGCTTAAATTTGATTGATTTTACTTGTAAGAAAAAAGAAGATATGCTATACTTGAAGAGTTGACTATGCACAGTCCTGTGCAACCGCACGAACATCGTTGCTCGTCGTATACAAAATTAAAACTTTGTTATACTTAGAGCTCATCTTTTAAGTGGTTCGTCCCACGATGCTAGGCGAGTCTTCACAAAATACGGGGAAACCCTAAAAATCATAGGAGGTGCATAATGAGCACATACGCAATTATCAAAACTGGCGGAAAACAAGTTAAAGTTGAAGTTGGTCAAGCAGTTTACGTTGAAAAATTGAACGTTGAAGCTGGTCAAGAAGTTACTTTTAACGAAGTTGTTCTTGTTGGTGGTGAAAACACTGTTGTCGGAACTCCACTTGTTTCAGGAGCTACTGTTGTTGGAACTGTTGAAAAACAAGGAAAACAAAAGAAAGTTGTTACTTACAAGTACAAACCTAAAAAAGGTAGCCACCGTAAACAAGGTCACCGTCAACCATATACAAAAGTTGTCATCAACGCAATCAACGCTTAATTTTAAGGAGAACACATGATACAAGCAGTCTTTGAGAGAGCCGAAGATGGCGAGCTGAGGAGTGCGGAAATTACTGGACACGCCGAGAGTGGCGAATACGGCTTAGATGTCGTGTGTGCATCGGTTTCTACGCTTGCCATTAACTTTATCAATTCCATTGAGAAATTTGCAGGCTATGAACCAATCTTAGAATTAAACGAAGATGAAGGTGGCTTTCTAAAGGTTGAAATACCAGCGGATCTTCCTTCGCACCAGAGAGAAATGACCCAGTTATTCTTCGAATCATTTTTCTTAGGTATGGCAAACTTATCGGAGAACTCTTCTGAGTTCGTCCAAACCAGAGTTATCACAGAAAACTAACACGGAGGAAAACATTATGTTAAAAATGACTCTTAACAACTTGCAACTTTTCGCCCACAAAAAAGGTGGAGGTTCTACATCAAACGGACGTGATTCACAAGCGAAACGTCTTGGAGCTAAAGCAGCTGACGGACAAACTGTAACAGGTGGATCAATCCTTTACCGTCAACGTGGTACACACATCTACCCAGGTGTAAACGTTGGACGTGGTGGAGACGATACTTTGTTCGCTAAAGTTGAAGGCGTAGTACGCTTTGAACGTAAAGGTCGCGATAAAAAGCAGGTTTCTGTTTACCCAATCGCAAAATAAAAAGGTCCAGTGAACCTTTTTATCCCGAGCCTTGATATTTTAAGGCGAGGAAGCTAGAAGTAGCATTAAATAAGGCTTTCCGAATTTTCGGAGAGCCTATTTTTTGTTTTGATATCTATATTTAATTTAATAGAGAGTAGTTAGCTTTGAGTTTGTGATGGATATCTTTTCCTTTTTGGAAAAGTTCTGAAATATGGTATAATGAACAGATAGAGAAGTTGGGGGTAAAAGATGAACATTCAACAATTACGCTATGTTGTGGCTATTGCCAATAGTGGTACTTTCCGTGAAGCTGCTGAAAAGATGTATGTTAGTCAGCCGAGTCTGTCAATTTCTGTTCGTGATTTGGAAAAAGAGCTAGGTTTTAAGATTTTTCGTCGGACCAGCTCAGGGACTTTCTTGACCCGTCGTGGTATGGAATTTTACGAAAAAGCGCAGGAATTAGTTAAAGGATTTGATGTTTTTCAAAACCAGTATGCCAATCCTGAGGAAGAAAAAGATGAATTCTCTATTGCTAGTCAGCACTATGACTTTTTGCCACCAACGATTACGGCTTTTTCAGAGCGCTATCCTGACTACAAAAACTTCCGTATTTTTGAGTCTACTACAGTTCAAATCCTAGATGAAGTAGCTCAGGGTCACAGTGAGATTGGGATTATCTACCTCAACAATCAAAATCAAAAGGGAATTATGCAACGGGTTGAAAAGTTAGGTCTCGAAGTCATTGAGCTGATTCCTTTTCATACCCACATCTATCTGCGTGAAGGACATCCCTTGGCGGAAAAAGAAGAACTGGTCATGGAGGATTTAGCTGATTTACCAACAGTTCGCTTTACTCAGGAAAAGGATGAGTACCTTTACTATTCAGAGAACTTTGTCGATACCAGTGCTAGCTCCCAGATGTTCAATGTGACTGACCGTGCTACCTTGAACGGTATTTTGGAGCGGACGGATGCTTATGCGACTGGGTCTGGATTTTTAGATAGTGACAGTGTTAACGGCATTACAGTTATTCATCTCAAGGATAATTTAGATAACCGCATGGTTTATGTCAAACGGGAAGAAGTGGAGCTGAGTCAAGCTGGGACACTCTTCGTTGAGGTTATGCAAGAATATTTTGATCAGAAGAGGAAATCATGAAAAAAAGAGGAATAGTGGCAGTGATTGTACTGCTTTTGATTGGGCTGGATCAGTTGGTCAAGAATTATGTTGTCCAGCAGATTCCACTAGGTGAAGTTCGTTCGTGGATCCCCAATCTCGTTAGCTTGACCTATCTGCAAAATCGTGGGGCGGCTTTTTCCATGTTGCAAGACCAGCAGTGGTTATTTGCTGTCATTACACTGGTCGTCATGGTCGGTGCCATTTGGTATCTACATAAGCACATGGAGGACTCTCTCTGGCAGGTCTTTGGACTGACTTTGATAATCGCGGGAGGTCTGGGCAACTTTATCGACAGAATGAGTCAAGGTTTTGTGGTGGATATGTTTCACCTAGACTTTATCAACTTTGCGATTTTTAATGTGGCTGATAGCTATTTGACAGTTGGTGTCATGGTTTTATTAATTGCAATGCTTAAAGAGGAAGTAAATGGAAATTAAAATTGAAACGGGTGGGCAACGTCTTGATAAGGCTCTGTCGGACCTGACAGAATTGTCACGTAGTCTCGCTAATGAACAAATCAAAGCAGGACAAGTTTTGGTCAATGGCCAAGTCAAGAAAGCAAAATACACTGTTCAAGAGGGGGATGTCGTCACTTACCATGTGCCAGAACCAGAAGTTTTGGAGTATGTGGCTGAGAGCCTTCCTCTGGAAATTATCTACCAAGATGAGGACGTAGCTGTTGTCAACAAGCCTCAGGGTATGGTAGTTCATCCCAGTGCTGGTCATACCAGTGGGACCTTGGTAAATGCCCTCATGTACCATATCAAGGACCTGTCAGGTATCAATGGGGTTCTCCGCCCAGGAATCGTTCACCGCATTGACAAGGACACGTCTGGTCTGCTCATGATTGCTAAGAATGATGAGGCCCATTTGGCGCTTGCCCAAGAACTCAAGGACAAAAAGTCTCTACGCAAATACTGGGCGATTGTTCACGGCAATCTGCCAAATGATCGTGGTGTGATTGAAGCACCGATTGGTCGGAGTGAAAAAGACCGTAAGAAACAGGCAGTGACTGCTAAAGGGAAGCCAGCGGTGACTCGTTTTCAAGTCTTGGAACGCTTTGGCGATTATAGTTTGTTAGAGTTGCAACTGGAAACAGGGCGTACCCACCAAATCCGTGTCCACATGGCTTATATTGGCCATCCAGTCGCTGGGGATGAGGTCTATGGTCCTCGAAAGACCCTGAAGGGACATGGACAATTTCTCCATGCCAGAACTCTAGGTTTTACTCATCCGAGAACAGGTGAAACCTTGGAATTCACAGCAGATATTCCAGAGATTTTTAAAGAAACGCTGGAAAGACTGCGTAAAACTGAGAATAGATAAAAGAGTTGAGATGCCTCGTCTCAACCTTTTTCATTTCAAGTCTTTTCTATTTTAAAGCATTCATGTTATAATGGATAAATATGAAGAATCGGAGTGAGAATATGAACTACAAACGAATCGTCTTTAAGGTGGGGACTTCGTCCTTGACAAATGAAGACGGGAGTTTATCAAGAAGTAAAGTAAAGGTAATTACCCAACAATTAGCTATGTTGCATGAAGCTGAGCATGAGTTGATTTTGGTTTCATCTGGGGCAGTAGCGGCTGGTTTTGGAGCTTTGGGCTTTAAAAAACGTCCGACCAAGATTGCTGATAAGCAGGCTTCGGCTGCAGTAGGACAAGGTTTGCTCCTAGAAGAATACACAACCAACCTCCTCATGAGCCAAATCGTCTCCGCGCAAATCTTGCTAACCCAGGATGATTTTGTAGATAAACGTCGTTATAAGAATGCTCATCAGGCTTTGTCTGTATTGCTTCATCGTGGTGCGATTCCTATCATCAATGAAAATGATAGTGTCGTTATTGACGAACTTAAGGTGGGTGATAACGATACCCTAAGTGCCCAAGTGGCGGCTATGGTGCAGGCAGACCTTTTGGTTCTCTTGACGGATGTGGACGGTCTCTATACTGGAAATCCTAATTCAGATCCAACAGCTAAACGTTTGGAGAGAATCGAGACTATCAATCGTGAGATTATTGATATGGCTGGTGGAGCAGGTTCGTCTAATGGTACTGGGGGTATGCTAACAAAAATCAAAGCGGCTACGATTGCGACGGAGTCGGGGGTGCCAGTCTATATTTGCTCGTCCCTGAAATCAGATGCCTTGATTGAGGCAGCGGAGGAGACAAAGGATGGTTCTTTCTTTGTTGCGCAAGAGAAGGGACTTCGTACTCAGAAACAATGGCTGGCCTTCTATGCTCAAAGTCAGGGAACGATTTGGGTAGATGGTGGAGCTGCAGAGGCACTTTCAAAAAACGGGAAAAGTCTCCTTTTATCGGGTGTGGTAGAAGTGGAAGGAAACTTCTCTTACCACGATATTGTCACAGTAGCAGATAAAGAAACAGGTCAATCTCTTGGAAAGGGACGTGTCCAATTTGGCGTTTCAGCCTTGGAAGATATGCTCCGTTCTCAAAAAGCCAAGGGAGTCTTGATTCACCGTGATGACTGGATTTCCATCACTCCTGAAATCCAGCTGCTCTTTACAGAATTTTAGAGGTAAACGATGGTAAGGACACAAGAACAATTTGAACAAGTACAGGCTGTTAAAAAGTCAATCAACACTGCTAGTGAAACAGTGAAAAACCAAGCCTTACTAGCCATGGCTGATCACTTAGTGGCTGCTACTGAGGAGATTTTAGAGGCCAATGCCCTTGATATGGCAGCAGCCAAGGGGAAAATCTCAGATGTCATGCTGGATCGTCTTTATTTGGATGCAGGTCGAATCCAAGCCATGGCAACTGGGATTCGTGAAGTGGTTGCTTTACCAGATCCTATCGGTGAAGTCCTAGAGACAAGTCAGCTTGAAAATGGCTTGATTATCACCAAGAAACGGGTGGCAATGGGGGTTATTGGTATTATCTACGAAAGCCGTCCAAATGTGACTTCTGACGCGGCTGCTTTGGCTCTCAAGAGTGGGAATGCGGTCGTTCTTCGTAGTGGCAAGGAGGCCTACCAAACTGCCCATGCTATTGTCACAGCCTTGAAGAAGGGCTTGGAGACAACTGCCATTCATCCAGAGGTGATTCAACTAGTGGAAGATACCAGTCGAGAAAGTAGCTATGCCATGATGAAGGCCAAGGGCTATCTAGACCTTCTCATTCCTCGTGGAGGTGCTGGCTTGATTAATGCAGTGGTTGAAAATGCTATCGTGCCTGTTATTGAGACAGGGACTGGGATTGTCCATGTCTATGTGGACAAGGAAGCAGATGAGGATAAGGCTTTAGTTATCATCAACAATGCTAAAACCAGTCGTCCTTCTGTCTGCAATGCTATGGAAGTTTTGCTGATTCATGAAGACAAGGCAGCGGATTTCCTTCCTCGCTTGGAGAAAGTGCTGGTTGCAGAGCGTGAGGAAGCTGGGCTGGAACCTATTCAATTCCGATTGGATGAGAAAGCAAGTCAGTTTCTTTCAGGTCGAGCAGCTGAGGCTCAAGACTTTGACACCGAGTTTTTAGACTATATCTTAGCGGTTAAGATCGTTAGCAGTTTAGAAGAAGCGGTTGCGCATATTGAAGCCCACAGTACCCATCATTCGGATGCCATTGTGACAGAAAATGCTGAATCTGCGGCTTACTTTACAAATCAAGTGGACTCTGCAGCGGTTTATGTCAATGCTTCAACACGTTTCACTGATGGGGGACAATTTGGTCTTGGCTGTGAAATGGGGATTTCTACTCAGAAACTGCACGCGCGTGGTCCTATGGGCTTGAAAGAGTTGACCAGCTACAAGTATGTAGTTACTGGTGACGGACAGATAAGGGAGTAAGAGATGAAGATTGGATTTATCGGTTTGGGGAATATGGGTGCTAGCTTGGCTAAGGCTGTTTTGCAGGCCAAGACGGGTGCTCAAATTCTCCTTGCCAATCGCAGTCAAGCAAAAGTAGATGCTTTCATCACTAATTTCGGCGGTCAGGCTTCCAGTAATGAAGAAATTTTTGCAGAAGCAGATGTGATTTTTCTAGGAGTTAAGCCTGCTCAGTTTTCTGAATTACTTTCTCAATATCAGACCATTCTTGAAAAACGAGAGAGTCTTCTTTTGATTTCTATGGCGGCTGGATTGACCTTGGAAAGACTGGCCAAATTTCTGCCCAGTCACCACCGTATCATTCGCATCATGCCCAATACACCAGTTGCTATCGGTCAAGGAGTGATTAGTTATGCTTTATCAGCAAACTGTCGTGCTGAGGACAAGGAAATCTTTTGTCAGCTTTTAGCCAAGGCTGGTCTCTTGGTTGAGCTGGGAGATGGCTTAATCGACGCTGCGACAGGTCTTGCAGGCTGTGGACCAGCTTTTGTCTACCTCTTTATCGAGGCTTTGGCAGACGCGGGTGTACAGACAGGATTGCAACGAGAAATAGCTTTGAAAATGGCAGCCCAAACAGTAGTCGGCGCAGGACAAATGGTCCTTGAAAGTCAGCAGCATCCTGGAGTCTTGAAAGACCAAGTTTGTAGCCCAGGAGGTTCGACTATCGCTGGTGTAGCAAGTCTGGAAGAACATGCCTTTAGAGGCACAGTCATGGACGCAGTTCATCAAGCTTATAAACGAACACAAGAACTAGGTAAATGAGAGGTTGGATGACTCCCAACCTCTTTTATGTCGATTGAATAGAGAAGGCACAAAAAGATTGTCACAAAAACCTATTTTTTTGATAGAATAGAAGGTAGAAAAAAAGAAATGAGTTAGACATGTCAAAAGGATTTTTAGTCTCTCTAGAGGGACCAGAGGGAGCAGGCAAGACCAGTGTTTTAGAGGTTTTACTCCCAATTTTAGAGGAAAAAGGAGTAGAGGTGCTGACGACCCGTGAGCCAGGTGGAGTCTTGATTGGGGAGAAGATTCGCCAAGTGATTTTGGATCCAAGTCATACTCAGATGGATGCTAAGACAGAACTCCTTCTCTATATTGCCAGTCGCAGACAGCACTTGGTGGAAAAAGTTCTGCCTGCTCTTCAAGCTGGTAAGTTGGTCATTATGGACCGCTTTATCGATAGTTCCGTTGCTTATCAGGGATTTGGTCGTGGCTTGGATATTGAAGCCATTGATTGGCTCAATCACTTTGCAACAGATGGTCTCAAACCCGATTTGACACTCTATTTTGACATTGAGGTAGAAGAAGGACTGGCTCGCATTGCTGCTAATAGCAATCGTGAGGTCAATCGTTTGGACTTGGAAGGTTTGGACTTGCACAAAAAAGTCCATCAAGGCTACCTCTCTCTTCTGGAAAAAGAAAGAAATCGTATTGCCAAGATTGATGCCAGTCTCCCTTTAGACCAAGTTGTGGAAGCTACCAAAACTATCTTATTTGAGAGAATGGGCTTGGCTAAATGAAACAAGAACAGCTAAAGGTTTGGCAACCAGACCAGTTTGACCGCTTTGTCCGTATTTTAGAACAAGACCAGCTCAATCACGCTTACCTTTTTTCAGGTTTCTTTGGAAGTTTGGAAATGGCGCAATTTTTGGCTAAGAGCCTCTTTTGTAGGGATAAGGTAGGCGTTTTACCATGTGAGAAATGCCGAAATTGTAAGCTGATTGAGATGGACGAATTTCCCGATGTTACCTTGATTAAGCCTGTTAATCAGGTCATCAAGACAGAACGGATTCGAGAATTGGTGGGTCAGTTTTCCCAAGCAGGGATTGAAAGCCAGCAACAGGTCTTTATTATCGAGCAGGCGGAAAAAATGCATCCCAACGCAGCCAACTCTCTGCTCAAGGTCATCGAAGAACCTCAGAGTGAAGTTTACATTTTCTTCTTAACTAGTGATGAGGAAAAGATTTTACCGACCATCCGTAGTCGGACCCAGATTTTCCATTTTAAAAAGCAGGAAGAAAAGCTCATTCATCAATTAGAACAAGCAGGTCTGGTCAAGAAAAAAGCGACTCTTTTAGCCCAGTTCTGTCAATCACGAGCTGAAGCTGAGAAGTTGGTCAATCAAGCAAGTTTTTGGATCTTGGTTGATGAGAGCGAACGCCTGCTGACCTGGTTATTAACTAAGAAAAAAGAAAGTTATCTCCAAGTTGCTAAATTAGCCAGCGTGGCAGATGACAAGGAAAAACAAGATCAGGTATTGCGAATCCTCGAAGTCCTCTGTGGACAGGATCTTCTCCAAGCAAGAATAAGAGTGGTTCTGCAAGATTTGCTAGAAGCTAGAAAAATGTGGCAAGCCAATGTCAGCTTTCAAAACGCCATGGAATATCTGGTTTTAAAAGAAATGTAAACTCAATGAAGGATTAAGAAAGGAAAGGGCTGGTTTATGGACAAAAAAGAATTATTTGATGCACTGGACGATTTTTCCCAACAGTTACTAGTGACCTTGGCCGATGTGGAAGCCATCAAGAAAAATCTCAAGAGCCTGGTAGAGGAAAATACAGCTCTTCGATTGGAAAATAGTAAGTTGCGCGAACGCTTAGGCGAGGTGGAAGCAGATACACCCGTTAAGGCCAAGCATGTTCGTGAAAGCGTCCGCCGGATCTATAAAGACGGGTTTCACGTATGTAATGATTTTTATGGACAACGCCGAGAGCAGGACGAAGAATGTATGTTCTGTGACGAGTTGTTATACAGGGAGTAGGCATGCAGATTCAAAAAAGTTTTAAGGGACAATCTCCCTATGGCAAGCTTTACCTAGTAGCAACGCCGATTGGCAATCTAGATGATATGACTTTTCGTGCCATCCAAACTCTGAAAGAAGTGGATTGGATTGCTGCTGAGGACACCCGTAATACCGGGCTTTTGCTCAAGCATTTTGACATTCAGACAAAGCAGATCAGTTTTCATGAGCACAATGCCAAGGAAAAGATTCCTGATTTGATTGAGTTTTTGAAAGCGGGACAAAGTATCGCTCAGGTCTCTGATGCGGGTCTGCCTAGTATCTCAGACCCTGGGCATGATTTGGTCAAGGCAGCTATTGAGGAAGAGATTGCAATTGTCACTGTTCCAGGAGCCTCTGCAGGAATTTCTGCCTTGATTGCCAGTGGCCTAGCACCACAACCACATATCTTTTACGGTTTCTTACCGAGAAAATCAGGCCAGCAAAAGCAATTTTTCGACTCAAAAAAAGGCTATCCTGAAACTCAGATTTTCTATGAATCACCCCACCGTGTAGCGGATACGTTAGAAAATATGTTAGAAGTCTACGGTGACCGCTCGGTAGTCTTGGTCAGGGAATTGACTAAAATCTATGAAGAATACCAACGAGGAAAGATTTCAGAGCTACTAGAAAGTATCGCTGAAACGCCACTCAAGGGCGAATGCCTTCTCATCGTTGAAGGTGCCAGTCAAGATGTGGAAGAAAAGGACGAGGAGGACTTGTTCTTAGAAATCCAAGCCCGCATTCAGCAAGGCATGAAGAAAAACCAAGCTATTAAAGAAGTTGCGAAACTCTACCAGTGGAACAAAAGCCAGCTCTACGCTGCCTACCACGACTGGGAAGAAAATCAATAAAATGACTAAACAGGGAAGTTTGCCTTCTTCCCTTTTTTTGTTATACTAGTAAAAGAAAAATTTAGAAAGATTTGTGGGTGTCAAACAATCCAGTGGCTTGTTTGGATATGGACTGATGTTCCACCCAAAGAGGTATTAGTGTCGTGTCTCAATCTTATATCAATGTTATCGGAGCAGGTTTGGCAGGGTCTGAAGCTGCTTACCAAATCGCAGAACGTGGTATTCCAGTTAAACTCTATGAAATGCGTGGTGTCAAGTCAACACCTCAGCACAAAACAGACAATTTTGCAGAGTTGGTTTGTTCCAATTCTCTTCGTGGCGATGCCCTGACTAATGCTGTTGGCCTCCTTAAGGAAGAAATGCGTCGCTTGGGTTCTGTTATCTTGGAATCTGCTGAGGCTACACGCGTTCCTGCTGGTGGTGCCCTTGCAGTGGACCGTGATGGTTTCTCTCAAATGGTGACCGAAAAAGTGGCCAACCACCCCTTGATTGAAGTGGTCCGTGATGAAATTACAGATTTGCCGACTGATGTTATTACAGTTGTCGCTACTGGTCCTTTGACTAGCGATGCCCTAGCTGAAAAAATTCATGCCCTTAATGACGGGGATGGCTTCTATTTCTATGATGCGGCAGCGCCTATTATCGATGTCAACACCATTGATATGAGCAAGGTCTATCTCAAGTCTCGGTATGACAAGGGGGAAGCTGCTTATCTCAATGCTCCCATGACCAAACAAGAGTTTATGGATTTCCATGAAGCCTTGGTCAATGCGGAAGAAGCACCGCTGAATTCATTTGAAAAAGAAAAGTACTTTGAAGGATGTATGCCTATCGAAGTCATGGCCAAACGTGGCATTAAAACCATGCTTTATGGTCCTATGAAACCAGTTGGTTTGGAGTACCCAGACGACTACACAGGTCCTCGTGATGGAGAATTTAAAACACCTTATGCGGTTGTCCAGATCCGTCAGGATAATGCGGCTGGTAGTCTCTACAATATCGTCGGTTTCCAGACCCACCTTAAATGGGGAGAACAAAAACGTGTCTTCCAAATGATTCCAGGACTTGAAAATGCTGAGTTTGTCCGTTATGGTGTTATGCACCGCAATTCTTACATGGATTCACCAAATCTTCTTGAGAAGACCTATCGTTCTAAGAAACAGCCCAACCTTTTCTTTGCAGGTCAAATGACAGGTGTGGAAGGCTATGTCGAGTCAGCAGCATCAGGCTTAGTTGCAGGTATTAACGCCGCTCGTCTTTTCAAGGGAGAAAGCGAGGCAATTTTCCCAGAGACAACAGCGATTGGCAGTCTAGCTCATTACATCACCCATGCAGAAAGCAAGCATTTCCAACCCATGAATGTCAATTTTGGGATTATCAAGGAATTAGAAGGTGAGCGTATCCGTGATAAGAAGGCTCGTTATGAAAAAATTGCAGAGCGTGCTCTTACTGACTTAGAGGAATTTTTAACTGTCTAATTTTTTTGAAAGAATTGCTCATGATACTATAAAAATCTTAGAAATTGTGATAAAATAGGTAGGATAAAAAAAGGAGAGTAAAAATGGCTAACCCCAAGTATAAACGTATTTTAATCAAGTTATCAGGTGAGGCTCTTGCAGGTGAACGTGGCGTAGGGATTGATATCCAAACAGTTCAAAAAATTGCAAAAGAGATTCAAGAAGTTCATAGCTTAGGTATCGAAATTGCCCTTGTTATTGGTGGAGGAAATCTCTGGCGTGGAGAACCTGCTGCAGAAGCAGGAATGGACCGTGTTCAGGCGGATTACACTGGAATGCTTGGGACCGTGATGAATGCTCTTGTAATGGCAGATTCATTGCAACAAGTTGGTGTCGATACGCGTGTGCAAACAGCTATTTCTATGCAACAAGTGGCTGAGCCTTATGTA
>CAJPSM010000027.1 GCA_905373305.1 uncultured Streptococcus sp. | reverse complement strand
AGCTGGACTCAAGTCGGATTCGTCCATTCTCACATGCTTGGATTTGTTTTGCACAGTTGCTGCCGCCTCATCCAAGAGATCGATAGCAGAGTCTGGCAAGTGACGACTGGTCAAGTAACGATGGGCCATCTTAACAGCCGTTTCGACAGCTTCATCTGTGATTTGCACACGGTGGTGTTTCTCATAGGCAGCCTTCAAACCTTGCAAAATAGTCATGCTGTCAGCTAAACTTGGCTCTTCAATCGTCACTTTGGCAAAACGACGAGAAAGGGCTGCATCTTTTTCGATGTGTTTTTGATATTCTTCCTGAGTGGTGGCACCAACCGTTCTCAAAGTTCCACGAGCCAAGGCTGGCTTCAAGATATTGGCCGCATCCAGAGTCGAGTCAATACCGCTACCAGAACCCATGATGGTGTGGAGTTCGTCAATAAAGAGGATTACTTTGCCATCTTCCTCTATATCCTTGATGATATTGTTCATGCGCTCTTCAAAATCTCCACGGAAACGTGTCCCCGCAACAACATTCATCAAATCAAGCTCCAAAACGCGCATCTTGGCCATTTCAGCTGGTACATCCCCACTAGCAATACGCTGGGCAAGTCCAAGTGCTAAAGCTGTTTTCCCGACACCAGCATCCCCAACCAAGACAGGATTGTTCTTGGTCTTTCGACTCAAAATCTGAATCATACGTGAGATTTCCTTGTCACGACCGATAACTGGCTCTAACTTGCCAGAGCGCGCTTGCTCCGTCAGGTCATGCGTGTAGTCCTCGAGACCGCCACTTTGAGCTTGAGGCATACCCATCATATTTGCCATGGAATTTTGCTTGTCAGTTACTGTGCGATGACGTTGACGCAAAGCCTTAAGGTCTTCTCTTGTCCATCCTGCACGTTCCTCTAAATTGCGACGAAGAGCAGCAATTCTGACCTGATCTTTCTGGTCTTCATAAGAAAAGCCTGCTCTCTCCAAGATGCGAGTTGCCAAAGCATTGCCATCATGCAAAATCGCATAGAGGACATGCTCTGTCCCTAGCACCTTAGCATGGACCACTGAAGCCACATACTCTGCTTCTGCAAAGAGAAGCTCCAAACGATGAGAAAAAGGCAATTCCGTAAAGGTTTCGTCTTGGCTATAGTCCGTTTCAGTCAGTTCCAACGCAACCTCTTCTAAACGGTCCATTTCATAAGGATAATCATTTAGAGTCGCACCTGCCACACTGTAACTGTGATTGGACATGGCAATCAATAAATGCCAAGACTCTAGATATCGAGCTCCAAAATGGCTTGCAACCATGTAGGCACTCTCGATACATTCATTCAATGCTTTTGAATAGTTCATCTTACTTCTCTTTTCTATCTACCTCTTGTAATAGCTGTCGGAGCATATTGGCACGGACAACTGAGGATTCTTCCCCTAGGACACGATCCGTTGCTACTGAAGTCAGCAAGGTCATCTCCTGCTTGGTCATCAAGTCCTGCTCAACCAAAAGCTGGAGAATATCTTCATAAATCTCCTGACTAACTCGCTCACCAATCGAGTAAAGCAAATCGCGGAGCATCTCATGATGATTGGAAAACTCAATCCGGCCTATGCGAATGTAGCCTCCGCCACCCCGCTTGCTCTCAACCAAGTAACCTCTGCTTTCAGTAAAACGTGTCTTGATTACATAGTTGATCTGACTAGGCACAACCTGAAAGGTATCTGCTAACTGGCTCCGTTGCAATTCCACGATACCAGATTGGTCTAAAATCGCCTTGATATAGGCTTCGATATGATCTGATGTATTTTTAAATCTCATAGTAAATCAAACTCCTTCTTTGAACCTTGACTATCTTTGACTATTATACCGAAATTTTTGATTTTTTAAAAGAAAAAGGGCGCTGGTAAAGGATAATCTTCACCAACTCCCTGTTTTTCTAGGTATTTAATCCTAATTCCGCCAAGATTTGACGTTTGTAGGCAATTTTTTGGACTTCCTTGTCCTTGTCTTCAGACCAATCTAGTTTAATTTCTGAAACAATTTGCCCAGGGCGGTTTTTCAAGATATAGATGCGGTCACTGAGATTAAGGGCCTCCTCGATACTATGTGTGATAATCAAGGTCGTCAGTTGCAACTGCTTGTGAATCTCCAGATACCAAGCGTGGAGTTCCATCTTGGTCATTTCATCCAAAGCACTAAAGGCCTCATCCAAAAGAAAGAGCTTGTGCCCGAAAAGGTAGGTTCGGAGCAAGGCCACACGCTGACGCATCCCTCCACTAAGTTCATAAGGATACTTGTCCCGTACAGCTGTCAGCTGGAAGGTCGCAAGGATTTCATCCGCTCGGGCAATGGCCTCCGCCTTATCTACCTTTTGAATCAAGAGGGGCAGGATGATATTGCCAAGCACCGTCTTATGCTCCAAGAGTAGATCCTTTTGCAACATATAACTCACGCGCCCCTTAGGATTTTCCTCGTCGTCAAGGACAATTCGCCCAGATTGGACTTCTAAAATCCCAGCGATTAGGTTAAAGAGAGTGGTCTTTCCAACACCACTTGGACCTAGGATAGAAACTACTTCACCTGACGTCACCTGCAGGTTGATGTCCTCTAAAATCTTTTCATCGCCATAGGCATAACTTACGTGTTCTAGTCTTATTTCTGTCATTATTTTACAAATTCGTTAGTGAAGCCTTTGTCTGTCAAGTCTTCTTTTAGGATACCATTTTCTTTATCCCATTTGTAGAAGGCATTCCAGCGAGCTGCGTCAAATTGTCCCCATTTTTCCTTATCGCTTGCGTATTCCTTTGACAAGTATTTTTGAGATTCGATGACAAAGTCACGTTTTTCCTTGAGTTCAGGTGCATTCTTGATGAGGATATCTGCAGCTTCTTCTGGATGTTCCATGGCATATTGGTAGCCTTTTTTGATGGCTTGGATAACTTTGCGAGCTTCTTCTTTGTTATCTTTCAGATAGTCGTTGTTAGCGATGATTACTGGTGAGTAGTAGTCAAACTCTTTGACATAGTCTTTCAAGTACATGAAGTTAGCATCTACGCCTTGAGATTTGGCAAGGATACCATCCCAACCGTAGTAGATCCAAGCAGTGTCAAAGACCCCATTAGCAATAGGTGTGATCGAGTTTGAGTCATTGTTTGGTACTTTTTCGACCTTCTCAAAGTCTCCACCTTGAGATTCTACCAAGGTTTTCAACATAGCAAGCTCCGTTGGGTCATTCCATGTTCCGTATTTCTTGCCAACCAAGTCTTTTGGACTGGTGACATTGTCAGATTTACGAGAGATGATTCCTGATGTATTGTGCTCTACGATAGCTGCAACAGCAGTAATTCCTGCACCTTTTTCCAATTTCTTAGCCATGTAGTCTTGGAAATACACTGCAAATGGTGCCTTGCCATTGATAACCAAGTCAGATGAGCTTTCTTCAGGTGGCAATTTCAAGTCAACATCCACTCCAGCTTCTTTGAAATAACCTTTTTCCTTGGCAACATACAGCCCTGTGTGGTTAGTATTTGGCGTCCAGTCTAGGATAAAGTCAATTTTTTTGAGTTCTGCTTCTTTATTATTGTCCTTAGAAGCAGTTCCTTGACCACAAGCCACAAGCACGACAGCTACAAGAGCTGTTACAAGCGTTAAAAACACTTTCCATGTTTTCTTCATTTTAATTTCCTCTTTTCTTTTTCTCAAACGTTATTGTTCTATGAACGTTTCCATTTAATCACATATTTTTCACTGACATCGACCAGCTTCATACCCAAAAGGCTGATAATCGACACCAGAATAATAATAGCAAACATAGTATCATACTGAAACAGTTTCTTGGACTGAATCATATAAACACCTAATCCTTCAAAGCCTCCCAACCACTCAGATACCACTGTTGTGATAAAGGCGTAGGAGACACTGACCCTCAGACCTGCATAAAAGTAGGGCAGGCTGACCGGAATTTTAAAATGCCAAAGGATTTGCCAAGGTTTAGCTCGCATCAGACTAAACAAGGTCAGCATATCCTTGTCACAATGCCTAAAACCATCCAAAATACTGACGATGATAGGGAAGGTTGTCGTCAGGATAATCAAGACAATCTTGGGCAAAATCCCATAACCTAGCCACAAGACCAGGATAGGAGCTATGGCAATGGTCGGAATGGTCTGGACAACCACCATCATAGGGTAAATCAAATCATTGAGCCAAGTCAGACTGTCCATAAGCACCGCCATGAGACAGGCAATCAAGACTCCTAAGACTAGTCCGAGTAAAGCCACTCTCAAGGTCGCCCAGCTATGGTGCCAGAGAAATTCTCTGTCACGAACAAAGGCCTGGAGAATTTCAAAGGGAGTTGGCAGGATAAACTTGGGTAAAAGTTTGAATATTCCTGCTAACTGCCAGACCGACAAGACTCCTATAAAGCCCAAAAGACTAATGTGTCGTCTCAGTATACTTTTCAAGTTTCTCATCGATGCTTAAAATCTCTCCTACATTTATTTTGACATTGGCAAAGACATTATCTGCCTCCTGCCCTGCCACTTCTAGCGCTTCTTTGAGAATACGCATGAGCTCATCAAACTCCCCTTCCAAGACCGTTTCAAATGGTGTCACCACCATGGTCACGAATTGAGTTTGCAGATAAGCAATCACTTGATTGATAACAGCAATTCGATTAATCCCCTGTGATAGGGGCAAGACTTGCAAGGCAATGCTTGCTTTCATAAAAACCTCCTCTTCTCAGTTTTTCTTTTTGACAAAAAGAAAAACCTTTGCCATATATGGAAAAGGTGCAGAATTCGGCTAAGTATCCTTCCCTACGCTGGCATTACCCAGATCAGGTGCGGTCGAAGTTTAACACTTCCTCTCAGACTGTACACAGACTCCCATATCTTATATGGACATATAGTAACGCAAATACAAGGAAAAGTCAAGGAAACTGCTTACAGAAAATCTTGAAAAAGAGTTTGAAGACAAATGCTTCAAACTCTATCATATCTTTCTTATTTAGCCTCGTACCAAGTTGCTCCTTCATTCTCATCAGCGATGAGGGGAACACTGAGCTGGATGGCTTCTTCCATGGTTTGTTTCACTAGTACTTTGACAGCTGCTAGTTCTGATTTCGGAACTTCAAGGACGATTTCATCATGCACTTGCAAGAGCATCTTGGTCTGATAACCACCCTCAACTAGAGCTTTGTCTAGCTGGATCATAGCAATCTTAAGGATATCTGCAGCTGAGCCCTGGATAGGAGAGTTGATTGCTGTCCGCTCTGCAAAACCACGAATGTTGAAGTTACGCGAATTAATATCAGGCAACTCACGACGACGCTTGAAGAGGGTCTCTACATAGCCCTTATCACGCGCCTCACGCACCACCTCATCCATGTAGTTTTTAATACCTGGGAAGCGTTCAAAGTAAGTGTCAATGTAGGCTTTTGCTTCCTTACGGCTGATGCCCAGATTATTAGACAAGCCAAAGTCTGAAATCCCGTAAACCACACCGAAGTTAACTGCCTTGGCGTTACGACGGTCATTTGGAGTCACATCCTCAGGGCGTTCAATTCCAAAGACCCGCATGGCCGTTGAAGTATGGATATCTGCTCCCTCTTGGAAAGCCTTAATTAAGTGCTCATCCTTAGAGATATGAGCCAAAACGCGCAACTCAATCTGTGAATAGTCCGAGCTGAGCAGTACACTATTCTCCCACTCAGGTACAAAAGCCTTACGAATGAGACGGCCTTGTTCCAAACGAACAGGGATATTTTGCAAATTTGGATCCACACTAGACAGACGCCCTGTCTGAGTCAAATCCTGCACATAGCGTGTGTGAATCTTGCCATCATCTAAAATCCAGTCCTGCAAGCCAACCACGTAAGTCGATTGAATCTTAGCAATCTGACGGTAGTCTAGAATTTTCTTAACAATCGGCGCAATAGGAGCCAGACGCTCTAGCACATCCACCGCTGTCGAGTAACCAGTCTTGGTTTTCTTGGTGTATTCTAGAGGAAGACCCAGTTTTTCAAAAAGGAGCACGCCCAACTGCTTAGGCGAGTTGATATTAAACTCCTCACCAGCTAACTCATAAATCTCTTGAGTCAGTTTTTCAATGACGACCTCATTTTCAGCTTGCATCTCAAGCAGGGTTTCTTTTTTAACCTTGATACCAGTAATTTCCATCTTAGCAAGGACAAAAGCCAGAGGTTGCTCCATGTCATAGAGGAGATCTAACTGCCCATGTTCACTGAGTTTTTCAAGTAAAACAGGCTCAGTCTCAACCAATACAGCAACCTTGCGAGCCAAGTGCTCCAAGAATTTCTCTCTCTCAGGGATAGCTTTCTTAACACCCTTACCGTAGAACGTCTCATCATCGACCAAATAAGTCTGGCCATAGAGATTCGCAATGGTTGAAATTTCATTGTTCTCGACAGTAGAGAGAAGGTATTTGGCCAAGCGACTGTCAAAAGCAGGGGCCTGCAGGTTCAAGCCCAAGCGATTTAAAAGAACCTTAGCTTTTTTAAAGTCATACACTTTCAGAGGTGTTTTTTCTAGAAATTCCTTGAGAATAGGCTCCTGCAAGAGCTCGAGTTTATCTGTAGCGTAAAGTTTATCCCCACAAGACCAAGCAAAACCAACCAAATCATCTGTATGGTAGTTCTCACCAAAAAGCTCAAAGTGGAAGATAGAATCCGCACTCAGCATGTCTTGACTGACTTGGTCAACGATAGTGAAATCCAAGCTCTCAGGCGCATCCTTCGACGAAACATTTAGAGCTTGTTTGAGCTGTTTGAAATCCATCTCATCGTAGAATTTCCCGAGATTTTCCACATCTGGGCCATTATAGACCAAATCATCAAGGCCAATCTCAATCGGTGCCTGAGTCTCAATGGTCGCCAAGGTTTTAGACAGGAAGGCTTGTTCCTTGTCATTGATGAGATTTTCCTTCATCTTAGAAGCCTTCATCCCATCAATATTTTCATAAATACCCTCAAGCGAACCATACTCCAGCAAGAGCTTGATACCCGTCTTTTCACCGATTTTCGTGACACCAGGGATATTATCAGACTTATCACCCATAAGAGCCTTAAGATCAATGAACTGAGCTGGTGTGAGGCCCATTTTTTCCATAAGGTAATCTGGTGTAAAGGCCTCAAACTCAGCCACACCTTTCTTGGAAATCTCGACCACCGTACGCTCATCCGTCAACTGGATCAAATCCTTATCTCCGCTAACGATTGTCACATCAAAAGAATCCTTCTCAGCCAAGCGACCTAGGGTCCCGATGATATCATCCGCTTCATACTGGGCCAACTCATAATGGCGAATCCCAAGATGGTCTAACAACTCACGAATGAAGGGGAATTGCTCACGAAACTCATCTGGAGTTTTAGCACGGCCACCCTTGTAGTCTGCATACATCTCTGTACGGAAAGTCGTTTTTCCTGCATCAAAGGCCACCAAAACATGACTGGGCTCAACACGCTCCAAGACGTGATTCAACATGAGTTGAAAACCATAGATTGCATTGGTATGAAGGCCATTAGCATTTTTAAACCGATCCAACTGCTGATAGAGCGCAAAAAAAGCTCGAAAAGCAACAGAAGATCCATCAATTAATAATAATTTTTTCTTGTCCATACACCCATTATAAAGGAAAGCGAGGAAAAATACCATCGGAAAGAATAAGCAAATGGTCGTGAAGTCCTCTTTTTTATATTCTTTCTAGATTCTAGCTCCGTTACTATCTACTTGATAGCCATCCACAGTGGTATTCACTGCTAAAGCCCCTGAAGCATTAACGTAGTAATACTTTCCTCCTACTTGGAACCACTGGCTAGACTTCATAGCCCCTGAACTCTCCAAATAATACCATGTTCCATTTTCCTTGAGCCAACCTGTCTGCATCTCCCCTGATGCCTTTAGATAGTACCAATGCGAGCCATCCTTCACCCAACCTGTTGACATGGTTCCATTTTCTTTGAAGTGATACCAACTGCCATTTATTTTCTTCCAACCAGTTGCGAGTTTCCCGTTCTCACGGTAATTCCAAATACCGTTTTGCTTCTTCCAACCATTCTCCACCGATTCTGTTTCCATATACTGGATGTATCTCCTCATTCCACTATAGGACAGGTAACTAAGCCACTTATAACCGTCCTTTTCTACGATTTGATCGTAGCTAACATTTTCACCAGGATAGTAGTAGTCAATAACTTGTGCTGTACTTGACGGCTGGTTTCGAATGGCAGACTTTTGGGTAAACGTATGAGTTCCACTAGATGCCAACCCTGACCTGATAGGATTTCCAGTTCTACCACCATTCCCTACCAAGTCCTTAAAGTGGATAAAGCCTGTCATAGAACTAGCTTTTACGCTGCGACGATTGTATTTCTCCCTAACTCCATAGTTATACTCTTCGATCTCAATCGTATCTCCTGATACATTTGATACCCAGGCCACATGCCCATAATATCCTTCTGTCGACCAAGCGATAGAGCCAACTTCTGGCTTCGTGTCAACACGGTAGCCTTCTCGCTTTGCGCGGTGCCCCCATTCATTTGCATTTCCATAAGCAGGCGGAATCTCAAAGCCATTTACACTACTCAAACGAAAGGCCGCAAAAGACGTACACTGGCGAGAATACATCCGCCACTGGTCGATTTCAACACTGCCATTTTTGTAGTGAAGCGGATAGTCATCACCACGCGCTACACTGTCAGCCTGAACCGATTCACCACCAAACAAAAAAGCACTCGTAACCAACAATGTAGCCAGCCCTACACCCAACTGAGTATATCCACTCTTCTTAACTTCTGATTTTAAAAACGTCATTCATTCTCCTTAATAATATAAATTTCCGAGGTTACCCTCCTTTATACTATTCGGGAGAAAAAGAAAAAAGTGAGCAAAGCTCACTTCATTTTAGGATTCTTGGTCTAGATAGCGAATCAAATTCTTCTCTGTTAAGATATCTGAGTAGGTGAAGGATTCAACATAGACGTTAGCTTGTTTGTCTCCCTCAACATCCCCAAATTCAACGATAAATAGGGACGGATAAACCTCAATTAGCTTACCCAATCTATTTTTTTGGCGCTTACGGCCATTCTCCAAAGTCATTTCAACGACTTGTCCCTCATGCGCCTTAATCTCTTCTTTGATTTTTTTCATCTTGGCTACATCTGTAAATGCATCTGACATCTTATGCCTCCCTCTTTGAGATACTTGAAAATTTATTGTATTCTTTTTGGAAAATCAATTCCACCGTTCCGCGAGCTCCACTACGGTTTTTCTCGATGATAACCTCTACCTTGTTATTTGGAATTCCTTCCTCTTCTTCACCCGCACGATCATAGTAGTCGTCACGGTATAGAAAGGCTACGATATCCGCATCCTGCTCGATAGAACCCGATTCACGAATATCAGACAAGACTGGTCTCTTATCCTGACGCTGTTCCACTCCACGAGATAACTGACTAAGAGCAATGACTGGAACTTTTAGCTCCTTAGCTAGAATTTTCAACTGACGAGAAATTTCAGAGACTTCTTGTTGGCGGTTCTCACGACCAGTCCCTGTGATAAGCTGCAAATAGTCTATCAAAATCAAACCAAGATTGCCTGTTTCTTGAGCCAGTTTACGAGAACGAGAACGAATCTCCGTAATCCGAATCCCTGGAGTATCATCGATATAGATACTCGCGTTGGCTAGGTTCCCTTGAGCAATGGTATACTTTTGCCACTCCTCATCAGTCAATTGACCTGTACGGATAGAATGGGACTCCACCAAGCCTTCGGCCGCCAACATACGGTCTACTAGACTTTCCGCACCCATTTCCAGTGAAAAGATAGCTACCGTCTTGTCCAACTTAGTCCCAATGTTCTGAGCAATGTTCAAGGCAAAGGCCGTCTTACCAACCGCTGGTCGCGCCGCTAGGATAATTAGTTCTTCCTCGTGGAGACCTGTCGTCATATGGTCCAAATCACGGTAGCCCGTCGCAATACCTGTGATATCCGTTGTTTGTTGTGACCGAACCTCTAGGTTCCCAAAGTTGATATTTAGAATATCTCGGATATTCTTGAAACCACTACGATTGGCGTTTTCACTAACATCAATGAGCCCCTTTTCAGCCTGAGCGATGATTTCATCTGCAGGCTTAGAAGCCTCATAGGCTTGGTTGACAGACTCTGTCAACTTGGAAATCAAGCGACGTAGCATAGCCTTTTCTGCTACGATTTTAGCGTAATACTCTGCATTAGCAGAAGTTGGTACAGAGTTGACAATTTCAACAAGATAGGATAAGCCACCAATATTTTGGAGATCCCCTTGGCTATCCAAAATTGTCCGAACCGTTGTCGCATCAATCGCTTCCCCACGATCCGACAAATCTACCATCGCTTGGAAAATCAACCGATGAGCATACTTAAAGAAGTCTCGAGAATCAATATATTCTCGGACAAAAACGAGTTTGCTCTCATCTATAAAAATAGCCCCCAGAACAGATTGCTCTGCCAAAATATCCTGAGGTTGAACTCGCAGTTCCTCTACTTCTGCCATCCGACTTCCCTTCCTTTTACAATCTTGTCAAGAAGTTGTAAACTTAACCTTCTTTTACACGAAGATTGATGACACTTGTAACATCTTGGTAGATTTTTACTGGTACATCAATCAAACCTACTGCTCGAATTGGTGCTTTTACTTGAATGTGACGTTTGTCAATATTGATTCCGAATTGCTTTTGCAATTCTTCTGCAATTTTCTTGTTGGTGATAGAGCCAAAGGTACGACCATCTGGGCCAACCTTTTCAACAAACTCTACAACAGTTTCTTCTGCTTCTAGCTTGGCCTTGATAGCCTTTGCTTCAGCAATCATCTCTGCATGAGCTTTTTCTTCAGATTTTTGTTTTCCACGCAACTCACCCACAGCCTGTGCAGTCGCTTCCTTAGCCAAATTCTTTTTAATCAGGAAGTTTTGAGCGTAGCCAGTTGGCACTTCCTTGATTTCGCCTTTTTTCCCTTTTCCTTTAACATCTGCTAAAAAGATTACTTTCATTCTTCTTTCTCCTTTTCCTTTAGTTCATCCAAGACAAGTTGAGTCAATTTTTCTCCTGCTTCTGACAGACTCATATTCTCGATTTGCGCAGCCGCTAGATTAAAGTGACCACCGCCACCCAACTCTTCCATAATGCGTTGGACATTGATTTTACTGCGGCTTCGAGCTGAGATTGAGATAAATCCTTGTGTATTTTTCGCTAGAACGAAACTGGCTTCAATACCGGACATAGCCAACATAGCATCGGCAGCCTTACTGATAACAACTGTGTCATAAGTGGTTGTGTCCTTAGCTTGGGCGATCAAGATATCTGAACCTAGCTTACGACCTTGTAAAATGAGTTCATTTACCTCACGGTACTCTTCAAAATCTGTCGCAGCAATCTCCTGGATAGCAATACTATCGCTTCCACGTGTTCTGAGGTAGCTAGCTACATCAAAGGTTCGACTCGTCACGCGAGATGTAAAATTCTTGGTATCCAGCATCATACCAGCCATCAAAACACTGGCCTGCATACGACTCAAACGATTCTTCTTAGAATTTTGGAACTGAATCAATTCTGTTACCAGCTCACTCGCACTACTTGCTCCACTTTCGATATAGGTGATTACTGCATTCCCTGGAAAATCCTGATCACGTCTATGATGGTCAATGACAATGGTTTGAGTGAACAGTTCGTAAAAATTTTTCGATAAAGTCAAAGCCGTCTTGGAATGATCCACTAAAATCAACAAAGAGCGCTTGGTGACCAATCTCATCGCATCAGCCAGAGGCAAGAGCTTAGTGACACCCTCTTTTTCCAAAAAGTTGACCGCACGCTCGATATCTGGTGACATTTGATCTGCATCGTAGACCGCATAGCTATTTTCAGTAATATTGCTCGCAAACAGCTGCATACCGACCGCAGACCCCAAGGCATCCATATCCAGATTCTTGTGCCCGACTACAAAGACTTGGTCTACACTTCTAATTTTATCTGAAATAGCTGTCATCATGGCTCTGGTACGTGTTCTTGTTCTCTTAACAGAGGCTGCGGAACCACCACCAAAGTAGACTGGGTTCTTGGTTTCATCATTTTCCTTGACAACCACCTGGTCCCCACCACGAACCTCAGCTAGGTTTAAGTTCCTTAGAGCGACTTTCCCTATCTCATCATGATTTCCATCACCATAAGAAAAGCCCATGCTCAAGGTCAATGGCAACTGTCTCTGTTTTGCCTCCTCACGAAAGGCATCAATCACAGAGAATTTATCATTCATCAAACCCTCAAGAACTGTGTAATCAGTAAATAAATAAAAGCGGTCCATACCCACACGCCGAGAAAACATAGCATACTTACTAGCAAATTCTGAAACAAAATTTGCCACAAAACTATTGATATGACTAATATCGGAGTCGGAGGTTGCATCTTCTAGATCATCGTAGTTGTCTACCGAGATAACCCCAATCACTGGTCGACTGGTTACCAATTCGACAGTTGCTTCGTACTCCCCAGAAACATCAAAGAAATACAAAACACCCGAAGCCTTGTCCATATGAACAGCATAGCGTGTTTCGCCTAAAGTAGCATACGAACCAGGATTCCCAACAGAAGCTTTGATAATGGTTTGAATCAAGTCAACATCAATTTCGCCTTCTTCAGTCGTCAAAATCAACTCAGCATAAGGATTAAACCATTCGACTTCGCCACTGGATAAATCTAACTTCAGAACACCAACTGGCATTTGATCGAGCAGCGTGTTCAAGCTATCTTCCGCTTGATGGTTTACGTATTGGATTTGTTCAATTTCGCTCTTTTCATACCGTTTTTTTTGCCAGATGAATAAAAGCAGATAAAGAAGTACAAATAAAAACAAGGCACTGATTGTTACAACATTATTTTGTGAAAAAATAATCAGCATTGTTAAGGTTCCGAAAGTTGCAATCCCTAGTAGAACCGCAGAAATCGGGGTTAAATTATTTTTTTTCATTCTAAACCTCTTGCGCATTATTATATCACAAAAAGCCTTAAAAAGCGACCTTTAAAAAGAGGTAAGCCTTTCTTTCATGATTGATCTCTTCTAATTCTCAGACACAAAAGTAGGAGGGATTCATCACCCTCCTACCCACGTGTTCAGATTACTATCATCTAACGTTCCACGATAAGAGCTGTTCCCATTCCCCCTCCGATACAGAGAGTTGCTAAACCAGTCTTAGCATCACGTTTCATCATCTCATGTACCAGAGTCACTAGGATACGGCAACCTGAAGCCCCAATTGGATGACCAAGAGCAATCGCACCACCATTGACATTGACAATATCGGTGTTGAAACCAAGTGTTTTCCCAACCGCACAAGCCTGAGCAGCAAAGGCTTCATTTGACTCAATCAAGTCAAGATCATCAACTGTCAAATTGCCTTTTTCAAGAGCTTTGCGAGTTGCATAAATCGGTCCACACCCCATCATCTTAGGATCCAAACCTGCACTTGCATACGAACGAATACGAGCAATGACTGGAAGTCCCAATTCTTCAGCTTTTTCAGCACTCATGACCAAGACAGCTGCCGCTCCATCATTGATACCTGAGGCATTTCCTGCTGTAACAGAACCGTCTTTTTTGAAAACAGGACGTAGCTTAGATAAACTCTCCAAGCTAGCATCTTTTCTAGGATATTCATCTGTATCAAAAACGATAGGATCGCCTTTGCGTTGAGGAATGACCACTGGCACAATCTCTTCCTTAAAGCGGCCAGATTCTATAGCCGCAACTGCTCGTTTTTGTGATTCTAAAGCAAGAGCGTCTTGTTCTTCTCGACTGATACCATATTCTTCAGCCACATTCTCAGCTGTAATCCCCATATGGTATTCGTTAAAGGCATCAGACAAACCGTCCTTAATCATGGTATCTACAACTTTCGAATCGCCCATACGGCCGCCCCAACGGAAGTTTGGCAAAACATATGGAGCCTGACTCATATTTTCTGCACCACCAGCAACGACAATATCTGCATCGCCGCACTGAATCGCTTGAGCAGCTAACTGAACTGCTTTTAACCCAGAACCACAAACCTTATTAATGGTAAAGGCTGGTGTAAATTCAGGGAGCCCCGCTTGAATGCTCATTTGGCGAGCCACGTTTTGGCCTAAACCTGCGCCTAGGACATTCCCCATAATCACTTCATCTACCTGCTCTGGTTTAATATTCGCTTTTTCCAAAGCGCTCTTAATGACCAAAGAGCCCAAATCAACAGCAGAAACATTCTTTAAGCTCCCACCAAAGGAACCTAAAGGAGTTCGCACCGCCGAAACAATCACCACGTCTTTCATGACTATCTCCATTTATACCTTGTATAATGATGCAATACAAAAGTGGTTTACAATTGTGTAAACCACTTTTACATAGTTGTCAAGATTTTATGATTCCTTAACTTCTAGTAAACCAACTTCACCATCTTCACGGCGATACAAAACATTTGTTGTTTGATCTTCTACGTCTACATAGATAAAGAAATCATGTCCCAACAAGTCCATTTGAAGAAGAGCTTCTTCCAAATCCATTGGTTTTAAATCAATTTGTTTTGAACGAACCACTTTTGGCTGCACAACATTTGCATCTTCAACTAGAGCATCTGTAAAGAGTTGGCGGCTTGTTGCAACCTTATTTTTATTCTTGCGTTCGATTTTTGTTTTATTTTTTCGAATCTGGCGTTCAATTTTATCTGTTACAAGATCAATAGAACCATACATATCTTGAGAAATAT
>CAJPSM010000026.1 GCA_905373305.1 uncultured Streptococcus sp. | reverse complement strand
CACATTCTTCATTAAGAGATTTTACTTCGTATGTCATTTTTTATACCTTTTATTTTTACATTATAGCCCACTCTTCTAAAAGAAAATTAGGAATTTCATCTGGCTCGACTCTCTTATAACTATCAACACCTACATACTGACCCAAATTAGGTTCACCGAAAAGTTCTTGACTAAGTAGCACAAGCTTCTCATTTGTTCTAATTTTTTCTTTAATTGTCGGGCTAAAGTAGTAGTTTTCAGTGTAAGCAAATATTAAATAATTAAGAAAATCCAGTTTCTTCAATCGATTGCTACTGTTAAACTGACTTTTTAGAGATCTATATTTCCAATCCCTTTTATGATAAAAAGCTAGCACCATCGTCTTTTCTTTTAATGGTAAAATAGCCAGATGCAACTTCTGAATACGATTTTTTTTGAATGGTTACTCGTATCATTCACTGGATATTCATACATATCTCTAATCAACGTTAATGAGCCTTGAAACGCTATCGGTGTCTTATAGGGGAGCACCTCATGAAAAATAATTTGATATGCTCCTTTAAGATTGTTTTCAATAGCAGTTTTATGGAGTAAAATTTCATTTTGAAAATCTTCAATATCATAATCAAAAGAATTATGAAGATCTTTTATTTTTTGAGATGTATTCTCTAACGTTTTATTAGAAATCTCAGGTATTCTTAAGTATAAAGCCTTCTTGATTGTATTATCAGACATTGATTTTTTAAAATGATATTTTTCCTCCCTCCTTCTAACTAGTTCTAAAAGGAAATTTTTCAATGCAATTTGTGACAACATTTTATCGCTAGGATAAGACGTAAGATTCATTTCATTTTCATATTCCTGAAAATAGAAAGAATCACATTTACGACAAATAATTTGTATCGTTCCCGAATTGCTCACTCCCTTATCATTATCTGACAGATCGCTCCCTATTAAATAACCAGCTCGAGTCAACTTGCCAGAATCAGAAATATTTTTTAACGATAACTGTGGAATGGTGTGAGAGTTGCAAAAACTTGTAGTATCTTTATCACAAAGCAAACACTTTCTTGGCTTTAAGTCCTCCTTCATTACTCTCATCTCTCTAGATAACGATTTTTTTAATTGAATCTTTTTTTCAACATCAGGTATATCAATTAATTTATTCAAATATTTCACAAACTTTCATTTTTCTTCTCAAAACACACCAATCGTCTTAGTCATCTATAGTCTTATTTCCCAGTAAAGTATTTAACAGCCGACGCAAACAGGTGCTGGTCTTTATTTCCTGGGATGTTTTGGAAGAGACCGTCTTCATAACGTTCTGAGTGTCCCATTTTACCGATGATTTGACCATTCTTGCTGGTAATTCCTTCGATGGCATTTACCGAACCATTCGGATTGTACTTAGAATCCATACTTGGTTTGCCGTCAAAGTCAACGTATTGGCTAAAGATTTGACCATTGTCACGGAGCTCTGCAAATTCCTCAGCCGTCACGACAAATTTCCCTTCACCGTGCGATACTGGAATGGCATGGATATCGCCCACTTGTACCCCAGCCAACCATGGTGAGTTGGTATTGGCAATCCGAGTTTCCACCATCTTGGCCACGTGCTGGTTGGCATCATTGTAGAAGAGGGTTGGGCTGGTACTGTTAGCATCTTCAAAGTTTCCATATGGAAGAAGACCTGATTTGACCAAGGCCTGGAATCCATTACAGATACCGATAACCAAGCCACCACGAGCGATAAAGCCATCAATGGCTGCACGCACTTTTTCATTGAGCAAGATATTGACAATAAACTTAGCTGAACCATCTGGCTCGTCCGCAGCTGAGAATCCACCCGCAAAGAAAAGGATGTTAGCCTTGCCAATATTGTCAACCATGGTTTCGACTGACTTGACAATGGCTTCTTCATTGAGCGTCACGAATGGCACCAAGTTGACCTCTGCACCTTCTTTTTCAAAGGCCTTAGCTGAGTCATATTCTGAGTTGGTTCCTGGGAATACTGGGATGTAAACGACAGGTTTTTCAATAGTTTCTTTGGCTTTGATGACTGCCTTAGAAGCGACAGCTGGCACTTCAGCCAATTCTTTAGCTTGGGCAAATTCTGTTGGGTAAACTTCTTCTAATTTTCCTTGGAAGGCACTGTCAAGTTTGTGTCCATCTAGCTTCACACCGTTGACAACGAGTGTAAAGTCTGTGCTTGTTTGACCGATTTTCTCCACTCCAGCGATTTCTTCAGCCGAGGTGAAGATAAATCCGCCTAGCTGAGCTGTCAAAGAACTTTCAAGTTCAGGCAAGGTTACCTCTGCACCGATATGATTCCCAAAGGTAGCAAGAGCCAAGCTTTCAAGGACACCACCATATTTAACAGCTGATGCAGATATTACTTTGTGAGCCTTTTGAATGCCTTCAAACTTGGCAAAGTTAGACTTGATAAGATCAAAGTCAATCTCTTGTGCCAAGGCTTGACCTGGGATGTAGTAGATATTTTCACCCGAAGTTTTAAATTCTGGAGAGAGAACTTGACGACTATCTGCCGTTGTCACCCCAAAGGCAACCAAGGTTGGTGGCACAGTCAATTCTTCAAAAGTACCAGACATAGAGTCCTTGCCACCGATAGATGGCAAACCAAGTTGGATTTGTGCTTCGATAGAGCCTAGAAGAGCAGCTACCGGTTGACCAAAACGCTCTGCTTGCTTGTCCATCCGCTCGAAGTATTCTTGATAAGAGAAACGAGCCTTGGACCAGTTGGCACCAGCAGCCACCAAACGAGCTGTCGCTTCAATAACTGCATAGGCAGCCCCGTGATATGGAGACCATTCCGCTAGATAAGGGTTAAAGCCTTGGGCCATGACAGACGCAGTATAAGTCACACCGTGTTGAACTGGCAATTTCTGAACAGAAGCTTCAGTTGGTGTGAGTTGATAGCGACCACCAAGCGGGTGATTGACAGTCGAACGACCTACCGAGCAGTCAAAGATGGTTTGCAATCCTTTTTGACTCGCATGGTTGAGGTCAGATAGAACCGCAAGGGTATCAGCTTCAAGTGTGTCAGCAGATGTTTGACGTTCTTCTGGAAGTTCGACATCCTTGTCCACCACCTTTGCATCAACGACTACGCGCACACCGTTTGTATCAAGGAAACGACGTTCCAAGTCGACGATGGTTTCACCATTCCAGTGCATGACAAGATTTGGTTTTTCAGTTACTGCCGCCACCACAACAGCGTCAATATTTTCTTTATTACATTCTGCAACAAAGGCATCTACGTCTTGAGGACGCACCACAACTGCCATCCGTTCTTGTGATTCAGAGATGGCAATTTCTGTACCATTCAAGCCTTGGTATTTCAGAGGAACCTTGTTAAGGTCAATTTCAAGACCATCTGCCAATTCACCGATAGCCACACAGACACCACCTGCTCCAAAGTCATTGGACTTCTTGATGAGACGAGTGACATCGCCATTACGGAAAAGGCGTTGGATCTTGCGCTCTTCGATGGCATTCCCTTTTTGAACCTCAGCACCGGCAGTCTCTACAGACTCAACTGTTTGAACCTTAGAAGATCCTGTCGCACCACCGACACCATCACGTCCAGTCTTCCCACCTAGCAAGATAATCACATCACCGGCTTCCGGTTTTTCACGAACTACATTGCCCTTTGGAGCCGCACCAACAACAGCGCCTAACTCCATGCGTTTAGCTACAAATCCTGGGTGGAAATACTCACGAACGTAAGTCGTCGCCAAACCAATTTGGTTACCATACGAAGAATAACCATGAGCCGCTGCCTTCGAAATGACTTGTTGTGGCAATTTACCAGCACGCGTTTCTGAAATCGGCGCTGTAATGTCACCAGCACCTGAGATACGCATAGCTTGGTAAACATAGGAGCGACCTGACAATGGGTCACGAATAGCTCCACCGATACAAGTAGCCGCGCCACCGAACGGCTCGATCTCAGTTGGATGGTTGTGGGTTTCATTTTTGAACATGAGGAGCCATGGTTCCTTGACACCATCAACATCCACTTCAATTTCAACTGAGCAGGCATTGATTTCGTCAGACACTTCCATATCGTCCAAACGACCATTAGCACGCTCATAACGACCAAAAATAGTCGCCATATCCATCAAGGTTTGTGGTTTCTCAGACCGATCTAGCTCATCACGCATGGCAATATACTTGTCATAAGTCGCCTGCAATTGCTTTTGGAATTTAGAAGCTGAGAAATCAATCTGTTTCAACTCCGTCTCAAAAGTCGTGTGACGGCAGTGGTCAGACCAGTAAGTGTCCAAAACCTTGAGCTCCGTCTCAGTCGGCACGCGCCCGATTGACTTGAAGTAGTCTTGGATAAAGAGCAAATCATCCACTTCCATGGCCATCCCTTGCTCGGCCTTGTAGCGGGCAAAGTCTTCTGCCTTATAACTTTCAAAGAAAGTCAATTTAGGAATAGTCTTGTCTGACTCTGAAAATTCCTGCTTGGCAATCCCTGTCGTGATGTCCTTGAAACGAGAATCAACTGGATTAAGCAAGTAGTTCTTGACCGCTTCTAACTCAGTCGCATCAATATCTTTATTAACCAAGTAAAGTTGAGCTGTGTTGACCGTCACGTCACTCGAACTTCCCAGTAAAAGCAAGGCTTCCTGTGAAGAAGCTGCACGCTGGTCAAACTGCCCTGGCAAGCTTTCAATGGCAAAGAATGCATAATTGGCAAGATCCGCCTGCACAGCCGCTTCATCCAAGACATGGTCGGTCACCTGCTCAGAGAAGATGTGTTTCTCTGCAGGTGCAAACAAGTCCTCTGCCAAATCAAAGACATCATAAACTTGCACAATGCGAATACTTTTCAAAGTTGACAATCCCAAGTTGTGCTGGAGTTCTCTTACCAAACTCTCTGATTTGACCTGAAAATCAGCCTTTTTTTCAACAAAAATACGTTTATCCATCAATTCTTATTCCTTTATTTCAGTTCTTGCAATGTTCCCAAATAACCTTGAAGGTGTTATTTTAAACCTTGCAACTTTTCCCAGACAATCTCATAAACATCTGTTAATTCACCTAGTCCTCTACGGAAAACATCCTTATCCATGTGGTTGCCATCCGCATCCCACAAACGGCAGTTATCTGGTGAAAATTCATCTGCCAAGATAATCTTGCCATCCTTATCAAAACCGAACTCTAGCTTAAAGTCAATCAACTTAAGCCCAATCTCAGCAAACCAGGCTTTCAAAAGCTCATTGATACGACGCGTTTCTTCCTTCAAGTAAGCAATCTGCTGGTCATCCGCAATTTTAAGGAATTTCACATGCTCGTCATTGATAAAGGGATCATCCAAATCATCATTTTTGTAGTAAAATTCAACAATCGGAGTCTCCAAGGCGATGCCCTCATCCACACCAAAACGTTTTGAAAATGAACCAGCCGTGTAGTTGCGAAGCACAACTTCTAGAGGAATAATCTCAACCTTTTTATTGAGCTGTTCCGTGTCCGAAATTTTCTCCACAAAGTGAGTCGCTACACCAGCCGCATTTAATTTCTCAAAAATAAAAGATGAAATCTGATTATTTAACACTCCCTTGCCCGCAATCTGCTCCTTCTTGACACCATTGAAGGCAGTTGCCTGGTCCTTGTAAGTTGAAATAATGAGATTTTCATCCTCAGTTGTATAGATATCCTTGGCTTTTCCCGAATAGATCAATTGTTTTGACATGTTAAAGTTCGCCTTTCGTATTTCTTTACTTCATTCTACTACAAAACAAGAAAAATAGCAAGAATTTGCGAACGAAGATGAAGACACCTATTTTTAACATTAAGAAAAACTGTAAAATCAAAACATTTTACAGTTTTAAAAGTATAATATTGCATTAAAAACAAACATTATTCTCTGTTTAAAAATTGATCTAAGTAGTAGCGCAGATAGCTTTTCTTCCCTGTGATTAGCGTCAAACGTCCTTCTGAACCATAGCGAAGTTTTTCCGCCTGTTCAGGAGTCAGACTGGTCTCCGCCTCTATTTTAAAGAAATTTCCCTTTTCAGTCTTAGTAGCTGTCGCATCAATATTCGTAATCGCAGAAACAAGAACAAGTTCTTTGTTGGCATCCTTGCTTGTAGTAAAGCGAACAGAATCACCTACTTTTAGCCTTGCAACATCTTTTGAACTAAGATAAGCTGTGAGTTTGGTTTTTCCTTCCTTTTCCAAGGATGGATAGAGTTGAGCCAGCAGGGTTCCTTCTGCGACCATGGTAGAGTCACTGGTCTCAGGATTAAGGTGAAGCACCCCATCCTCTCTTGCTGTAATCTTCCCCTTCTCTAGGAGACCTCCTTGGACTTTCTTACCCGACTCTGCTTCTAAAATTTTCTGATCCAAAAGGGTTAATTCCTGGCCGACTTTGACTAGCTGCTGAGACTTGAGGGATTCAAGTTGACTATCCAGTCCCGTTGCGTAGGCTTGTTGAGCTCCAGAACCCGCATACTGCACACGATAAGTAGCTAAACTAGACTCTAGCTGAGCAATTTGTGCATCCACCTGTGCAATAACTTGCGATTTGGTTTGCAGATTTTCTCCACCTTGGTTTTTATAGGTCTGGTAAAAAGAGTAGGCCGCATTTTGACTATCCAGTTGAGCTCCTGTTTCAATCGCCGACTTAGCTGTTTTGTAATCTCGAATTTTATCCTGCGTTTGGCTGATAAGATTGCCAATCTCGGCCTGACTCTGACTTGCTGCCGCGTTTTGAGAGGAGATGCTGGCATTTTGCTGAGAAACATTACTCCTAAGACTACTAGCTTGGCTGAGATAGTCTCGAAACATCTCCTGATAACCAAACTTATCCGCCTCTGGAAATTGATCAGTCCCCTCTTTCAAACTGGATTGCAAATAACCCAACTGCTTTTTTTGATCCTTTAACATCTCCAACTGATTGGCGTATGCTTCAACCTGAACAGCTTCCGCCCCTTGCTGGTACTGAACGAGTAGGTCCCCTTGCTTGACCAACTTGTTTTCTTCCAGATAGTTGGCCACAATGCGTTGATTACTAGTCGACTGGATGTTGGCAATGATCCGACTAGGTTCGACAGTAGCTCTGGTAGACAAACTAATCTCCTTCTCTGCAAAGACTGCAAATCCAAATAGAAACACGAGCAAAAGCGTCATGGGTAAAATCACCCGACTGGAAAAATTATGGTAACGACGATTATAAAACTCCGCACTTTCTAAAAATTCTGGTTTCATCTTCTCCTCTTTCTAGCTATTGACCAAATGGGCGTAAAATCCACCTCGAGCGAGCAAATTAGCATGATTTCCTTCTTCGACAATCTTGCCCTGATCCAGGACAAAAACCTTCTCTGTCCTCTCAGCAATAGTCAAGCGGTGGGCGATAAAAATCAAGGTCTTGTCTAAAGCCATAAGATTATCCACAATCCGCTTCTCCGTCAAGATATCCAGACTGCTGGTCGCCTCGTCCAATATCAAGACAGGGGCATCTGTCAAGAGAGCACGCGCCAGAGCGATTCGCTGCCGTTGCCCACCAGAAATTCCAGCCCCATCCGAAGTTAATTCTGTTTGGTAATTCAGGGGCATGCGCTCAATATCCTCCCGAATCTCGGCCAACTCAACCGCCCGTAAGATGTCTTCCTGAGTCGTCCCCTCCTTGGCTCCAAGGAGAAGATTCTCCAAAATCGTTCCGTTAAAGACATAGGGCTGTTGAGGTAGATAGTTGATATACTGACGTAAGGCTTTTTTATCAATCTGATTAAGATTGACACCACCCAGACTAATCTCTCCCTGACTAGGGTCGTAGAAATTAACCATCATCTTGGCCAAGGTCGTCTTACCTGACCCTGAAATCCCCACAAAAGCTACCTTAGAACCTTGGGGAATAGTCAGATTGATGTCCGACAAGACGTCCCGTCCATAGCCATATTTATAATGGACTTGCTTAAAGGTCATATCTCCCTTCATCATGCTCAAATCTTCGACTGTTTTCTTCTCCTCAAACTCCGAAGCTACCAGATAAACCTCATTCAGACGGTTATTGGCAACCTGCGCTGTCTGAAGTTTGGTCTGTAGGTTGATGATATTTTCCAAAGGATTGGTAAAGTAAACAAGCAAAGTATTATAGGTAATCAGCTGGCCCAAACTCATTTTCCCATCCATGACGAGCACTGCTCCCATCCAGAGAACGGCAACATTAAGCAGGAGCTGGGCAACTTTTTTCAGTGCCTTTTGCTGGCTTTCTGCCCGACTATAGGTAAAGGATTTTTTCAGATAAGCTACAAATTCCTTGTCAATCTTTTGATAGCGTGAACTTTCACTAGTCAAAGATTTAATGGTCTCAATACCGTTGATGTCCTCAATGATAGAAGAAGACAGAACCGCATTGGCTTCCATGGTATCCCGATTCATCTTTTCAAAAGGCTTCATAAAGGCAAAGATAATCACTGAATAGATGGGAAGTGCAAGGAGACTAATGAAAAAGAGCGTCATGTTCTGTGAAAATAGCACGAGCGAGATAATCAAAATAGTCGACACATCTAAAAAGATAGACAAGATGGTCGAAGCTAGCGCATCGATGATACTATTAGCATCTGTAAAACGAGAAACGATTTCCCCTGTCCTGCGTGTCGCGAAAAAGGACATCGGCAGGTGGAAAACATGCTTGATGTAGGACAAAATCACATCGATGGACAGCCGTTGCCCCAAAACAAGTAAAAGGTATTCCTGGGCATAAGATAAAATCTGCTGGAGGATATAGACGATGACCAGCCCAATAGAGATGATGCCCAAGGTCGAACGCATCTGATCTGGCACGTAACTATCAATGATAGACTGCAGATAATAAGAACCTACGATGTTAATCAAGGTCACCAAGAGTGTCGCTAAGACGATATTAGTAATCAAGCCACGCTGTTTGAGTAAGATTGGCAAGAAGGATAGGAGCCCCTGTTTTTTCTCCTTATGGGGTTTATAGTCTGGAGACGGAGCCATAAAGAGACTAACCCCTGTCCATTCTTTCGCAAATCGCTCACGGGAAATCTTAGTCAGCTTAACACTGGGATCTGGATCAGCGATATGGATTGTCTTCTTATCCTGACCTGTCACCACATAATAGTGGAGCAATTTCCCTTCCTTGAGCACATGGGCCACAAAAGGGAAGGTCAAATCAGGCAGATCAAAGAGCGCCATGTCCGCCTTGATAGCCCGCGTCTCAAAGCCAATCTCCTCTGCTACCTTTACAAGCCCCAAAGCGGTCGTCCCATCCATAGTCGTCTTGGCTAATTCTCGCAAGTGAGCCAAAGAATAATAGCTACCATAGTAGCCAAAAACCATGGCTAATGAAGCCACGCCGCAATCCATCTGATCCACCTGGGGACGATAGTGCCTTTTCCCAAATTTCATATCCATCTCCTTTTTTCTAATAATCTCTTAAAAACTTTGTAAGATTATTTTAACTAAATAAGGATAAAACTAGGAAAATATTCCTGAATAAACTATTTTTACGCCTAAAACGCACTTTAAAAAGCATAAACTATCATTTAAATGTAAAAAAAGCAGAACAAAAGTTCTGCCTGCTTAAAGTAACCGTTAAAAAATGAATGCCCAGAAATAAATTATTCTGAAATGATATTTTCTTCACTTCTATAAAGTAAAATAAATGTCATCAAGAATAATGAAAGCGTAGGTATGTCAAAATATCCAAACCATGTAGGTAGATTTATTTTATTTACATCAGTCATGATTCTAATAATTAGATAAGCCATCGAGCTGAATAATACAGTGGTCTCTAGCCAAGCTTTTCGTAGTAATTGAACAACTTTCATCTCAAACTCCGATCTGATGGTTCATCAATTCCCTATCTTACTTTCTTTTGTTTTGTACTTGTATCCTACATAAAACAGACCAAGTAGAGTCGGATAGGTTTCTGGATAAAACAAAGTATTGATTGGATTTTTCATAATCAAATACGTTGTGATGTAGATAATGAGTGATACGGTAAAATATCCCTCAGCAAAACCTAATAAGAATTTTTTCATAGCAGATTCCTATTTTACCTGACAAGAAAGGCGGAAAAACTCCGCCATTTACATACGCAAAATCCTTTTGATTCAGATTCATCATTTATAGTTTTGATTATTTTTTGACAAATCTTTGCAAAAAATACCAAAATAGCCCGAAGCAAGCAAACCAACTAAAGTCCATTGCCAATCAAAGGATACTAATGAACCTGTACGAATCACATGAAGTACAAGATTGAGAGCTATAGCCAACAAAGGAATTATAGTGGCTAATTTAGATAAGAGTGTGTTGAGATTAAGGTTCCGATTGTTCATAATCTAACGCCCACGACGAGCTAAATCTGAACCAAATTTGTAACCAGCCCCAAATGCGCTAAATGCAATAGCACTTAGACCAAATATAATCGAAATAGGCTCAATTCCTCCTTCGATTGCTTGCAAGTCTTTCTCATCAATTACTTGAAATTTATCCATTCCCTTCTCCTTTACTTCTATATAATAAAATGAACACCATTAAAAACAATGAAATTGTCGGTATATTAAAATCATCAAACCATTTAGGTAAGGATATCTTGTTTATATCAGCTACTAACCTGATGATTGTATAAGATATTGAACTAAGTAATACCATAAGTTCAGGCCAAACCTTTAGTATTAATTTAACGAATTTCATATATATCTCCAAAATTATGGTCTATTAGCATAGTAGCCCGCAGCTAATCCTACACCTGCTGAAGTTGTAGCAAGCGCAGCCACACCTCCAATTAATTTCCAACTAATAACTACCCCGCCAATAATAATCGGAGCAAGCCCCCCATCCACATCCATCAACTCTTCTTCTGTAAGAGCTACAAAGTTCTGTTCCATTTTGTCAAAATTTGTCATCTTTTTCTCCTTCATTTTTATTTTTTTAGTTTACGACTTCTAGATCTTAAACCATTTTTCCCCTTCCTGTTCTTCTCACTTATCTATTTGAGAAATGATTGAAAATGAACAGGTAAATTTCATTTATTTCAAATACCATTTGATAAACCATGGCAATAAGATTGGTAAATACATCGCGTAGTCTCCTTCCTTTTTCTTCTTACCTATCTATTCGAAAAACAATTCGAAAATGAACAACTATTTCATTTTTATTTTAAAAACCACTTGATTAACCATGGATACAAGATTGGCATGTACATAAACGTTCCTCCTTTTTTCTCTCTCATCTCTTTATTCGCAATTTCTACTAAAAGTTTCTCTTTTTTCTGCAAACAAAAAAACAACATGACTTGCATGTTGCTTTTGGCTATATTTTACCTTTAATAATCGCTACCACATCTGCCACACTTTGAAGTTGGTCAATTTCCTCATCGCTGATTTCGATACCAAATTCATCTTCTAGCGTCAAGACGAACTCCATCAAATCCACTGAGTCTGCATCAAGATCGTCTTTCAAACTCAAAGCTTCTGTCACGACAAAGTCCTCTCCCTGTCGTTCTTGGATAATGGTCACAATACGGTCAAAAATTTCTTTTTCTGTCATTTTTTTATTCTCCTGAAAATTCACGCGCAGTTTGGGCAACTACGTCTGTTTCTAGCATGGTACGAATCTGACGAATCGTACTGTACACAGCCTTGGCATCACTTGAGCCATGAGTCTTAACAACAGGTGCCTTGACACCAAACAAAACTGCTCCTCCAACATCTGAATAGTTGAGCTGCTTTTTCAAACCTTTCAAACTATCTTTAAGGAGAAGAGCACCAAGTTTTGCTCGAAGGCCACCACCCGTAATAGCATTTTTAAGCAAGCCCATGATCCCCATGGCTGTCCCTTCAATGGATTTGAGAACAGCGTTTCCCGTGAAACCATCTGTTACGACAACATCCGCAACGCCATTCATCAGATCACGTGCTTCCACGTTTCCGATAAAGTTCAAACTTTCATCAGCTACTAGTAAGTCGTACGTTTCCTTACGAAGCGGGTCTCCCTTGCTACTTTCTGTTCCGTTGTTGAGCAATCCAACACGTGGTTTTGCAATCCCACGAACATTCTTGGCATAGAAGGAACCTAGGACAGCGTATTGATGCAGGTGCTGAGCTGTGTTTTCTGCATTGGCACCGAGATCTAGCATGTCAAAACCTCTTCCATCGATAGTCGGCAAGGTAGACATGAGTCCAGGACGGTCGATATTCTTGATGCGACCCACGATAAAAAATCCTGCCGCCAACAAGGCACCTGTGTTGCCTGCAGAGAGGACAGCGTCTGCTTCTCCCTCTTTGACTGCCTTAGTTGCTAATACCATACTGGCATTTTTCTTCTTACGGATAGCCTTGGTCGGCTCATCATCCGAATCAATTTTCTCATCGGTATGGATGATGCTAACGCGCTCTGTAGCTGTTAGATATTGCTTGATTTTAGCTTCATCTCCGTAGAGTTGAACCTCAATATCTGAAAAGTCAGCTAGGGCTTGATTGACACCCTCAACGATGGCCTGAGGTGCGTAATCGCCCCCCATAGCATCTACTGCGATTTTTTTCATTCGTCTTCCTCTTTTAGTAATTGTCCCCAGTCGGCTAGGGAATCAATAAATTTCTTTGATTTTAGGTGAATCCCTACGTATTCTTCGTAGAGTTGATCCATAAATTGGCGTAGCTCTTGCTTGATTTCAGGCTTGAGCGAAATGGTCTCCAAGGTCGCAAAATCAATGGCTTGAAATTGATTGAGCAGATAAGGGATGTTGGGATTCAGATGGCAACGTTTCTCGTCCTCATGATAATGATCTGGACAAAGGCAGGCTCCATATTTGAAAGAAAAGTCAAAGGCTTGACCAACCCGATGGCAAAAGACACACTCATTAAAATTGAGGCTGATTCCAAATCGGGTCAAGATTTGAATTTCAAAAATATTGGTCAAGACTTGATAATCCAAGCCTTCTTCCATCAACTCTAGAGTCTTTCTCAAGAAGGCAAACAAGGGAGCATCCTGCTGATTATCCTGCAAACTAGCATCTGCAAGAGCCGCAACATAAGTCGCATAGGCCATGACAAAGAGGTCACTATTGATTTTGGGAAAGGTCATGACCTCATGATAGTCCTCGATATAACTGAGCCCGTCATCATTGATTCGCAGGAGAAAACGAGCTAGTACCAAGGGCTGAATAACAGGAGCTAATTTAGACTGACCCGCGTGTTTGACGAAAAACATCCGCTTGCCCGCCTGCTCTGTAAAAATCTTGACTAGCTTGTCATCCTCCCGAAAGTTGCGATTGTAGAGTACGAGACCTTGACTCGTGATAGACTGGATCATGCTTCTCTCATGTACTCCTCAAGTCGTTTCATAGCCTCTCTGATCGTTTCCATGCTGGCTGCATAAGACAGACGAACATAGCCTTCTCCGTAACGCCCAAAGGCAGCCCCAGGGATAAAAGCAACAGCCTTCTTCTGGGCAAAATCCTTGAGAAAGGCAAAGGAGTCTTGATTGTAACTGGCTGGAATTTTAGCAAAGATATAGAAGGCCCCGTCTGGTTTGATAATCTCAAAGCCAAGAACAGTCATTTTCTCGATAATATAATCTCGACGCTGGATGTATTCCTTCTTCATAGGCTCTGCATCGCTTTTACCAGCTGTTAAGGCCTCCACCGCAGCATGTTGAGCCATAGTGTTTGCGGCAGTAACCAAATATTGGTGACTCTTGATTAACTGAGCTGTGAAAGTTGCAGGAGCAAAGATAAAGCCTAAACGCCAACCTGTCATGGCATGAGACTTAGATAGGCCATTGATGATAATAGCCTGATCTCTCAACATAGTTCCCAGAGATACATGGGCTTCGCCTGTGTAGGTCAATTCTGAGTAGACCTCATCACAGACAACGAAAATCTCATACTTGCGTAAAACGTCTGCCAAAGCTTCCAACTGCTCTCGACTATAGGTAATTCCTGTCGGATTAGCTGGATAGTTGAGAATAACTGCTTTGAGCTTGTCCCCTTGCTCCAAAATGGCCTTTTCCAACATCTCAGGGGTCAAGACAAAACCATTTTCAGTTGTATCAATCTCGACAACCTCTGCCCCAACTAGATTGACAATTGGCTCATAACCTGGATAGGCAGGGGCTGGCAAGAGCACCTTGTCTCCCTCTTCCAAAATAGCCGTCAAAGTAGCAGATAAAGCCTCTGTCGCCCCAATTGTAACCAAGATTTCATTTTCAGGAGCATAGTCCAGTTGGTATTTTTCCTTAACAAAGTCACTGGCTGCCTGACGTAGAGTCAGTAGACCACTCATCCCTGTATAGTAGGATTGGTTCTGGTCGATGGCCCGCTTAGCCGCTTCCTTAACATGATCTGGCGTTGTAAAATCAGGTTCCCCCAAGGTCAAACGCAAGACCCCAGGAATCTCCGAAATAGCCTGGTCAAACTGACGAATCAAGGACACTTGAATCTTATCTAACTGTTTATTAAAGCGCTTAGTTAAGTCCATAGACACCTCCTACTTTCAAAACGTATCTCTATTATACTACAAAAGCTCCCTGACCGCAAAATCCATCCGAAACCGATAATTTTCACTTTCTATTTTACTTTTTTTCTCGACAGGACTATAATAATAAGTGCTTATTTCGGAGGTTTATATGTCATTTTTATCAAAAAATGGAGCAGGAATCTTGGCCTGCCTTCTCATTTCAATCATTTCTTGGTTTCTAGGAGGATTTTTCCCGGTCGTGGGCGCACCTGTCTTTGCAATTTTTTCGGGGATGCTCCTACACCCCTGGCTCTCACGCTACAAACAACTAGATGCAGGTTTGACCTTTAGTTCTAAAAAATTACTCCAGTATGCCGTTATCTTGCTTGGTTTTGGTCTCAATATCTCGCAAGTCTTCGCAGTTGGACAATCTTCACTCCCTGTCATCCTTTCTACCATTTCGATTTCCTTAATCGTCGCCTACCTCTTCCAGCGTTTCTTTGCGCTAGACACAAAACTAGCTACCTTAATTGGAGTGGGTTCTTCTATCTGTGGTGGCTCTGCCATTGCAGCGACAGCGCCCGTTATCCACGCCAAGGAAAAAGAAGTCGCACAAGCTATTTCCGTTATCTTTTTCTTCAATGTCTTGGCTGCGCTTATCTTTCCGACCCTGGGAACCTGGCTTCACTTGTCAAATGAAGGCTTCGCCCTCTTTGCAGGAACTGCGGTCAATGATACTTCCTCTG
>CAJPSM010000025.1 GCA_905373305.1 uncultured Streptococcus sp. | reverse complement strand
TGGCATTCGAAAAAACCATTAAACTACAAAACTGCCGCTACGACTATACACTTAGTCCATCTGTCAAAAAGTTTACACTAAAAGACAATACTTTCTTTGAAACAAAAGTAGGAAACTACGAACTGACTCGTTTACTTGAAAAAGTTCCTAACAGTGGTGAAGGTTTCCAACTGAAAATTATCATCAATAAAGAGCTTACAGGTGTTAAAATTAATATCACTGACAAATCAGGTCTTCGTTTGGTGAATATCTTTAAATCTGAAGAACACCATATCCACCAAGAGAAGTTCTACTTCCTCATGGACAGTCTTGTAGAACGCGGAATCTTCACAAAAGAAGAAAGATAATTTGCTATGTATCATCTCACATATAAAGATAGCTATCAAGTAGAACGCACACTTGAATTTGCCGATTACGAAGAGCTTATGCTAGCCCTATCAGGATGCGTGACCATACCTGATACATTTTTGGTAACCTCACTAACCCTCAATGATAAAGCAATCTACCGAGGATTAGTCGGAAATCTCTATCGTTTTCTATCACAAACTAACTTTTCAGACAAAAACTAAGAATTTTCTTAGTTTTTGTTGATTTTTTCACAATGTTTCTATAAAATAGAAGAATAGAAAGGTTGTGATTTTGTGAAAATTAAACAGTCTGCTATTCCAACAGCAACAGCAAAAAGACTCTCTCTCTACTATCGAATCTTCAAGAGATTTCATGCAGAAAAAATTGAACGTGCCAACTCCAAGCAAATTGCAGAGGCCATTGGTATTGATTCTGCGACTGTCCGCCGTGATTTTTCCTACTTTGGTGAACTTGGACGTCGTGGATTTGGCTATGATGTCAAAAAACTGATGACATTTTTTGCTGACCTCCTTAATGATAACTCTATCACCAATGTTATGTTGGTTGGGATTGGTAATATGGGGCATGCCCTTCTCCACTACCGTTTCCATGAGCGCAACAAGATGAAGATTATCATGGCCTTTGACCTGGATGACCATCCTGAAGTCGGTACTCAGACTGCTGACGGGATTCCCATCTATGGTATATCTCAAATCAAGGAAAAGATCAAGGACGCAGATGTTAAAACTGCTATCCTAACTGTTCCAAGTGTTAAATCACAAGAAGTTGCCAATCTTTTGGTCGATGCAGGTATAAAAGGCATTCTCAGCTTTTCCCCTGTTCACCTTCACCTCCCAAAAGATGTGGTCGTTCAGTATGTCGATTTGACAAGTGAACTCCAAACCCTCCTCTATTTTATGCGGAAAGAGGATTAGAAAGCGAAAGCATTTATGAATAAACCAGTTATTGGGATTACAGGAAATGAAAAAGCTCATCCAGATGATGACATCATGATGAGCTATGCAGCAAAAGGCTTTGTTGAAGGGGTCAAGAACGCTGGTGGAATTCCAATCATCCTACCGATTGGTGATCAAGAAATGGCAAGCCATTACATCACGATGATTGATAAACTCATCCTAACAGGTGGGCAAAACGTCGATCCAAAATTCTATGGTGAACCCAAAACAATTGACAGCGATGACTACCACCTTCAAAGAGACCAGTTTGAATTAGCTCTTATCAAGGAAGCCATTAAGCAGAAAAAGCCAGTCTTCTCTGTTTGTCGAGGTACCCAGCTTTTCAATGTCGCCATGGGAGGCACACTTCATCAAGATATCGAAGACCACTGGCAGGACTGTTCAGCCGAATACACAACACAACGCCTTGCTACCGAACCAGATACCGTTCTCAGAGAAATCTACGGAGAAATCTCTCATATCAACTCCTTCCACCATCAGAGCATTAAGGATTTGGCCCCAAATTTAAAGGTTGTGGCCTTTGATCCCAAGGATGAGATAATCGAGGCTGTTACAACTACAGATGGCTTCCCTTATCTTGGTGTTCAATGGCATCCAGAATTTCTATTTGAAAATCGCCCCAAGGATAAAACATTGTTTGACTATGTCGTAAACGAACTTTAAATCAGATCCGTCTTTTCACGGTAACTAAAGTAATCGGAATGCGAGACAATCAGATGATCCAGAAATACCAGTCCCATCAGTTCACAGGCTTCCTTTACTAACTTGGTTACATGATCATCATTTTGGCTAGGTGATACAGCGCCTGATGGATGATTATGAACGAGAATCACAGAAGTGGCCATATGCTTGATGGCATAGTGAAGGATTTCCCGTGGTTCAGCAATGCTTCGTGTCGCAGTTCCAATAAAAATGGTCTGTTGATGAATGATTTGATTTTGAGTATTAAGATAGAGCGCCACTAGGTGCTCTTGTTTTTTATCACCAAGTTCCTGTTGCATTTTTTTAGCTAGCTTTTGACTACTGAGAATACTTTCCATCTCAAGGGTTTCATGCTTGTGAATGCGATGCCCCAGTTCAATCACTGCTTGTAGTTCAATGGCTTTAATGCGTCCAATACCAGACAGACTCTGCAATTCCTGCAGGGTCATTTTTTTCAAATCAGTTAGACTTGTGAGACTGTTCAAGACTTTCTGGGAAATTTCAAAAACATTTGCCTGACGCGTTCCCGTTCTGAGTAGTATAGCTAACAATTCTTGATTGCTCAGAGATTCTACTCCTTCTCTAACCAATCTTTCTCTCGGCAAAAGTGAATCTTCTTGGAATGAAATACTGTACATAAAAATCCTCCTCACTTTATTATTCGTGAGAAGGATGAATAATTAGATTTTTTTCTCAATTGGAGCTACACTAGCAAGCAGCTTTTTCAACCCCACTTCTGGGAAATTGATTTTTAGTTCCTGCGTAGCACCGCTACCTGACACTTCCAGAACAGTGCCTTCTCCCCATTTCTTGTGAAGGGCAATATCACCAATGGACCAATTTGTCTCGCTAGACGCTGATTTTGCGCCTGCTGCAAATTGACCAAATGGGAGACCACTTGACTGGATAGAGCTTGGTGCAGCCTTGCGTTTACGGTCTTGAAGCGCCTGAGCCAAACTCATTCCTTGACCGAAGGCAATTCCACCACTACTATAAGATGCCTTGAAGCTAGTATTAGCTGGACGAGCCAAGCCTTGATATTCAAGCAAGTCAGAGCTAATTTCATTGATGAAACGTGTTGGACGATTATAGCTAGTACGACCGAAAAGCAAGCGAGAGTTGGCATTGGTCAGATAGAGGATCTTTTCAGCGCGCGTGATACCTACATAGGCCAAACGACGTTCTTCTTCCAGCTCATCAGGATCCTCAGCTGCTCGACTAAGAGGAAAGACATTTTCCTCCATCCCGATGATAAAGACAACCGGAAACTCCAGTCCTTTAGCTGCATGGAGTGTCATCAAAGTTACTTCAGATGTCTCCTGACTGCCAGAATCTGTGTCGGCAATCAAGGCTAGGTCATTCAAGAAACGACTGAGTTTATCTAAACCTGTTTCCTCTTCTTGACTATCAGGATTGTCGTCAAAATTCTTAGTAACAGATAGGAACTCTTCGATATTCTCAACCCGAGCCTTGCTTTCCAAGGTCGCTTGGGCATTCAGAATATCCATGTAGCCAGTTTTTTCTAAAACTTCCTCAACCAATTCTGTAATGGTTAATTGATCCAGTTGCTCCCGCAAATCCAGAATCATATTGGCAAAATCCCAGATAGACTGGGCTGCTTTTCCTTTGATGCCAGACAACATGATGTTGGCTGAAGCATCTAGCATAGACATATCTTGCATATTAGCAAAGTCACGGATTTTCTCAACAGTTCCTGGTCCAATTCCACGTTTTGGCTCGTTGATAATACGCTCAAAACTGATATTGTCACTCAGATTAGCAATGAGGTTGAGGTAGGCGATAATATCACGGATTTCCTTACGGCTGTAGAACTTGGTCCCACCAACCATAGTATAAGGAATGTTTGACTTGAGCAGGGCTTCCTCAATAGTACGAGATTGCGCATTAGTCCGATAAAGAACTGCAAAGTCTTTGTGAAGGAAGTTTTGGCTGCGACCGAGTTCATCGATGGTTTTGGCAACAAAAACAGCCTCATCTTGTTCATCGTTAGCTCTGTAGTAGACGATTTGATCCCCATCAGCGTTTTGAGTCCAGAGATTCTTAGGACGGCGGTTTTTATTGTTTTTAATGACATCATTCGCAGCTTGGAGAATGGTTTTAGTTGAACGGTAATTTTCCTCTAACAAAACAACCTTAGCTTGAGGATAATCTTTCTCAAAATCCAAGATATTCTGCATATCCGCACCACGCCAACCGTAGATAGACTGGTCTGCATCCCCAACCACACAGATATTTTTAAAGCGAGATGCCAAAAGTTTGACTAGTTGGTACTGAGCATGGTTGGTATCCTGGTACTCATCAACATGGATGTACTGGAACTTTTGCTGGTAGTAGGTCAGAACATCAGGATTCTGATCAAAAAGACGCAGGGTCAACATGATTAAGTCGTCAAAGTCAACGGACTCAGACTGACGAAGCTCTTTCTGATAGGCCGTGTAACACTGGGCCACGATTTGCGTGTACATATCACCCGCCTGGGCAGCATAGGCCATATCATCAATCAAGTCATTCTTAGCATTGGAAATGGAACCCAAGATTGTTCGTTCATTCCATTTTTTCGGATCCAAGTTCAACTGCTTGAGGATTCGTTTCATAAGGGTACGTTGTTCACCAGGATCTACAATGGTGAAATTACGATTATAGCCGATATGATCCGCATCGCGACGCAAAATACGAACACACATGGAGTGAAAAGTCGCAATCAGACAGTCCTGAGTAGCTGGATTGAGACCATATGCACGCTCTTTCATCTCACGCGCAGCCTTGTTAGTAAAGGTAATGGCCAAGATATTCCAAGGATTGACCATCTTTTCATCAATCAAGTAGGCGATTCTGTGAGTTAAAACACGAGTCTTTCCAGAACCAGCCCCCGCCATGATTAACAAGGGGCCTTCTGTCGTTTGCACCGCTTCAGCCTGACGGTCATTCATTCCATTCAATAATGCGTTCATTTTCTCTTCCTTACTCTTGAAGTCAATGTTTCTATTATATCAGAAATCAGGTAAAATAGAAACTTAACAGAGAACACTTTGACAAGCAAAATTTTCATCAGTGCTTACAAAACATGTATTTTTCAAATGAAGTTGAGGTTATTCTTTGACATGAAAAAGAGCTTGGATAGCATTTCCAAACTCTTTTAATATCATCTAAATCTTAGAACAAGCCTAGAACAGTTCCATCACTTTCAACATCCATATTGAGAGCCGCTGGTCGTTTTGGAAGACCTGGCATGGTCATAACATCACCTGTTAAGGCAACGATAAAACCTGCACCCAATTTTGGTACCAACTCACGAATGGTAATTTCAAAGTTTTCTGGAGCTCCAAGTGCATTTGGGTTGTCTGAGAAACTATACTGAGTTTTAGCCATACAGATTGGCAATTTGTTCCAACCATTCTGAACGATTTGAGCGATTTGCGTTTGAGCTTTCTTCTCAAAGTTTACTTTGCTACCACGGTAGATTTCAGTGACAATCTTTTCAATCTTTTCTTGGACAGAAAGGTCGTTGTCATATAGGCGAGTATAGTTGGATGGATTTTCTGAGATTGTCTTGACAAGCGTTTCGGCAAGCGCTACTCCACCTTCTGCTCCATCAGCCCAGACACTAGCCAACTCAACTGGTACATCGATTGAGGCACAAAGTTCCTTCAAAGCTACGATTTCAGCTTCTGTATCAGTTACAAATTCATTGAGAGCTACGACTGCTGGAATACCGAACTTACGGATGTTCTCAACGTGACGTTTCAAGTTGGCAAAACCGGCACGAACTGCTTCCACATTTTCTTCTGTAAGAGCATCCTTAGCTACACCACCATTCATCTTGAGGGCACGAAGGGTTGCAACGATGACTACCGCATCTGGAGAAGTTGGCAAGTTTGGTGTCTTGATATCAAGGAATTTCTCAGCGCCAAGGTCTGCACCAAAACCAGCTTCCGTAACTGTATAGTCAGCCAAGCGAAGGGCTGTGCTTGTTGCCAAAACAGAGTTACATCCATGGGCAATATTGGCAAATGGACCGCCATGTACAAAGGCAGGTGTACCATAAATTGTCTGAACCAAGTTCGGTTTGATAGCATCTTTCAAGATTAATGCTAAAGCACCTTCAACCTGCAAATCACCTACAGAGACAGGGGTACGGTCGTAGCGATAGCCGATAACGATATTTGCTAAACGACGTTTCAAATCTTCAATATCAGTCGCCAAACACAGAATGGCCATGATCTCAGAAGCAACGGTAATATCGAAACCATCCTCACGTGGAATACCATTTAGAGGACCACCAAGACCAACGGTCACATGACGAAGAGCTCGGTCGTTCAAGTCAACAACACGTTTCCAGAGGATACGACGTTGGTCAATTCCAAGCTCATTTCCTTGATGCAAGTGGTTGTCAATCAAAGCAGAAAGGGCATTGTTAGCAGTTGTAATGGCATGCATGTCTCCAGTAAAGTGGAGGTTGATATCTTCCATAGGAAGAACTTGCGCATAACCACCACCAGCGGCACCACCCTTAATCCCCATTACTGGTCCAAGAGACGGTTCACGAATGGCAATCATGGTTTTTTTACCAATCTTGTTCAAGGCGTCTGCCAGTCCAATGGTAATGGTTGATTTTCCTTCACCAGCAGGAGTTGGGTTGATGGCAGTAACCAAGATCAATTTACCAACTGGATTGTTCTCAACTGCACGAATTTTATCAAAGCTAAGCTTAGCCTTGTACTTTCCGTATAGCTCCAAGTCATCGTAAGAAATACCAAGTTTCTCTACAACATCAACGATTGGCTTTAGCTCAATACTCTGTGCGATTTCAATATCTGTTTTCATAACAAACTCCTCTAACCTCTAATGTGATAATTCATTATAACACAAAATAAGATTTTTAACACCCTTAAACTCTGAAAACGTTCGTAAATATCAATATTTTAGGGGATATAATAGTGCTTTTTAAAATTTTATATGCTTTTATAGTTTTAGACTATAGTATTCCTTCGTTTTAGAAAAAATTTATCGCTTTCATTTTACTTACCGTTTATTTTTTTGTACAATAGTCCTATGAAAATTTTAGTTACGTCAGGTGGTACCAGTGAAGCTATCGATAGCGTCCGCTCTATCACGAACCATTCTACGGGTCGCTTGGGGAAAATTATCACCGAAACCCTACTTGCTGCTGGACATGAGGTTTGTTTGATTACTACTAACAGAGCTCTTAAACCAGAACCTCATCCCCATTTAACCATTCTAGAAATCAAAAATACGAATGATCTTCTTTTAGAGATGAAAGAGCATGTTCCGGATTATCAGGTCTTGATCCATTCGATGGCTGTGTCCGACTACACTCCTGTTTATATGACAGGGTTGGAGGAAGTTCAGGCTAGCTCCAATTTAGAAGAATTTTTAAGCAAGCAGAATCATCAAGCTAAGATCTCTTCAACTGATGAGGTGCAGGTTTTGTTTTTGAAAAAAACACCCAAGATTATCTCTCTAGTCAAAGAGTGGAATTCTTCAATTCATCTGATTGGTTTCAAACTGTTGGTTGATGTTACTGAAGAGCATCTTATTGAGGTAGCTAGACAGAGTCTTGTCAAAAATCAGGCAGACTTAATCATAGCAAATGACCTTACTCAAATCTCAGCAAACCAGCACCGAGCTATCTTTGTTGAAAAAGATCAGCTTCAAATTGTCCAAACTAAAGAGGAAATTGCAAAACTCCTCCTTGAGAAAATTCAAGCATACGATTCATAGAAAGGAAAGCCATGGCAAACATTCTGATCGCAGTGACAGGTTCCATCGCCTCCTATAAATCATCTGATCTCGTCAGTTCTTTAAAAAAACAAGGCCACGATGTCACTGTCTTAATGACTGAGGCGGCGAGAGAGTTTATCCAGCCTTTGACACTACAGGTGCTCTCACAGAATCCAGTCCACCTTGATGTCATGCAGGAACCCTATCCTGATCAAGTCAATCATATCGAACGTGGAAAGGAAGCCGATCTTTTTATCGTAGTCCCTGCTACAGCTAACACCATTGCAAAACTAGCCCATGGATTTGCGGACAACATGGTGACAAGTACAGCGTTAGCTTTACCCCAAAACATTCCTAAACTAATTGCTCCTGCTATGAATACAAAAATGTATGATCATCCAGCCACTCAGTCAAACCTGAAGACATTAGAAACATTTGGCTACAAGCTTATCTATCCTAAAGAATCCCTTCTAGCTTGCCGAGACTACGGAAGGGGAGCTTTGGCAGACCTGGATATTATTTTAGAAAGAATAAAGGAATCTCTCAATGAAAAAACGCTCTAATATTGCTCCAATTGCTATCTTTTTTGCGACCATGTTGGTCATTCACTTTCTGAGCTCATTCTTATTTAATCTATTCCCATTCCCAATTAAACCAACTATCGTGCATGTTCCTGTTATTATTGCAAGTATTATTTACGGTCCGCGCGTTGGTGTTACACTTGGTTTCTTGATGGGGCTACTCAGCTTGACAGTTAACACGATAACAATCCTTCCAACCAGCTATCTATTCTCACCTTTTGTACCAAACGGAAACATCTATTCTGCGATTATCGCTATTGTACCTCGCATTTTGATTGGTCTGACACCTTACTTGGTTTATAAATTATTGAAAAACAGAACGGGTCTCATCATTGCTGGAGCTCTCGGTTCACTTACGAATACAGTCTTTGTACTTGGAGGAATCTTCTTCCTTTTTGGAAATGTCTTCGATGGAAATATCCAAAAACTCCTAGCAACTGTTATTTCAACCAACTCAATTGCTGAACTCGTCATCTCTGCAATTCTAACAGTAGCAATTGTCCCACGTTTACAAACCTTAAAGAAATAAAAACAACTCCACTTTCGTACTGAAGGTGGAGTTTTAGTTTTCACCAGCAAAGGCTCATCTTCTATTCATAAATGGTTATGACCAAGGAGTCACTCGTTCAAAATTTTGAAAATATATGAAAATCCTTTGAATCTACCACCTATACTTTTGAAAATTTTCAATAAAATCAAAATAAATTCTTGACATGTCTATCTATTTATTGTACTATACTTGTGTATATACAGTTAAATGGAGGTTCTTATGGATATACGGAAAAAAACGCAGTTTATGACCATGACTGCCCTACTCACTGCAATCGCGATTTTGATTCCAATCATTATGCCTTTTAAAATCGTCATCCCACCCGCTTCTTATACCTTGGGAAGTCATATCGCCATCTTTATCGCCATGTTCCTATCACCTTTGATGGCTGGTTTTGTGATCATCGCTTCTAGTCTCGGGTTCCTGATGGCAGGCTATCCCATGGTTATCGTCCTGCGCGCTTTTTCTCACATTGTTTTCGGTACTTTGGGAGCATTTTACTTGAAAAAATTTCCTGAAACCTTGGATAAACCAAAGGCGTCTTGGATTTTTAACTTTGTTTTAGGTGTTGTTCATGCTATCGCTGAAGTACTAGCTTGTATCATCTTCTATGCTACCTCAGGGACAAACATTGAAAATATGTTTTATGTCCTCTTTGTCCTAGTTGGATTTGGCACAATTATCCACAGTATGGTAGACTATACATTAGCACTAGCTGTCTATAAAGTGCTTCGAAAACGTCGCTAAAAGGAAAAACTATGACAAAGGACCGCAAACAAGCTCTTCTCAAACTTTTAAAAGAGTCACCAAAAGCCCTCAATGGTCAAACCTTGGCCGAGCACTTCCATGTCACTCGTCAGATCATTGTACAGGACATCGCCATTCTTCGAGCAGATGGGGCTCCTATCCTATCCACCAATCGTGGCTATATCTACAAAGAAAATGATGCCAGCCCCTACGTTCACAAACTCTTTAAAGTGAAACATGAACTGGAAGAAATCGGGCAGGAACTTCTAGCCATTGTAGATAATGGCGGACGTGTTCAGAATACTTTGATTGACCATCCAGTTTATGGAGAAATTGAGACCCTGCTCAAACTTACCTGTCGTCGAGATGTCCAGCATTTTCTAGAACAAGTCGAGAATTCAGACTTTAGACCACTTTCAGAATTGACGGATGGCATCCATTACCACCTTGTTGAAGCTGAAACACAACAAGACCTCCACTATATCGAGGAGGCCTTGGATCAGCTAGGTTATTTAGTAAAAGACTAGAAGATTTTCTTTTCCCAGCCATCTTCAGTACGGTGGAGGTAGAAAAACTCCGACTTATCAGGCGCTTCCATCATTTCCATCAATGGTAGCATATCATAGGCCAGATCCAAGTTAGGAATCTGGTTTTTTTCTACCCAAGAAACTTCTCCTTCATCTGAAGAGCGAAGGGTACCAAAGAACTCTGTCGCCTTATAACAAAAGACGATGTAGCGCCCGCCTGTATCCAGAGGCCAATTTTTAATACCAACCAGTTGGGGATTTTGTATAGTCAATCCTGTTTCTTCATAGATTTCACGAATGACAGACTCTGCGAAAGCCTCGCCATTTTCTACATGACCTCCAGGAAAGGCATAACCAGACCAGCGATTCTTTTCAGGAGAGCGATACTGCATAACCACGCGCTGGGTTTCAATGTCTTCAATCAGACAGATATTGGTTAAAATGGTTGCTTGCGCACGGGACATAAATTTACTCACTTTCTAATTTGTTATATGACTTTTTCGAATTTAATATCAGATTTCATGATAAAGGGATTAATCAACTCATGATAATAGTATACATCATGAAGTAAATATCCTTTTGTTATGACAATTTCTTGTTCCCTAACTTCATAATCAATCGTGATTGGAACAGGAGGATTTGGAATAAGGGCGAAAACGACAATTACAAATAACCAGATATAAAAACTACAAATCGCACTACGTACTCCTTCAAGGAAGCGATATTTCCCCTTTAAAAAGTAAATAAAAATATGCGAAATAGAGAGGATAATTGGAACAAAAAGCCCTGTATTCCACGCTATGGGAATAAATTGTAGTCCAAATATCCCAAATAGAAGATCAAGAATTGCAAAGGACCTCAAAAAGCGAATAAATAGAGTAAAAATTAGAAGAAAGAGCCAAATATTCCAAATAATAGGAGTAAATGATAAACCAAATGACCATAATAGGACATGAACAGTAACAAATGCTATCAGTAAGGAAAATAGGACGATATAAATAAGCTTATTAAAAGTACTCGAATTTTTCACTATTTATTTCTCCTTTAAATTCAAACTACTAACTAATGACTAATATCTATCACTTTTAAATTATCTCGTCTATTATTTTAACACAAATTATTACATATAAAATTTTTAGTTAAAATTACTTCCATAATAGAGCATCTTATGGTTTTGAACCTTTAAAGGGACACTACTGCCCGAACGATATCCTTTAGCACCATAGTAGTAAGAAACCTCATAAAAGGCATCTGGCAACTCGGCATTATCTATCCCATTTGAAATAAATTCTGTCAGTCCACCTTCACTATCAAAATAATCTTTCTCACCCTCTTCTAAAACAATATCGCGATAGATGATGTATCCTTTAATCATTTCTTTTTCCAAGAATTCATCAATAGGGAGATCATATAAACCTTGAAAAGCTTTCCCTTCCTTACGGTTCTTTTCAATGAGAGCATAATAGTCTTGGATATTTTCAGATTCAGTATCGACACTCCAGTAACTATTCACATATTCTAGATTTGGATTTTCATATTGCTTAAAAAAACTCTCTACCTTGTCTTTATTAGAGACACTGACAGGATGCTGGTTGAGTAGTTTATGAGCCATGTCTGAAAATTCTTGTAACATGGTTTTCGTAGTTCCATCATAGGCTAGTTCTTCATCAGTCTTTTGGGGATTGTATTTTGAGGACTCTGGACGATAAAACAAGGCATGTCTCACAGTTACTCTACTTCCATTAACCTCTTCACTATAATCGTATTCAATTTTGTATTTTTCAGAAGTCCATTTATCTCTAGAAAACTTCGTAACCTTCATATCTCCTTTAAAACCATACAAATCAAGAGTTCTTCTTACTGCTGTCTCTACTTCCGCTTGATTTGCTTCAGGAAAAATGTCATAAGTTGTTGTAAAGATAAGGAAGGTAAAACGTAGAATAAAGAATAAAGGGACAATATTTATAATACAGAAAATTATCAGTAACCATTTTTTCATTACTAGCTTCTCCTTATTAATAAAAAGATTATAATTTCTTTGAAGCTTTAATTTTTTCTAAACTCAACGATAAGGAATTTTCGAACTTTCTATCTCTATATCAGGATTGGCAAGTTTGAGGTAAGGTGCAATATAGTCTGCATCCGTAACCTTTGGACCTAGGATAACCTTCGAATATTTCAAGGGAGCCAGATTGATGTATACAAATAAATCATATCTGCCATTATCTTTCGCGCTTAATACAATATACTTTCTAAAATCATGATAGTTAACTTTATCAAAAACTTCTAACCCAATTTCTTCTTTCTTCAAGTATTTCTCATTTGATGAATCCTTAGCATCTCTATTAATAATATTTTGTATCGCTGTATCATCTAAATTAATTAAAATACGATACTCCATTTCATACTCATAGTCTTTAACTTTGAAAAGGTAAGAAATCTTCTTTAATTTCTCAGCAAAACTTTTTAATTCTTCTTCAGCTTCTAGTTCTTGCAATTTTTCAAATATCTGTTTTAAATTATCAAGAGATTTACCAACATCTGTTTCATCTTTATTCTCTGATATTAAATCTAAATAATGAACTTTAACAAACTCTATTGATTTATGAGCAACTATATCTTCAAGATAAGATAGATCATATTCAAGGAAAGCACCTTGAGATGAATCTGCATACTCCTTCCACATAGGTAAACTATCAGATACCGTGGTTAGAGAAGATATAAAAACATTTGAAGTTTGATATTGTTGAAAAAACGTATTATCTATACCCAAATAATCGTGGATTGCCCTTCCTTCCATTGGATCGTTTAACTGTTTTAGATTAGTAAGTCGTAAATAGGGAGATTTCACTTTAGAATCATTGTCATCATTGTCATTCTTCCAGTCGGCTTTTATGAGGTAGTTTGTTAAAGTGTCAATCTTAGTATAATGTCCAAAGGAACCAATTTCTTTCAACTCATTTGCATCAACAGTCAATTTAGAACGTATATAGTATATAATCTTATCCGCTTGTTCTAAAAGTTGATTAGCGTCTAATGACAGGATAAATTCTGAATCACTTTTCTCTTTTAAATAATCATTATCATACTTCTCAATTAACTTAATAGCTTGGTTGCGAATTATATCCGAATCATTTTCTTCTGCTATTTTTCGAACAACATCAATTGAATCTTCAATTATATCATCAAAATGTCTTGATACAAAATCCAAGTATTCCTCAACATAATTAGATTGAGGATTATTGAAATAATAGTTATTAATTTTTTCGAGATGTTCATTTTTAAAAATAGATACCATCTCATCTAATTTTAAATACCAATATTCAATTCTCTCAAAATCAATATCTTGGAATATAAAACTTATAAATGATTCTAATTCCCTCTTTAACAAAATTCTTTTTTCTTCTGGTAAAGTGTTCTGATTAAATAATTGATAAAAAACTGAAAGTATTTGAGAAGCAAGTAATTCAGGTTCCTCTAAATCACCATATAATACTAATTCAAGAATTCTTAAAAAACAACTTCCATCTTCAAACAATATAGAATATTCTTCGTATTCTTTTGGTCGAAATAAATAATAATAAAGAATAAATAAATAATTAGAAAAATCATACCAATTATATAATAGTAAATTATTTGATGGTATTTTATTTAAGGTCTCTAAAATCTTTTTTTGGACAGTTTTATCAATTTGCACAACAAAAGTTTCACAAACTGTAAGAAAAGATTTAACATATTTTAATTGTTCTTCTTTAGATAAGTCTAAATATTGATTAATAAAGTTTTCAAGTTCGGATTTCTGTTCTCTTCCATCCAAGGAATAAAAATAATTCTTTAATTCATATTCACTAAATTCATCTGTAAAGTAATTTAACTTTGCCATTTCATCTCCTCCTAACACTCTAATCCATCGCCTTGACTTCCAACATCATATCCCGAATCTGAGCTGCTAGTTCAAAGTCAAGCACTTCGACGGCTTCTTGCATTTGTTTTTCGAGTTTTTTGACAAGTTCCTTGCGTTCTTGCTTGTTGAGGCTATTGATATCGACTTCCTTGTCCTCTTCCTTGGCAACTGCCTTGGTTACGGCAATCAAGTCACGGATTTCTTTCTTGATGGTTTGTGGAACGATACCATGCTCTTCATTATAGGCCATTTGGATTTTCCGACGGCGGGCCGTTTCATCAATAGCACGTTGCATAGACTGAGTCACAGTGTCCGCATACATGATGACATGCCCTTCGCTGTTACGAGCAGCACGTCCAATGGTCTGGATTAAGCCACGTTCGTTACGTAGGAAACCTTCCTTGTCAGCATCGAGAATAGCAACTAGGCTAACTTCTGGCACGTCAATCCCCTCACGAAGGAGGTTAATCCCAACCAAGACATCAAAGACTCCTAAACGTAGGTCACGGATAATCTCTGTCCGCTCCAAGGTCTTGATATCTGAGTGCATGTACTTGACCTTGATGCCCATTTCTTTGAAGTAGTCGGTCAAGTCCTCTGCCATTTTCTTGGTCAAAGTAGTGATAAAGGTTCGTTCGTTCTTTTCAACACGGGCATTGATTTCACCCAAAAGATCATCAATCTGTCCCATAGTCGGACGGACTTCCACCTCTGGGTCTAAAAGCCCAGTCGGACGAATGATTTGCTCAATCACTGTCTCGGTCTGCTCATTTTCATAGTCACCTGGTGTTGCTGAAACGTAAACAATCTGATGGACATGACTTTCAAATTCTTCACGACGGAGAGGGCGATTGTCCAAGGCGGACGGCAAACGGAAACCATAATTAACCAGCATTTCCTTACGCGAACGGTCTCCATTGTACATTCCCTTGATTTGCCCCATGGTCATGTGACTTTCATCAATCATAATCAAGAAATCATCTGGGAAGAAGTCGAGAAGCGTATAAGGGGGCTCTCCTTCGCTACGACCATCCATGTGACGTGAGTAGTTCTCAACCCCATTTGTATAGCCCATCTCACGTAACATCTCGATATCATACTCTGTCCGCTGTTTCAAACGCTGGGCTTCTAGCAGTTTACCTTCCTTCTCAAAGACAGCTAACTGCTCCTCCAACTCTGCCTGAATCTTGGCAATAGCAACTTCCATGTGATCGTCATTGGTCACAAAGTGAGTAGCAGGAAAAATCGCCAGATGATCCACTTCTCCCAATACCTGACCTGTCAAAGCCTCAACCTCACGGATACGG
>CAJPSM010000024.1 GCA_905373305.1 uncultured Streptococcus sp. | reverse complement strand
TTCTATCTTTTCTCGATGATTTCATCTACTGGCAAGCGGTAGCTTGGTTCCAATTTTTCGTCTGTATAACCCACTGTAATCAAGAGTTCTGGGCGGAAACGGTCTTCGATGTCCAAAACTTCATTAACTTTTGATTTGTCAAATCCAAGGATCAGATTTGATCCGATTCCTTGGTCTGTCAATGCAAGAACCAAATTCATAGCAACCAAACCTGCATTGAGGGCTAGGTAGTCGCTGACTTGTTGCTCACTGTAACGTGCAAACTCGGCAGGCAAATTCTTCATGAAATATTGAAGTTGCTCTTCCGAGAAATTCTTTGCGCCACCAACACGGGCAATCTTGCGGGCACGTTTGGCAAGGTCCGTATCTGTAAACAGGGCAATAGTCACTGGTGCTGATGACACCTGCTCAAAGTTCGAACCATATGCCAACTTTGCCAATTCAGCATTTTTCTCACGAACAACCACAAACTTCCATGGCTGGCTGTTGTGAGCGCTTGGGGCCAAGGTTGCGATTTCGATAGCCGTACGCACATCTTTGGGATCCACCGGTTTATCAGTGAAATGCTTGGTCGCATGACGTTTTTTATTTAATTCAAGAAATTTCATAATCGATTTCCTTTTCTAATTCTACTGCATCCATTCTACCATATTTTGAAAGAGCTTGCAGAGATTTTTCATAGAGTTAGTACTTCTTTCAAACTCTCTGCTATTAATTTGGAGCTATTTAAGTAGGTATCGCTTTAGATTTGAAGCAATCAAAAAGCAGGTGATCGAACACCTACTTTCTTATATTATTGACCAGATGTGTATGGAGCAATTGCTTTATAAGCCGCTTCCAGCGCTTTCTTCATTGTGTCACGTCCAGTTTTCAACTGTTGAACAAATAGAGTACGAGTTTGTTCTGGCACTACTGTATCATCAGAACCAATACTTGAAAGGCTTTCGTTAAATGACTCTCTTACAGTCTCCATAGACTTAAGCGCTGGTTCAACTTGGGCGTTATATGCTTCTTTTCCACTCTCTGGAATTTTTTCCCCAATTTCAACTGCATGCTTTTTATAATTGTCGACTAATTTACCAAAGACTTTCTTCACATCTCCAACAGTTTTAGCATTGTCAATTTCTTCATCGGTGATCAAAACAACCTCATTATTTTCTGTCTTTGAACTAGACGTTGTTGATGAGGTCTCTGAAGAAGAAGTTTGTCCTACAGAGCTTGAATTTTTAGCCGAAGAATCAGACGTTGTTTTCCCTGAACATGCTGCTAAAACAACAACAGATAAAAGAGCCATACTGGCTGTAATAATTTTCTTCATAATGTTCTCCTTTTTATTAAGAATTAAGTTCATTGTATAACAAAATAATTTCAATGTCAAACTTTAGCTAAGCCATCTTTTCTTCCTTATTGTCTGACTCTTTTCTAAGCGATTCGACTACAAACCTCACTTCAAATTAAGGGTGTCCATTTTATTTCTCACTTTGCAAAAAATCAAAATAATTCTTTACATCCTCTACATACCCATGCTTTTCAATTAATCTAGCTAAGAATTCTAGATTGTGCCCCTGATAATTGTCATCTCGGCGTAGCTCTTCATACATTTCGATAAAGGGAAGGCCCTTGGACTTGGCCAATTCTAACTCCGCTTCATAGTCATAAGCAACCTTACGAAATTGGATATTTGCCAATTCCCCATCCTCAACCTCTATCACGGCATACTGGGCACGGTGATTTTTTAACTTTTCCCAATTAAAATAAGGCATACCAATGGTACCTGGATTGATGATTTGTTGCCCTTGGCTTCCATAACGAAGCAACTGCTTGTGGACATGACCGTAAATTGCTACATCTGTCTCCTCATCAAGTAGCTGGTCAAATTTCTCCGTATCATTGTCAACCAGCAAGTCACTCCCATAGTTTTTGTCAGGCAGGTTATGCGAGAGTGAAAAGCGCAGCCCGTCAACTTCTTTCTTTTCCAGCAAAGGCAAGCTTCGTAGCCAGACAATCGTTGCAGGATCCATTCGCTCCATCAAAAATTGGGTCATTCGCATGAGCTGGATGTCTTGCGGATTTTCCAAACCGTATTCCCCATCCAAGGCCTCAAGGACACAATCATCCCAATTACCTCGAACACTTGCTGTGATAGGAAGGTCCTTTAGCAGGGCGACCAAGTCATTTGCACCCGGACCTGGAAGAAAAATATCTCCCAAAAGCCAGTACTCACTGACTCCTTGAGCTTTGGCATCTGCAATCACTGCTTCTAAGGCCGTCGCATTACCATGAATATCTGATAAAATTGCGATTTTATGGTTCATGATGGTTTTCCTTTTTCTATTTCATCTAGCCAATTGTGAAATTCCCAACGAAGAGGAGCTTCCTTGCCTATTCTTTTCCTCAAATGTTCTTGATATTGAAGATAAAAGGCGTAATCTCCCCAACTACTCCACGATTGAGAAGGTATTGAGATTTTTAACTGTTTTTAACCCTCTTTAACACGATGTTATCTATCGGTACGTGTAAAAAAGGAAAAACGGAGTCTAGGGGTACAGCCTCCAGCATATAGAGATACTTGAAAGTCATATTAATCCACTTTTGAGCATGACCATAAGTGAATCGAATCCCATTTGAGCGATAGCAGTCTATAACAGTGTCACAAGTCCTATGATGCCAACTATCAAAATCAGTTTGACACAATTTATCCCGATCCAATAGATTTAAAATTGCTTCTTTGATACACTTTGAAGCCTGTTTTCTCATCTCCAAGCGATCTTCATCTGGCATGCCATGAAAGCGCAAAGTTCGATTAAAATCCAGATAGGCTCGAGTAGTTGCAGCTAAAAATAAATCTTTTGAATTCCCAAAGTAAGCAAATCGTAAAAAAAGGAGTATATCTCTGTCAATCTCAATCCTAATCATATCTTCTACTTTCTATCTAGCCACTTATTCTAATTCTTTTATTGGTTCTGCCACTTGAGCCAATTCCACTTCTTCTGGGTTCAACTTTCTTTGCACAGCTTCTGCCACTGCTCTTGGCACCCCAACTTCGACAATCTCATCCACACTAGCTTCCTTGATTTTAGTCAAGGACTTGAAATGCTTCATAAGATTTTGCTTGCGCTTAGGTCCTAGGCCGTCAATACCATCCAATTGGGATGAAAAGGAGTTTTTGGAGCGCAGTTGCCGGTGGAAGGTGATGGCAAAACGGTGCACCTCATCTTGAATGCGTTGGAGGAGGAAAAATTCCTGAGAATTGCGAGACAACTCCACCACCTCCAGCGGATCTCCAAAGAGCAATTCATGGGTTTGGTGCTTGTCATTCTTTTGCAGACCTGCAATTGGAATATCCAAGCCCAGCTCCTCTTGGATGACTTGCTTAGCGATATTGACTTGACCTTGTCCCCCATCAATCACAATCAAATCTGGAGGAGTCAAGCCGTCACGCTGTACTCGACCATAGCGTCTGCGAATGACTTCTCTCATGCTGGCATAGTCGTCCGGTCCAACTACAGTCTTGATTTTATACTTACGGTAATCCTTCTTACTCGGTTTACCATTGACAAAGACCACCATGGCCGAAACAGGGCTAGTTCCCATGATATTGGAGTTGTCGAAGGACTCAATACGGACTGGGGTCGGGATTTGGAGCAAACGACCTAGATTTTCAATAGCTCCCTGAGTCTTTTCGACAGATTTTTCTAGAAGATTGAACTTCTGCTCCAGACTAACACGGGCATTTTTTATGGCTAGATTAACCAGCTGTTTTTTCTCTCCACGCTGGGGTTTGAGAATCTTGGTATCCACCAAGGCCTTAATGGCTTCTTCATCGATATCCTGCGGAATCAGCACCTCATTGGGAACCAGGTGGGATTTTTCTTGATAAAACTGCCCCACATAGGTCAAGAAGTCCTCATCCGGATCATTGTAGTAGGGGAAAAGGTTGACATCCCGCTCGATGAGTTTGCCCTGACGAACAAAGAAAACCTGAACACACATCCAGCCCTTGTCCACATAGTAGCCAAAGACGTCGCGATTTTGCAAATCCTTAGCCATGACCCGTTGCTTAGTCCGAAGTGTTCCAATCGCCTGAATCAGGTCACGGTATTCCGCCGCACGTTCAAACTCCATACTTTGAGCTGCCTTTGCCATCTTGCCCTTTAGGTCATCAATGATTTTATCATCCTGTCCTTTTAGGAAATCAGAAACCTCCTGAGCCATGGACTGGAAATAAGCCTCATCCTTCTTACAGATGGTGTGGGCCATACATTGGCCGATATGGTAGTAAAAACAGACCTTAGACGGCGGATTGGTACATTTCCGAAAAGGGAAAATCCGATCCAGTAGTCGCTTGATTTCATTGGCCGCTCCAACATCGGGATAGGGTCCAAAATAAAGACCACCGTCCTTTTTGACCTGACGGGTGATAATCAATCGAGGATAGCGCTCATTGGTAATTTTGATAAAAGGATAGGACTTATCATCCTTGAGCATGATATTGTACTTGGGCTTATTTTCCTTGATGAGGTTGATTTCTAGGAGAAGCGCCTCAATATTGGACTCAGTAACAATAAATTCAAAATCCACAATTTCAGACACCAAGGCCTCTGTCTTGGTATCGTGACTTCCACGGAAATAGGACCTCACGCGGTTACGCAGATTTTTAGCTTTTCCTACATAGATAATGGTGCCATTTTTATCCTTGTGAATGTAACAACCAGGGCTGGTCGGCAAAAGCTCTAGTTTTGATTTAATCAAGTTATTCATAGTTCCATTATAGCAAAAAGGCCGTAACAGGACGAACAAAAAGCCCCACCAATCACTTGATGGAGGAGCTTTGATTTCATTTCAGATTGCACCGACTTCATCTAGTCGCTACTGGTATAGAGTTCTTGAACAGCTGTCACATCCCGAGGCTGAATCCCATAGTAGGAACCTGCCGGTTGCATGACAGAAGTTTCGTTGGTATGATCCAATCCGATGGCATGCCCCAGCTCGTGCTCCGCCGTGTGCACGATCCGTTCATAAGAATAACCATAGTTTGGATTGGATAGATAATAGTGATTCAGGCGAACCGTTACAGATATAAATTGATTGGTCAACAAATTGGTTTGACTCTCGGCTTGACCTGCTACAGCGGTCGAACCATCATTCATCTCACTTGCCACAATATCTGCCTGACTAGGATCCGCAACCACCTCAAAGGTAAAGGCTCCCGTTTGATTCCAGTTTTTTATGGCTTCTGCATAGGCACCTTGGAAGGTCTCATCCATTTGAGGCTCAATATAGATACGAGCTGAGGCCTGAGCCCACTTGCCTTCAGCATGTTGGTGACTGTCTGTCTGAGACAAGACTTCTAGTGTTCCCGTCTCCTTCCATTGATTCCAGCCACCTTGACCAATTTTACTCATTTTTTCAACCTGATTGACCGCAGAATGAAAATCACCTGTCAGATACCATAGCACTCCAAAGGCAATGAGTAGTAAAATAACCACAGTCCAAACCAGACGCCAGAAGAAACGCCAAATTCCCAAAAGAAATCGGAAGAATAATCGAACAATCCAGAACATGACGCCCCTCCTTTCATAAAAATAAGAATCTATCTTAAAATCGATGGTCTCCCATAATCAAGATAGATTCTCTATTTTACTCAAAAAAACTGAAAGAAACCTAAAACTAAGATAAGCGCTCTTCCAAAACAAAGTCAATTGGTAGAGTAGCCAAAAAACGCTCCAATTGTTTTTCCCAGTAGTACCACTCATGAGTGCCAGCACTATGACTATAGGTTACTTCAAAACCAAGCTTTTTAAGATTTTTCACAGCGAGCTTATTGGCTGAGTAGAGATAGTCTTGTTCGCCACACCAAGCCCAAAGTTTGGTTTTTTTATCCGATTTCGCAGCGATACTCTCAAGCGAATGGGGGCTAGTTGTCCAATCTTTGATTTCTCCAAAAACTCCTCGCCAGTAGGCAAGAGAGCCCAAATCCTGACTTTCAGGAGAAAATTCTTGGAAACTGAGTGCACCAGAAAAACTAGCCGCATGAGAAAAACGATTGGTTGCGAGAGCCAGCTTGAAGGAACCATAACCACCCATGGAGAGACCCGCAATGAAGGTCTTTTCTCGCTTGCTGGTCATATTGGGGAAGAAACGTTTCATAACCTGAGGCAACTCTTCTGCCAGAGCAGTAAAGTAGTCAAAACCGTACTGGGTATCAGTGTACCAGCCATTGCTAGTATTGGGCATGATAACAATGAGATTGGTTCCCCGCAACAAGCGCTCGACATTGGTTCGCTTGAGCCAGCTATTCTGATTTCCTGACATTCCATGCAAAAGATAAAGAACAGGAATATCTTTACAATCTGGTTCAGTTACCCGACTGGCATCTGGATAGAGCACAGTAACACCCCACTCCATATCCAACACTTCAGAGTAATACTCGATATTCATAACTGCCATGGTTTTCTCCTTTTACTATTCTATAAGAAAAAGCCGAATTTCGACTTTTTCTGTAGGTATACTGCTTATTATTTGGCTTCCATCACGACTGGCAAGATTGCTGGGCGACGCTTGGTTTGATCAAAGAGGTACTTGGTCAGATTATCACGAACCTTACCTTTGAGATCTGCCCAGTCAAAATCATCACCTTGAAGATATTCTTCTACCGTTTGGTTAATCAATTCTGAGCTTTCACGGAGAATATCACGGCTCTTCTTGAGATAAACAAATCCACGCGTGTGGACGCGAGCCTTAGCCACAATTTTCTTCTCACGACGGTTGACAGTGATAGCCACGATAAAAATCCCATCCTCTGACAAAACCTTACGGTCACGAAGGACAACATTCCCAACATCTCCGATGGCATTTCCGTCAATCAAGACATCACCTGCGGAAACTGCTCCAGCTGGGACAAAGTCTCCATGTTCATAGGACATGGTCGTTCCCTTTTTAGGGATAAAAATGCGCTCTGGCAACATTCCAACTGCCATGGCAGCCTTGGCATGCGCATCCAACTCACGGTATTCCCCTTGGATAGGGAAGAGATACTTGGGTTGCAAGAGATTGATCATTAACTGCAAATCACGCGCATTCCCATGTCCTGATACTCGCAAGCTTTGGGTAATGAGTTTTACTACACCACCAGCTTGGTAGATCATATTTTCCACACGCGCCATGACAGCTTCTTTAGCGATAGATGGAGTCGTTACGATATAAACTAGGTCACCGTCCTTGATTTCCACATAACGGTGGCGACCGATCGACATCTTACGAAGGCCATTAATAGGCTCACCCATACGACCAGTCTCAAGGATAATCAACTCATGGTCTTCAAATCGAGACATTTCTTTGGGTTTGATCAAGAGACTTTCGTTGGCCAAAGACAATTTTTTGAGACGAATCGCTGTGCGGACGATATTTTCAATATCAAATCCAGTCAAAACAACTCGGCGACCTGTATCCGCAGCAGCATCAAAAACCTGCTGGATACGAGAAAGGTTGCTGGCAACTGCCGCAACAATGATACGACCTTCCCAGTCCGCAATGGTCTGGGTAATTTCCTCTCCAACTTCACTCTCGCTCGCCACCTGGATATTGCTGTCTGCATTCGCAGAATCACTGAGGAGCGCCAAGACACCATCACGGCCAATCTCCGCCAAACGACCAAAATCCGTCGCATAGGATTTACTAGCCGTCTGGTCAAACTTGAAATCACCTGTGTAAACAATGCTGCCTTTTGGAGTTTTCAAGACGACTCCCAAACTTTCTGGGATAGAGTGAGTCGTACGGAAGAAGGAAACTACAGTCCCTCCAAAATCAATCTCCGTATCCTCATCAATCACATGGAAGTCATTGAATTTCTTAACCGCATCATTTCCTTTAACAAAGAGTTTCGCCAACTCAATGGTCAACTCAGAGCCAAACACAGGCACCTTCGCTTCTGCCAAAAGGTAAGGCAGAGCACCAATGGCATCCGCATGCCCGTGGGTCAAGAAGACCCCAGCGATACGATCACTATTTTCAAAAAGATAGTCCATATTTGGAATGACGACATCAACTCCAAGTTGTTCATTTTCAGGGTATTTAAGCCCTGCATCCAAAACAAAAATAGAATCATCGATTTCAGCGATGTACATATTTTTCCCATTTTCACGTACACCACCAAGTGTTGTTAAACTGATATTACTCATTTTTCCTCCGAAACTTAATTTATCTTGATTATAGGGTAGATTTACCCTCTTATTCTAAAAGTTCTAAAACTTTCAGCCGAATCTTTTCCTACCATTATACCATTTTTTTGATGATTTTCAAAACGAAGATTTGTTTTCAAAAAAGAGCTGGTTGCCCAACTCTTTCCTATCTTCTAGTTTTCTGCCATTAAGAAATCATACATTTCCTGCACCGTACCCAGCGCCATGATTTCTTGGTCTTTAACGATTTGTTTGAGATTTTGGTAAATCTGACTTTCTCCGATCTCCCGCTTCGGCGCTTCTTTATTGACAGTCATGACACCATCTTTGATAGTTACAAAGCCCAGTTCCTCAAAGACTTGGATCATCTTGACCAGCAAGATTTGTTGGATATTGAGATAAGCCGCCAAATCTTTGAGCTTGTAGCGAATATCAAACTCTGGGAACTGGTAGATGGTCTTGTACAATTTGGCAAACTGTTCTCTAGTTCCATAACCCGTCAGATAGTAGGCCTTGTCAATATCATTTTTGAAATAGACGGCAGAGAAATGTTGCTCCTGAAAAATGGTCTTCAGCAAGGTAATATCCTCAGGAATATTCTTCACGACAACCGCCTCACTATTCGCCAAATTTGGCACTTCTCCAGCGAAGTCCAAGACTGGAACCCCTTCTGGCAAGGCTGCATTCTTCCCACGAATGTTAAAGAGTTGAACACCTTCCACTCGAGCATCTACCATCATCAACTGGAGGGCAGTTTGCCCATTCCATTGATTGACAGACAGGGTGACTGCCAATTCTAGGTTTTTTGTTTGAGCAAACTCTGTCGCCCATCTACCCTGACCAAAAGCCACCACTTCAAAACTAGCTTCTCCCTTAGAAATTTTTAGTTTGAGGTGAGTATTTCCCGCCCCCATACTGCGAGCACTCTCGACTTTGAAATCCCTGATGTAAAAAACAGGCTTCTGATTGTCCATCCCAAAAGGTGCCAAACGTTCAAAGTTTTTGACCGTTTCTAAGCTAAGTGTCTCCAAATCCAATTCTTCATCTAGATTTAACTTGTTCTTACCACTAGCATCTGCACCTTTTTCACGGATATAGTCTTCCAAGACCTGAGATAAATCTGAGAGTTTCTCAACCTCTAGCGTCATTCCTGCTGCACCAGCATGGCCACCAAAGGCGATAAAGAGTTCTCGATGGGGATCCAGAGCTTCAAAAATATCGACAGCTTCCACACTACGAGCACTACCCTTGGCACGACCATCTTCTATATTAAGAACGATAACTGTCTGTCCTAGTTCTTCCAACAAACGCCCAGCCACGATTCCTAGAACCCCAGGATTCCAGTCTTCCTTGGCTAGGACTTGTACCTTCTTCTCAGGATCCACCATTGTCTTGGCTTCTTCATAGATAGATTGCACGATTTCCTTGCGCTCTTCATTTTTCTGGTGAATCATAAGGGCAATCTCATGCGCTTCCTCATCATCAAATCCAGTCAGCAAATCAATGGCAGGATTGGGATCGTCTAAGCGACCCAGGGCATTCAAACGAGGGGCAATCTGAAAACCAACCGTTTCTTCCGTCACTTCGTTAGCAGCAATCCCAGCCATGTCCAGCATTTCTTGCAGACCGATGCGTTGAGTATGCCCCAACATCTCCAGACCATATTGGACCAAGATACGGTTTTCATCCGTCAGACTCACCATATCCGCAATAGTTCCGATAGCGACCAAATCAAGCAGTTCCACTTGTACTTCTTCCAAAAGGGCACAAGCCAACTTGAAAGCCACTCCGCAACCAGCCAATTGTTTGAAGGGATAGTCCACATCCGGATGCTCGGGGTGAACAATCGCATAGGCATCTGGCAAGGTTTCAGGCATGGAATGATGGTCGGTCACAATGACATCCACTCCCATAGACTGGGCAAAATCAATTGCTTCGTGACCCGCAACCCCATTGTCCACCGTCACAATCAGGGAAATTCCCTCTTGCTCGATAAAGTATTTATAAACACTAGTATTGGGGCCATAACCGTCTGTAAAACGATTGGGCAGGTAAACACGGCACTCGGCACCAAGCTGTTCCAAACTTTCCTTAATAATGGAAGCCGAAGTCATACCATCCGCATCATAGTCACCGTAAACGAGGATATTTTCCCCTTCTTCAATAGCCTGACGAATCCGTTCCACTGCCTTGTCCATATCATGGAGCAGATAAGGATCATGCAAGTCATCCAAGGAAGGTTCTAAAAACTTCTTCAGACTTTTCTCATCCTGAATCCCTCTTTCAAATAATAACCGCGCCACCTCAGGACCTAGTCCAGCCTTCTTGGCTATCTTTGTAAAATCCGCATCTTCAACTTGCGGGGCAAACTGCCATTCATAAGTAGGAGTTATCAAAAAAACATCCACTCTTTCTAAGAATTCTATCGTTTCATTATAACATGATTTAGACTTTTTCACTATCCAGATTGCTTTTTTATAAAATTTTAGTGAATTTTTTCAGATATAATTTGACAAGACAATTTTTTTGGTGTAAAATCATGTTATAAAATCTAACACAAAGGAGATCTCTCATGGCTTTAGTAGAATTTAAAAACGTCGAAAAATATTACGGAGACTACCACGCACTCCGCGACATCAATCTCCGTTTTGAAAAAGGGCAAGTCGTTGTTCTCCTAGGACCTTCAGGCTCTGGGAAATCCACTCTTATCCGTACTATCAATGGTTTAGAGGCTGTTGACAAAGGAAGTCTCCTAGTCAATGGACACCAAGTAGCAGGTGCCAGTCAGAAAGATTTAGTGCCTCTTCGCAAGGAAGCCGGCATGGTTTTCCAGCATTTTAACCTTTATCCACACAAAACTGTGTTAGAAAATGTAACACTGGCGCCCATGAAAGTTCTAGGGATTGATAAAAAAGAAGCTGAAAAAACAGCCCAAAAATATCTGGAATTTGTAAATATGTGGGACAAAAAAGATTCTTATCCAGCCATGCTATCTGGTGGACAAAAACAACGGATTGCCATCGCGCGCGGACTCGCCATGCATCCCGAACTTCTCCTCTTTGATGAGCCAACATCTGCCCTCGACCCTGAAACCATTGGGGATGTTCTAGTAGTTATGCAAAAACTGGCTCATGACGGGATGAACATGATCATCGTTACCCACGAAATGGGCTTTGCCCGAGAGGTTGCAGATCGCATTATCTTTATGGCTGACGGGGAAGTTTTAGTAGATACGACAGATGTCGACGACTTTTTCGACAATCCAAGCGAACCTCGCGCCCAACAGTTCCTCAGCAAAATTATCAACCACGAAAGTGACAAAGTCAAATAAGGAGGTCACCTATGAAAAAGAAATTCTTTTTATCCGCATTATTGATTAGCCTTTTCAGCCTTACCCTAGCTAAGCCAGTTCAAGCAGACACCGGTGTCGCAGATATTCAAAAGAGAGGCGAGCTAGTTGTAGGTGTTAAACAAGACGTTCCCAATTTCGGCTACAAGGATCCCAAGACAGGGACTTATTCTGGTATCGAAACTGACCTTGCCAAGATGATTGCGGACGAACTCAAGGTCAAGATTCGCTACGTTCCTGTTACCGCTCAAACCCGTGGCCCCCTTCTTGACAATGAACAAGTCGATTTGGATATCGCCACCTTTACCATCACAGAAGAACGTAAAAAACTTTACAACTTTACAAGTCCCTACTACACGGATGCTTCTGGCTTTTTGGTCAATAAGTCTGCCAACATCAAAAGCATTGAAGACCTAAATGGTAAAACGATCGGAGTTGCCCAAGGTTCCATCACCCAACGCTTGATTACCGAACTGGGCAAAAAGAAAGGTCTGAAATTTAAGTTTGTAGAACTTGGTTCCTACCCAGAATTGATCACTTCCCTCCATGCTCATCGTATTGATGCCTTTTCCGTGGACCGCTCTATCCTGTCTGGCTACACCAGTAAACGAACAGAGCTCCTAGATGATAGTTTCAAGCCATCTGACTACGGTATCGTTACCAAGAAATCAAACACCGAGCTCAACGATTATCTTGATAACTTGGTCACCAAATGGAGCAAGGACGGTAGTTTGCAGAAACTTTATGACCGTTACAAGCTCAAACCATCTAGCCATACTGCAGATTAAGGAGGACACCCCATGACAGATTTATCATCTTGGACAGCCTATTTTCAGGATTTTGGACAATTTTTCAATGGTTTCCTCTTCACTCTTGCCCTAGCAATTGGATCCTTTATCCTAGCTATGGTCTTAGGAATCATCTTTGGAGTCCTATCAACTAGCAAACATCAAATTTTAAGAATTTTGGCTCGTATCTTTGTCGAATTTTACCAAAACACCCCCCTCTTGGTACAGTTTGTCATCGTTTTTTATGGTCTACCTCTTATCAGTGACCATACCATCATGATTCCGATTTATTGGACAGCTGTTCTCTGCGTGGGACTGTATCACGGTGCCTATATCGCTGAGGTTATTCGTTCAGGGATTCAGTCTATTCCTAGCGGTCAGATGGAGGCTGCCTTATCACAAGGTTTCACCTATATCAGTGCCATGCGCTTGATTATCTTGCCTCAGGCCATCCGTATCATCCTCCCTCCTTTGACCAACCAAATCGTTAACCTTATCAAGAATACTTCAACTGTTGCTATCATCTCTGGAGTGGACTTGATGTTTGTGACCAAGTCTTGGTCAGCTCTCAACGGAAACTACATCCCAGCCTTTCTAGGAGCTGCCCTACTCTACTTTGCCCTTTGCTTCCCTGTCGCCCAATTTGGTCGCAAGATGGAGCAAGCCAACAAAAAAGCCTATTCACTTTAGGAGGTTACTATGGAATCTATTTTAGAAGTTTTGACCCCAGATAACCTAGCCTTTATCTTTAAAGGATTTGGCTTGACCCTCTACATTTCTCTGATTGCCATTATCCTCTCTACCCTTATCGGAACGGTACTTGCAGTCATGAGAAATGGGAAAAATCCTGTCTTGCGAATCATCTCCAGCATTTACATCGAATTTGTGCGTAATGTTCCCAACCTTCTCTGGATTTTCACCATTTTTTTGGTATTCAAGATGAAGTCAACACCAGCTGGCATTACCGCCTTCACCCTCTTTACATCAGCAGCCTTGGCTGAGATTATCCGAGGTGGCCTCAATGCCGTAGACAAGGGACAATACGAAGCAGGAATGTCTCAAGGATTTACCTCTGCGCAAATCCTCTACCATATCATTCTTCCACAAGCTATTCGTAAAATGTTGCCAGCCATCATTTCTCAGTTTGTAACCGTGATTAAGGACACCAGTCTCCTCTACTCTGTTATCGCCCTACAAGAACTCTTTGGAGCCAGCCAAATCCTCATGGGCCGCTATTTTGAACCAGAGCAGGTCTTCAGTCTTTATATCCTGATCGCTCTCATCTACTTTAGCTTTAACCTAGCAATTTCAAGTCTATCCCGCATGCTTGCCAAACGTTGGCAACAAGCAGCAGAATAAAAAGAAGTGTGAACTCAAAAAAGAGTTCACATTTTTTGCTACAAATGAAAAAGAGGAACTCAACACTATGCAAACGTTTTACTTTTTGGTAAAATGACTTTAAAATCATAAAGCTAGGAGAAAAATAATGATCCAAGAACTTTACAAAGAATTCTCTCAACTGGAACAAGTAGAAGCTATCGCTCTTGGTGGTTCACGTGCAGGACAAGACTACGATCAAAATTCTGACTATGATGTCTATGTTTATCTTAACTCACCTATTGACGAGAAAACTCGTCAAATCATTCTTAGCAACTATTGCTCCTATATGGAAATTGGAAACCAGTTTTGGGAATTAGAGGACGACTGTGTACTAAACAAGGGTATCCAAATCGAGTTGATTTATCGTTCACTGGAGTCGTTTGAGCAAGAACTAAAGTCAACTGTTTTTCAGCATCAACCCCAAAACGCTTATACAACCTGTATGTGGCACAATCTACTCCATAGCAAAATCCTATACGACCCGAATGGGCGCTATGCTTCTCTTCAAAAAGCCTATCAGGTTCCCTATCCTCAAAAACTCAAAAAAAATATTATTGAAAAGCAACTCCTTTTACTAGAACAAGCCATGCCTGCCTTCTCTCATCAAATTGAAAAAGCTATCAAACGTCAAGATCTTATCAGCATGAATCATCGTACAAGTGAATTTTTTGCTTCCTACTTTGACTTGCTATTTGCGCTCAATGAGCAAACCCATCCTGGTGAAAAACGGATGCTTGACTATGCTAAAACCAATTGTACTCTCCTACCTAAGCAATTTGAAGAAACTATTCGCGACTATTTCCAACTACTCTACCAACCGCAACAAGGAGAACAAGCGGTCGTAACCTTACAAACCATTCTGAACCGACTAAAGGCCATTTTGCCATAGACCAAAAAAAAAATGTGAACCAGCAACAGAGGTTCACATTTTTTTGTCGTTGACTGTAAAAATCTAGTCTACTCATATGTAGTTGCTTATTTTTGACCCTCTCTGAAAATCTGTAACTAGGTTAGAAATTATCCAATTGATTGACGAGTAACCACCAAACTATTCCAAGACCTCACCTACAATCTCCTGACCCGCTCTGCCATTGTTGCTACTAATGGAACTTCCGTTTTTTTAAGTTACTGTATTTTTTTTAGATAATCTGACAATTATTATAATATGAATTTTGCAAAAATCACCCAACGATGAGTTCACATATTACCACAAAATACCTCTATAAGAGAAAATCAGAGCTAAAATCAATAAAACATAGAAGGCGATAAAAAGCCATTTCATCTTCACACATAGAGCAATATACTCTCTGATAAAGGCCGATGGAATATAGTAGGCCGCTGTTCGACAGCCCAAGCCATCTCCTTTCATACGGAGTTGTCTAGCATAGGTACTGGTTCGAAAAACATGGTAGTCATTGGTCACAAAGAGAAAACGTGGACTTGCCACCAGTTTCTCTCCCATTTCTTTTGAGAAGAGAAGATTCTCATAAGTCGTCGTTGAGTCTTCCTCTAGGAGAATCGCTTCTCTCGGAACATCCGTCTCTTCCAACAAATAGTTACAAATTGCCTGAGCCTCGGAAATCTTCTCATCCCCACCTTGACCACCACTAGCAATCAATTTGACATCTGGATTTTTCGACTTGTAGTAAGCCTCAACAGCCTTGTCAATCCTACGCTTGAGCAAAGGAGTCACCCTTTCTCCATCCAACAAACCAGCCCCGTGAATGATAATAAAATCATAATGTTTTTTCTTAGGAATGAAGAGATACAAGATAGAATACAGCAGAAATCCTGCAAAGGAAAAACCAAAAATCAAATACGAATAAATCAAAAAGAAAAAGATAATATTCACTAGA
>CAJPSM010000023.1 GCA_905373305.1 uncultured Streptococcus sp. | reverse complement strand
CGAAGCCAGCACTAAAACCCACACCGAAGCCGGCACCAAAACCCACGCCGAAGCCGGCACCAAAACCCGCGCCGAAGCCAGCACTAAAACCCACACCGAAGCCGGCACCGAAATCCGCGCCGAAGCCAGCACTAAAACCCACACCGAAGCCGGCACCAAAACCCACGCCGAAGCCAGCACCGAAACCAGCACCGAAATCCGCGCCAAAGCCGGAGCCAAAGCCAGCACTGAAGCCGGCACCAAAACCAGCTGAGAAACCGAAAACACCAGCTCCGAAACCAGCACCGAAACCCGCTGAGAAACCAAAAACACCAGCGCAAAACCCTGCTGAGAAACCTAAAAATACAAGTCCTAAAGAGGATAAGTCCAAATCTACAGCTCAGTCTGGATGGGTAGGCTCATCATACTATCAAAATGGTGCTAAAGTTACTAATAAGTGGATTTTTGATAAAAAAGCTAATTCTTATTTCTATCTAAATGCTTCGGGAAACTATGTTCAAAATGCATGGGAAGGCAATTACTATCTCAAATCAGATGGAAAGATGGCTAAGAATGAATGGATTTATGATAAAAAGTACTCTGCACATTATTATTTAACAGGAGAAGGAAGCTACGCTCGTAATACATGGGTAGGTAATTACTATCTAAAATCAGACGGGAAAAGAGCTAAAAATGAATGGATTTATGATACGAAATCGAGTTCATATTTTTATCTAACATCAGAAGGAAGTTCTGCTCGTAACACTTGGGTAGGAAATTACTATCTCAAATCAGATGGAAAGATGGCCAAGAGTGAATGGATTTATGACAAAAACTACGGGTCATACTATTATCTAACAGGAGAAGGCAGCTACGCTCGCAACAAATGGGTAGGAAATTACTATCTAAAATCAAACGGTAAGATGGCCAAAAATGAGTGGGTAGATGGTGGTCGTTATTATGTTGATTCTGATGGAAAGATAGTTAAAAGTGACTGGATTTATGATAAAAACTATGCTTCCTATTATTATCTAACATCAGAAGGCAGCTACGCTCGAAGCAAATGGGTAGGTAAATATTATCTCAAATCAGATGGTAAGATGGCTAAAAATGAATGGGTAGATGGCGGTCGTTACTATGTTGATTCTGAAGGCAAAATGGTAAGGGATAAATGGGTAGATGGTGGCCGTTACTATGTAGGATACGATGGTGTGTGGCAACCAAAACCAGCAGACGGGAATCAATATGTAGCAGCTTTAAAGAAAGCACAAGGTTATAACAGCCTTTATTTGTCAAAAAAAGGAATCTATGATCTATTAATTTTTAAAGGTTTTAATAGTGACACTGCACAATATGCTATCAATCATTTGCAAGCAGATTATAAGGCAAATGCCTTGGCTCAAGCAAGAATGCATTTAAAATATGGTACTTCATCTAAATCAGAAATATATAGAAAGCTGACCTCTCCGAATGTTGATAACTTTACAGAAGAAGAAGCTAACTATGCTATTCAAACACTTAATCTACCATCAGAAGGCAGCTATGCTCGCAATAAATGGGTAGGAGATTATTATTATAAATCAGATGGTAAGATGGCCAAAAATGAATGGGTTGATGGCGGTCGTTACTATGTTGATTCTAATGGTAAAATGGTAAGGGATAAATGGGTAGATGGTGGCCGTTACTATGTAGGATACGATGGTGTGTGGCAACCAAAACCAGCAGACGGGAATCAATATGTAGCAGCTTTAAAGAAAGCACAAGGTTATAACAGCCTTTATTTGTCAAAAAAAGGAATCTATGATCTATTAATTTTTAAAGGTTTTAATAGTGACACTGCACAATATGCTATCAATCATTTGAATGCAGATTATAAGGCAAATGCCTTAGCTAAAGCAAGGGAACATAGAAAATATTCTAAAATATCGAGATCGGAAATACATAAGCGGCTAGTCTCTCCGAATTTTGATAACTTTACAAAAGAAGAAGCAAACTATGCCATTCAACATTTAGGTGACTAATTTTTACAAATAGTGAAGCAAATGAGATGTTTTAATTTTGGCTTGTAGCCTGCAAACCTTTGCACAAATCTGACGATTTTGTTATACTATATCTGTAAGCATTTTCAATTAAAAAGGAGAAGACGATGAGTCAAAAGATTATTGGGATTGACCTTGGTGGTACATCTATCAAGTTTGCGATTTTAACTCAAGAGGGAGAAATCCAAGAAAAATGGTCTATCAAGACTAATATTTTGGATGAAGGAAGCCATATCGTAGATGATATGATTGAGTCTATTCAGCATCGTTTGGACTTGCTTGGATTGTCAGCTACGGATTTCCGAGGCATTGGAATGGGATCACCTGGTGTGGTTGACCGTGAAAAAGGGACTGTTATCGGTGCCTACAACCTCAACTGGAAAACCCTTCAACCAGTTAAAGAAAAGATTGAAAAAGCCTTGGGTATCCCATTCTTCATCGATAATGATGCCAATGTAGCTGCTCTTGGTGAGCGCTGGATGGGTGCTGGTGACAACCAACCAGACGTTGTCTTTATGACACTTGGTACTGGTGTTGGTGGCGGTATCGTTGCTGAAGGAAAACTGCTCCACGGTGTTGCTGGTGCGGCAGGAGAGCTTGGTCACATCACTGTTGATTTTGACCAACCAATCGCATGTACTTGTGGTAAAAAAGGATGTCTTGAGACAGTTGCTTCGGCAACAGGGATTGTCAACTTGACTCGTCGTTACGCTGATGAGTACGAAGGCGATGCGACCTTGAAACGCTTGATTGATGACGGTGAAGAAGTAACTGCTAAAACTGTCTTTGATTTGGCAAAAGAAGGGGACGACCTTGCCTTGATCGTTTACCGTAACTTCTCACGTTACTTGGGTATTGCATGTGCTAATATTGGTTCAATCCTAAACCCATCAACAATCGTCATCGGTGGTGGTGTATCAGCTGCAGGAGAATTCCTTCTACAAGGTGTTCAAAAAGTCTACGATGAAAATACTTTCCCACAAGTACGTACATCCACTAAATTAGCTCTTGCAACTCTCGGAAACGATGCCGGAGTTATCGGAGCAGCATCGCTTGTATTACAATAAGATAATAAAAGGAGGAGAACACTACTTTAAAGCTAGTGATTTTCCTCCTTTCTTTTTTTATGCTATACTAGTTAAGACTATAAATGAGGTGAGAGAGAATGACAAAAGCAGATACGATTTTTAAAGAGAATATTGAACGAATCCTCAAAGACGGTGTCTTTTCTGAACAAGCACGTCCCAAATACAAGGATGGGACTGTTGCCAACTCCAAGTACGTAACGGGTGCCTTTGCAGAGTATGATTTGTCAAAGGGTGAATTTCCCATTACAACCCTACGTCCAATTGCCATCAAATCAGCTATCAAAGAAGTTCTCTGGATTTACCAAGACCAGTCAAATAGCCTAGAAGTGCTCAATGACAAGTACAATGTTCACTACTGGAATGACTGGGAAGTGGGAGATACGGGAACTATTGGTGAGCGCTATGGGGCGGTCGTTAAGAAACACGACATCATTAACAAGATTCTCAAGCAGTTGGAGGCTAACCCTTGGAATCGCCGTAATATCATCTCTCTTTGGGATTATCAGGCATTTGAGGAGACAGATGGCCTTCTTCCATGCGCCTTTCAGACCATGTTTGATGTCCGTCGAGTAGATGGGGAAATCTATCTGGATGCAACCTTGACCCAGCGTTCTAATGACATGCTGGTTGCCCACCACATCAATGCTATGCAGTATGTGGCTCTACAGATGATGATTGCCAAGCATTTTGGTTGGAAGGTTGGAAAGTTCTTTTACTTCATCAACAACCTCCATATCTATGATAATCAGTTTGAACAAGCTCAGGAATTGCTTGGTCGTGAGCCGTCAAACTGTCAACCACGTTTGGTCTTGAATGTGCCAGATGGGACCAATTTCTTTGATATCAAAGCAGAAGACTTTGAGTTGGTGGATTATGAACCTGTCAAGCCGCAATTGAAGTTTGATTTGGCTATTTAATAACATAAAAAGAAGTTGAGAAATCTCAACTTCTTTTGTTGCTTAATGTGATACGCGACGGCGAGCTGCTTTTTTGCGGTTTTCTTCGATGAAAGCTGCTTTTTGCTCTTCTGGCTCAATCACTTTCTTTTTAATTGCGTATACTGCACCTGCAACGGCAGCGACAGTTCCTGCAACACCTGTTACAAGACCTTTTGCGAATCCTTTAGCCATGAGTCTTCCTCCTTTATCTTCCTGATCAGCCAGGCTCCTCAAGAGGTAGCATTTTTCTGACTGACCTTTTTATGATATAATAATAGTAACGAAAAAATGGGAATTTTTCAAGGAAAAAAGATGAAAACAAAAATAATTGTGATTGTTGGACCGACTGCTGTTGGAAAGACAGCCCTTGCTATTGAAGTAGCCAAGCGCTTTGGTGGAGAGGTAGTCAGTGGTGACAGTCAGCAAGTATACAGAGGGCTGGATATTGGGACGGCCAAGGCTAGCCCAGAGGAGCAAGCTGCTGTTCCTCATCATTTGATTGATGTCAGAGAGGTGACCGAGTCTTACTCGGCTTTTGATTTTGTTTCAGAAGCTAAAAAGGCTATAGAGGACATTCAAAGCCGTGGTAAGTTAGCTATTATCGCTGGTGGGACCGGGCTTTATATCCAGAGCTTGCTGGAAGGCTACCATCTGGGTGGAGAGACGCCCCATGAGGAGATTTTAGCCTATCGAGCTAGTTTAGAGCCTTTTTCAGATGAGGAATTAGCCCATCTTGTGAAGCAAGCAGGCCTTGAAATTTCCCAGTTTAATCGCCGCCGTGCTATGCGAGCCTTGGAAATCGCCCATTTTGGTCAGGATTTGGAAAATCAAGAGACCTTGTATCAACCGTTGATCATCTGTCTGGATGATGAACGCAGTCAACTCTATGAACGTATCAACCGCCGAGTGGATTTGATGTTTGAGGCTGGGCTTTTGGATGAGGCCAAGTGGCTTTTTGACCATTACCCTGATGTGCAGGCAGCCAAAGGCATTGGCTACAAGGAACTTTTTCCTTATTTCCGTGGGGAGCAGACTCTGGAGGAAGCCAGCGAGAGTCTCAAACAGGCAACGCGTCGTTTTGCTAAGCGTCAGTTGACCTGGTTCCGTAATCGTATGCGGGTGACCTTTTATCAGATAGGGGAGACTGGCGTGCAGGATCGCATTCTAAGCCAGATTGAGGAGTTTTTAAATGATTGAAACGGAGAAAAAAGAGGAGCGAGTCCTGCTCATTGGTGTGGAATTGCAGGGCATGGATAATTTTGACCTTTCCATGGAAGAGTTGGCCAGTCTGGCTAAGACTGCTGGAGCAGTCGTTGTAGATAGTTACAGACAAAAACGTGAAAAGTATGATTCTAAGACCTTTGTTGGCTCTGGTAAGTTGGAAGAGATTGCGCTCATGGTAGATGCGGAAGAAATCACAACTGTCATTGTCAACAACCGTTTGACACCAAGGCAGAATGTCAATTTGGAGGAAATTCTCGGTGTCAAGGTCATTGACCGTATGCAGTTGATTTTGGATATTTTTGCTATGCGAGCTCGAAGCCATGAAGGGAAACTACAAGTCCACCTAGCTCAGCTCAAGTACCTCTTACCTCGCTTGGTTGGTCAGGGGATTATGCTTAGTCGTCAGGCTGGGGGGATTGGTTCTCGTGGACCTGGTGAAAGCCAGCTGGAGCTGAATCGTCGTAGTGTTCGCAACCAAATCACAGACATCGAGCGTCAGCTTAAGGTTGTTGAGAAAAATCGAGCTACAGTCAGAGGAAAACGTCTGGAATCGAGTACCTTTAAGATTGGCTTGATTGGATATACCAATGCTGGGAAGTCAACTATCATGAACACTTTGACTAGCAAGACTCAGTACGAAGCTGACGAACTCTTTGCGACTTTGGATGCCACGACTAAGAGTATCCATCTTGGTGGGAATCTACAGGTAACCTTGACTGATACTGTTGGCTTTATCCAAGATTTACCGACTGAGTTGGTGTCAAGTTTCAAGTCGACCTTGGAAGAAAGCAAGCATGTAGACCTTCTAGTTCATGTCATCGATGCCAGCAATCCTTATCACGAGGAGCATGAAAAAACAGTTTTGTCTATCATGAAAGACTTGGACATGGAGGATATTCCTCGCTTGACCCTTTATAATAAAGCGGATTTGGTGGAGGATTTTACGCCGACCCAAACGCCCTATGCGCTCATTTCTGCCAAGTCCGAGGATAGTCGTGAGCAGCTGCAAGCTTTATTTTTAGAGAAAATTAAGGATATTTTCGAACCCTTTACCCTGCGCGTGCCTTTTTCTAAGTCCTATAAGATTCATGATTTAGAAAGTGTAGCGATTCTTGAAGATCGTGACTATCAAGAGGACGGGGAAGTCATCACAGGCCACATTTCTGAGAAAAACAAATGGAGGTTAGAGGAATTTTATGACTGATATCAAAACCTTGGCTCTAAAGTATGGTGGCTATACAAGTCTGGACAAGGTCTATCTAGATCAGCTTTTAGCTGGTAAGACAGAACAGGAGCAGTTGGCTCTCATCACCCCTCCGCCTAGCGTGGTCAATGCTTACTTTGCGGAGCTCTACCAGAAAAAGAGTCCCGAGGCTGCGACAGCTTACTTTGCTGAACTGAGTCAGGAACTGAATCTCTACAATGCTGAGCCAAGTTTTACTCTAGAAAACAAGCCCTTTATTCGCCTCAACCTATCAGGAAAATCCTTTGGCTTTTGCTATGAGAGTGAGGGGCTTGGTCGAATTTTTTCTGAAAATAAGGAAGTAATCTCGGATGACTTGCTTTTTGAGATTGCGCAAATTTTCCCCCATCAGCTCGTCTTTGAAGAGTCTGGAAAGATTTACATGAAGGATGCCGGAGACGAAGAAGTTGTTAGTGTGGAGAGTCTCACAGCTTTGACAGATTTGGAAAGTTTAGCTGATGGTCGCAAGCGTCTCAAAGGCTATAGCCAAGAGGATTTATTACAAGAAGCTGTTGCTTTTTCTGGCAAGCGCTATTTCCGATCGGAAAACCGCACAGCCATGTTATATATTGATTAATTAGAAAGTATCAAATGGATATTCAATTTTTAGGAACGGGGGCTGGTCAGCCCTCTAAAGCCCGCAACGTCTCAAGTCTCGCCCTGAAACTCTTGGATGAGATTAACGAAGTTTGGCTCTTTGACTGTGGCGAAGGGACGCAAAATCGCATTCTGGAAACCACGATTCGACCACGTAAGGTCAGCAAAATCTTTATCACTCACTTGCATGGAGACCATATCTTTGGCTTGCCAGGATTTCTCTCTAGCCGTGCTTTTCAGGCCAATGAAGAGCAGACAGATTTGGACATTTATGGACCTCCAGGGATCAAGTCATTTGTCTTAACCAGTCTTCGTGTGTCAGGTTCGCGCCTGCCTTACCGTATTCATTTTCATGAGTTTGACCAAAATTCTCTAGGGAAAATCCTTGAAACCGATAAATTCACTGTATATGCAGAGGAGTTGGACCACACTATTTTCTGTGTTGGCTATCGTATCATGCAAAAGGATCTTGAAGGAACCTTGGATGCTGAAAAACTTAAAGCTGCTGGTGTGCCATTTGGACCGCTTTTTGGAAAAATCAAAAACGGTCAGGATGTTGTTCTAGAAGATGGGACTGAAATCAAGGCAGCGAACTATATTTCAGCTCCTCGTCCTGGTAAGATTATCACTATTCTGGGTGACACCCGAAAAACCAATGCCAGTGTGCGTCTTGCTGTCAATGCTGATGTCCTAGTCCATGAATCGACTTATGGCAAGGATGATGAGAAAATTGCTCGCAATCATGGTCACTCTACTAACATGCAGGCAGCGCAAGTAGCGGCAGAAGCAGGTGCCAAACGCCTTTTGCTCAACCATATCAGTGCTCGTTTTCTCTCAAAAGATGTCAGCCAGCTCAAGAAAGATGCGGCCAGCATTTTTGAAAATGTCCATGTTGTTAAAGACTTGGAAGAAGTGGAAGTCTAAAAGATTGAAAAAGGAACAGTATGCGAACTATTCTCATTACAGGTGCTAGCGGTGGTCTAGCTCAAGAAATGGTCAAACTCTTGCCAGATGACCGACTGATTCTGCTAGGTAGAAACAAGGAAAAATTAGCTCAGCTCTACGGAAATCATTCTCACACAGAATTGGTCGAGATTGACATTACTGATGACCAAGCCCTAGAAACTTTAGTGGCTGACCTCTACCAACGTCATACTAAAATTGATGTCTTAATCAACAACTCTGGTTACGGAATTTTTGAAGATTTCGACCAGATTTCTGACAAAGACATTCACCAGATGTTCGAGGTCAATACCTTTGCCCTGATGAACCTGTCTCGTCGCCTTGGAGCTCGCATGAAGGAGAGAGGAAAAGGGCATATCATCAATATTGTCAGCATGGCAGGTTTGATAGCGACTAGCAAGTCCAGTCTCTACTCAGCGACCAAGTTTGCGGCGATTGGTTTTTCAAATGCGCTACGCCTCGAACTTATGCCCTATGGTGTCTATGTGACAACTGTCAATCCAGGACCGATTCGTACTGCCTTTTTTGACCAGGCAGACCCAGATGGTAGCTACCTCAAGTCTGTTGATCGATTTCTCTTAGAGCCAGATGCGGTTGCTAGAAAGATTGTCAAAACCATAGGAAAAAATAAACGAGAACTCAATCTTCCTTTTTTGCTCAATTTAGCCCACAAATTTTATAGCCTCTTCCCTAAATTAGCTGATAAGTTGGCAGGGAAAACCTTTAATTATAAGTAAAAGAAGTTCCTTATAGGAGGAACTTTTTTATTATATATAACTGAGTGCCAAAAGTTGTTTGTTTTTGTTCTAAATCTACATTCACATTTTTTGAATCTTCTACAAATTTTAGAAAAAACAATCAAAAATATGATTTTTTGTGTTTAGGGTATTGAAATTTCCTATATTATTTTATAAAATAAGGGTAAAAGGCTATAAAAAGTAATGTGCTTACAAGAAAAATGGAAGCGGTTACTAAAGGAGGATTTTATGGAAAAAGGCCATTGGAATCGTAAAAGAGTCTACAGTATTCGTAAGTTTGCTGTAGGAGCTTGCTCTGTCATGATTGGAACCTGTGCGGTTCTATTTGGAGGAAGTGTTGTTGGAGAATCACCAGTTTTTGCGGATGAAACTCCTATTACACACACTGTAGAACAAGCAAAAGAGGACAGTCCAGCAGTGGAGGAAAAACAGGATCAAGCTGTAGCAGAGCACAAGGATGCTGCAAATGCCGATCAAAGCCAAGCTGCTGCCATTGAAGCAAGTAAACAAGAGGTGAAAGAAGATGAACCTGTATCTCCAAAAGAGGAGAAAGCATCTTCTAAACCTGAAGAAAATGAACCAAAGATAGAATCTCAAGCTTCAAGTCAAGAAAAGCCTGTTAAGGAAGAATTGAAAGCTGCGACAAATGAAGAAGTAAATCAAATGATTGAAGACAGAAAAGTGAATTTTAATCAAAATTGGCACTTCAAACTCAATGCGAACTCTAAAGAAGCTGTGAAATCAGATGCAGATGTGTCAACATGGCAAAAATTGGATCTACCACACGACTGGAGTATCTTTAACGATTTTGACCATCAATCACCTGCCCAAAACGAAGGTGGACAGCTCAATGGGGGTGAAGCTTGGTATCGTAAGACCTTCAAACTTGATGAAAAAGACCTCAAGAAGAATGTTCGTGTGACCTTTGATGGTGTCTACATGGACTCTCAAGTCTATGTTAATGGCCAGTTAGTGGGACATTATCCAAATGGTTATAACCAGTTCTCATATGATATCACCAAATACCTTCACAAAGATGGTCGTGAGAATGTGATCGCTGTCCATGCAGTCAACAAACAACCAAGTAGCCGCTGGTATTCAGGAAGTGGTATTTACCGCGATGTCACCTTGCAAGTGACAGATAAGGTTCATGTTGAGAAAAATGGAACAACTATCTTAACGCCAAAATTAGAACAACAGCAACACGGCAAGGTTGAAACTCATGTGATCAGCAAAATCGTCAATACAGACGATAAAGACCATGAGCTTGTGGCAGAATATCAAATTGTTGAACGTGGTGGTCAGGCCGTAACAGGCGTGGTTCGTACAGCAAGTCGTACCTTGAAAGCACATGAATCAACAAGTCTTGATGCTATTTTAGAAGTTGAAAAACCAAAACTCTGGACAGTTTTAAATGACAAACCTGCCTTGTACGAATTGATTACGCGTGTATACCGTGATGGTCAATTGGTGGATGCTAAGAAGGATTTGTTTGGTTACCGTTACTATCACTGGACGCCAAATGAAGGCTTCTCTTTGAATGGCGAACGCATTAAATTCCATGGAGTTTCCTTGCACCATGACCACGGAGCGCTCGGAGCAGAAGAAAACTATAAAGCAGAATATCGCCGTCTCAAACAAATGAAGGAGATGGGGGTTAACTCTATTCGTACAACTCACAACCCTGCTAGTGAACAAACCTTGCAAATCGCTGCAGAACTTGGTTTGCTCGTTCAGGAAGAAGCCTTTGATACCTGGTACGGTGGAAAGAAACCTTATGACTATGGTCGTTTCTTTGAAAAAGATGCCACTCACCCAGAAGCTAGAAAAGGCGAAAAATGGTCTGATTACGATCTTCGGACCATGGTCGAAAGAGATAAAAATAACCCAGCTGTCTTCATGTGGTCTATCGGAAATGAAATCGGTGAAGCCAACGGTGATGCTCATTCTCTAGCAACTGTAAAACGTCTGGTTAAAGTTATCAAGGATGTTGATAAGACTCGTTACGTTACCATGGGAGCAGATAAGTTCCGTTTCGGTAATGGTAGTGGTGGTCATGAGAAGATTGCCGAAGAACTGGATGCAGTTGGTTTTAACTACTCAGAAGATAACTACAAGAAACTTCGTGCGAAACATCCAAACTGGTTGATTTACGGCTCTGAGACATCTTCAGCAACCCGTACACGTGGAAGTTACTATCGCCCTGAACAGGAATTGAAACATAGTAACGGACCTGAGCGTCATTACGAACAGTCTGACTATGGTAATGACCGAGTTGGTTGGGGTAAAACGGCAACCGATTCATGGACTTTTGACCGAGACAATGCTGGCTATGCTGGACAATTTATCTGGACAGGTACAGACTATATCGGGGAGCCTACGCCATGGCATAACCAAAACCAAACTCCTGTTAAGAGCTCTTATTTTGGTATTGTAGATACAGCAGGTATTCCAAAACATGACTTCTATCTTTACCAAAGCCAATGGGTTTCTGTTAAGAAAAAACCAATGGTTCACCTCCTTCCTCACTGGAACTGGGAAGATCCTACTCTAAAAGCGAATGTAGCTGATGCAGAAGGTAAGATTCCAGTTCGCGCCTATTCAAACGCTGCAAGCGTAGAATTGTTCTTGAACGGTCAATCTCTCGGAGTTAAGACCTTCAACAAAAAACAAACTAGCGATGGACGAACTTACCAAGAAGGTGCAAATGCCAAGGAACTCTACCTTGAGTGGAAGGTTGCGTACCAACCAGGTACTTTAGAAGCAGTAGCTCGTGATGAAGCTGGTAAAGAAATTGCACGTGACAAGATTACCACTGCAGGCCGACCAGCCGGTGTTCGTCTCATCAAGGAGGACCACGCAATCGCCGCAGATGGAAAAGACTTGACCTACATCTACTATGAAATCGTTGACAGCCAAGGAAATGTGGTTCCAACTGCTAATAATTTAGTTCGTTTCCAATTGCATGGACAAGGTCAACTTGTCGGTGTCGATAATGGGGAACAAGCCAGCCGTGAACGCTATAAGGCTCAACCAGATGGTTCTTGGATTCGCAGAGCCTTTAACGGTAAAGGTGTTGCCATTGTCAAATCAACTGAGCAAGCAGGAAAATTCACGCTAACAGCCCATTCGGATCTCTTGAAATCTGGTCAAGTAACTATCTTTACTGGTAAAAAAGAAGACCAAGAAAAGACCGTTCTCGGAACAGAAGTACCAAAAGTACGTACTGTTATTGAGAAAGAGCCAAAAATGCCGAAGACAGTCGGTTTTATCTACAGTGATGGCAGTCGTGAAAAACGTCCAGTAACTTGGTCTTCAGTTGATGTGAGCCAAGCAGGAGTTGTGACTGTTAAAGGTATGGCAGACGGACGTGAAGTTGAGGCTCGTGTAGAAGTTCTAGCAATTGCGAAAGAACTACCAACTGTTAAACGTGTTGCCCCAGGAACAGACTTGAGTGCTGTTGACAAATATGTTTCTATTGCCGTTACGGATGGAAGCGTACAAGAATACGAAGTTGATAAGTGGGAGATTGCGGAAACTGATAAAGCTAAACTGTCAGTTGCAGGATCACGTATTCAAATGACTGGTCAACTGGGCGGTGAGACTATTCATGCTACGCTTGTAGTAGAAGAAGGCAATCCTGCAACACCTGTAGTACCAACTGTAACCGTTGGTGGTGAAGCTGTCACAGACCTTACTAGTCAACATCCAATGCAATATCGAACTCTTGCTTACGGTGCATCCTTGCCAGAAGTCACAGCAAGTGCTGAAAATGCGGATGTTACCGTAGTCCAAGCAAGTGCAGCAAACGGCATGCGTGCAAGCATCTATGTTCAACCCAAGGATGGTGGTCCGCTTCAAACCTATGCAATTCAATTCCTTGAAGAAACACCAAAAATTGACCACTTGAACTTGCAAGTAGAGCAAGCTGACGGTCTTAAAGAAGACCAAACAGTGAAATTGTCCGTCCTAGCTCACTATCAAGACGGAACACAGGCGGTTCTACCAGCTGATAAAGTAAGCTTCTCTACAAGCGGTGAAGGGGAAGTCGCAGTCCGTAAAGGAATGCTTGAGTTGCATAGACCAGGAGCAGTCACTCTGAAAGCGGAATATGAGGGGGCTACAGGTCAAGTTGAACTCACTATCCAAGCCAATACTGAGACAAAGGTTGCGCAATCTATCCGTCCAGTAAATGTAGTGACAGACTTGCATCAAGAACCTACTCTTCCAACAACAGTAACTGTTGAGTATGACAAAGGTTTCCCTAAAACTCACAAAGTCACTTGGGAAGCTATTCCAAAAGAAAAACTAGACCACTATCAAACCTTTGAAGTGCTAGGTAAAGTTGAAGGACTTGACCTTGAAGCGCGTGCAAAAGTCTCTGTAGAAGGTATCGTTTCGGTTGAAGAAGTCAGTGTGACAACACCAATCGCAGAAGCGCCACAATTACCAGAAAGTGTTCGTACCTATGATTCAAATGGTCACGTTTCATCTGCCAAGGTTGCTTGGGATGCGATTCAATCAGACCAATATGCTAAGGAAGGTGTCTTTACAGTCACTGGTCGCCTAGAAGGTACCCAATTAACTACCAAACTTCATGTTCGCGTTTCTGCTAAAACAGAGCAAGGAGCAAATATCTCTGACCAATGGACAGGTTCAGAATTGCCACTGGCCTTTGCTTCAGACTCAAATCCGAGCGACCCTGTTTCAAACGTCAACGATAAATTGATTTCCTTTAATGACCGCCCAGCTAACCGTTGGACAAACTGGAACCGTAGTAATCCAGAAGCTTCAGTCGGTGTTCTATTTGGAGATTCAGGTATCTTGAGCAAACGTTCGGTTGATAATTTAAGTGTCGGATTCCACGAAGACCATGGAGTTGGTGTACCGAAGTCTTATGTGATTGAGTATTATGTTGGTAAGACTGTTCCAACAGCACCTAAAAACCCTAGCTTTGTAGGCAATGAAGAACATGTCTTTAACGATCCAGCTAACTGGAAACCAGTTACCAATCTAAAAGCCCCAGCTCAACTCAAGGCTGGAGAAATGAATCACTTTAGCTTTGATAAAGTTGAAACCTATGCTGTTCGCATTCGCATGGTGAAAGCAGATAACAAGCGTGGAACTTCTATCACAGAAGTACAAATCTTTGCGAAACAAGTTGCGGCAGCCAAACAAGGACAAACGAGAATCCAAGTTGACGGCAAAGATTTAGCAAACTTCAACCCTGATTTGACAGACTACTACCTTGAGTCTGTAGATGGAAAAGTTCCTGCAGTAACAGCAAGTGTTAGCAGCAACGGTCTCGCGACGGTTGTTCCAAGCGTTCGTGAAGGTGAGCCAGTTCGTGTCATCGCGAAAGCAGAAAATGGTGACATCTTAGGAGAATACCGTCTACACTTCACTAAGGACAAAGACTTACTTTCTCGTAAACCTCTTGCTGCGGTTAAACAAGCTCGCTTGTTGCAACTAGGTCAACCACTTGAATTGCCAACTAAAGTTCCGGTTTACTTCACAGGCAAAGATGGCTATGAAACAAAAGACTTGACAGTGGAATGGGAAAAAGTTCCAGCAGAAAATCTGACAAAAGCAGGTCAATTTACTGTTCGAGGCCGTGTCCTTGGTAGTGACCTCGTTGCGGAGTTCACTGTACGAGTTACAGACAAACTTGGTGAAGCTCTCTCAGATAACCCTGACTATGATGAAAACAGTAACCAAGCCTTTGCTTCAGCAACTAATGATATTGACGACAGTTCTCATGACCGTGTAGACTATATCAATGACAGAGATCATTCTGAAAATCGTCGTTGGACAAACTGGTCTCCAACACCATCTTCTAACCCAGAAGTATCAGCAGGTGTGATCTTCCGTGAAAATGGCAAGATTGTAGAGCGAACTGTTGCTCAAGCCAAACTTCACTTCTTTGCAGATAGTGGTACGGATGCACCATCTAAACTTGTTCTAGAACGTTATATTGGTCCAGAGTTTGAAGTGCCAACCTACTATTCAAATTATCAAGCCTATGAATCAGGCCATCCATTTAACAATCCAGATAACTGGGAAGCTGTTCCTTATCGTGCGGATAAAGACATTGAAGCTGGTGATGAAATCAACCTAACATTTAAAGCCGTGAAAGCCAAAGCCATGAGATGGCGTATGGAGCGCAAAGCTGATAAGAAGGGTGTTGCTATGATTGAGATGACCTTCCTTGCGCCAAGCGAATTGCCTCAAGAAAGCACTCAATCGAAGATTCTTGTAGATGGAAAAGAACTTGCTGATTTCGCTGAAAATCGTCAAGACTATCAAATCACCTATAAAGGTCAACGTCCAAAAGTCTCAGTCGAAGAAAGTAATCAAGTAGCATCAACAGTTGTAGATAGCGGAGATGATAGCCTTCCAGTTCTTGTTCGCCTCGTTTCAGAAAGTGGAAAACAAGTCAAGGAATACCGTATCCAGTTGATCAAGGAAAAACCAGTTTCTGAGAAAGCAGCCCCTGCTATTCAAGAAGAAAATCCAAGTCTTGAGGTTGTCGAAAAAGAACTTGCCTTCCAGACCGTTGAAAAAGAAGATTCCAGTTTATATGTAGGTGAAAGCCGTGTAGAACAAGAAGGACAAGTTGGTAAGGAACGCATTCTTACATCTGTAAGCCCAGATGGAACTCGTGAAGAGAAACTTCGTGAAGTACTTCAGACTCCTGTTAACCGGGTTCTTCTCGTTGGAACTAAGCGAGGTACAGCCCAACCACTTGATGGAGCTGCAGGTTTAGTTCATGAAAAACCAGAACTTCTAGTAGAAGAAGAGAACATTGATTTCCAAGTGCAAGAACGTAAAAACGATAAACTCCCACTAGGTCAAACCCGTGTTCTTCAAGAAGGTCAAAAAGGTATTCGTGTCCACCTAGTAGAAGTCGAAA